>NZ_CAMBNZ010000010.1 GCF_945869175.1 Limnohabitans sp. Rim8 | reverse complement strand
AGGTTGTTGCCTTGGTACTGGTAGCGCAGGAAACCCACGTCATAGGCCACATCGCCCACAGCGCCTTTGTAGCCCGCATAAAGGTCCAACTCCAAACCGCCTTTGATGCCGCCCACACCCACGGTGGTGCCCGTGTCCTTGATCCACTGGATGCCCGAGGCCCAAGCACCCACATAAAAACCGCTCTTGTCGGCGTAGTCTGCACCGCCTTGCAAGGTGGGCTGCAGACGGGTCTGGGAAATACCGCGATAGCGGTAATCGGTGGTCACACCCACGTTGTAAGACAAGGTGCTTTCAGGCGCTGCGGGCGCCGTCTGGGCTTGGGCCGCAGAAGCCATGGCGCCGATGGCGGCTGCGATCAGGGTAGGAACGAGGATTTTTTTCATGGATAACTCTAAAAGGATCAAAAACAGGTTTTTGACAAAAATACCAACATCAGGCTTTTACCTGATCTTGGTGGCTTTCCACCTTGCCGCTTTGAAATGTTGCATTAAACCAACGAGGCATCCAAGGCCTCACGGGGCCAGGCTTCAGCTCCTGAACCGCTTGCGGGTCAGCGCCAGCGCCACCCAAAACGACACCACCGCAAACAGCGCCAGCATCAGAACATGGCGCAGCGGCTGGTCTGGCCAGCGGTCCAAGAACAGCGGGCGCACCAAATCGACGGCCACCGACAGCGGCAGCCAGTCGGCGATCACGCGCACAAAGGTTGGCAGTTGTTCACGCGGGAAAAAGATGCCCGAGAGGAACATCATGGGCGTGAGGAACAAGGTGAAGTAGTAGGTAAAAAAGTCGTAACCCTTGGCCAGCGCATTGAAAATGAGCGCCATGCAACTGAAGGTGATGCCCACACCCAACAGCACGGGCCAGGCGACCAGCAGCTTCCAGCTGTGGCTGATACCCAGCACCAGCATCACACCCAGAATGGCCGTTACGGTGAACAAGGACTTGAAAGCGGCCCAGAGCATTTCGGCCATCACCACGTCGTCCAGGCGAACTGGGGCGTTCATGATGCCGTCCCAGGTTTTTTGCACATGCATGCGCGAAAACGCCGAGTACAGCGCCTCAAAGGTCGCCGCGTTCATGGCACTCATGCAGATGCTGCCGCTGGCCAAAAACAGGATGTACGGCACCTTTTCGCCGCCCTGCTCAACCTGGCCGATCAGAGAGCCCATGCCGTAGCCAAAGGCCACCAGCCACATCAGCGGCTCGGCGATGTTGCCCACCAAGCTGGGCAGGGCCAACTTTTTCCAGACCAGCCAGTTGCGTTGAAACACAGGCCACCAACGCATCGAGAGGCGAGGCGCGGCCCAGATGTTGTTTTGAATTTGACTCATGGTGTGCTGGCCTTCAACCTTCTTCGCGGATCTGGCGTCCGGTCAACTTCAGGAACAGGTCTTCCAGGTTGGAAGGGCGGTGCAAGGTGCGCAGCGCAGGCCAGGCCTCTAATGCATGCATCAAGGCGCGGCTGTCTTGGGTGTAAAAGAACACGGTCTCGCCGCTGACTTCCACCCGGCCCGTCAGCGCTTTCAAGCTGGCCTCTTGCGCCAGCGCCACGGCGCCTTGGCCAAACACCTCGACCACTTCGGGCTCCAGGTGTTCAGCGATCAAATCCCGGGGTTTGCCTTCGGCGATCTTGCGACCTTGGTCCAGCACCAAGAGGCGCGAGCACAGGCGTTCGGCTTCGTCCATGAAGTGGGTGGTCAGCAAAATGGATTTGCCTTCTTGCAGCAGCACCTGCAGGCGCTCCCACAACAGGTGGCGCGCCTGCGGGTCGAGACCCGTGGTGGGCTCGTCCAGCATCAAAAGGCGAGGCTGGTTGATCAGGGCGCGGGCCAAGCTCAAGCGCCGCTTCATGCCACCCGACAACTCCCCGGGCTTGGCTTGGGCTTTGTGGCTGAGCGCGCCAAACTCCAGCAAAGGCGGAATGCGCTCGCGGATCACCGCATCGGGCAGGCCAAAGTAGCGACCAAAGACCAGCAGGTTTTCTTCGGCGGTGAAATCCGGGTCCAACGTGTCCATCTGCGCGACCACGCCCAACTGGGCCTTGATGGCCAAGGCGTCCTGAGGCATTTGCAGGCCCCCAAAGTAAGACATGCGGCCACTGTCGGGGGTCGCCAAGCCCAAGCACATGCGCAGCGTGGTGGTTTTGCCTGCGCCATTGGGGCCGATCACGCCCAGACATTCGCCGGGGTTGATGTGGAACGACAGGTCATTGACCACCGTGGTGTCGCCGTAGCGTTTGACCAGGTGGTCGACCGAAAGCAATGGGGAGTTCATGGCCGCATTGTGCCTGCGGGCGGGCCGATAAAATCAGTGTCTTCCTTTGATCCGCCCCTGCGGCCACCACATGTCCAGCTCCTTTTCTGACCGCCTGGCGGTTTTGCCGCAATACCTGATCCCCAAACAAGCCCTGACCGTCTTTGCGGGCTGGGTGGCGGGCAGCCAGTGGGGGAGCGTGACCACCGGCATCATCGACCGCTTTGTTCGCCGCTACAAGGTGAACATGGCCGAAGCGGCCAACCCGGACACGGCCAGCTACAAGAGTTTCAACGAGTTTTTCACACGCCCCTTGCGTGACGATGCCAGGCCATGGGCCACTGCAGCTTTTGTCAGCCCGGTGGACGGGGCCATCAGCCAGTGCGGCCCGATTGCAGGCGATCAGGTCTTTCAGGCCAAAGGCCACAGCTACAGCACACTCGCCTTGGTGGGTGGCGACGCGGCGTTGGCGGCGCAGTTTCAGGACGGCGAATTTGCCACGCTTTACCTGAGCCCACGCGATTACCACCGCATCCACATGCCTTGCGCCGGTCGCCTGACCCGCATGATTCATGTGCCAGGCGATTTGTTCTCGGTCAACCCAACCACAGCCCGCGGCGTGCCGGGCTTGTTTGCCCGCAACGAGCGGGTGGTCTGCGTGTTTGAAGGCGATCACGGCCCTTTTGTGATGGTGCTGGTGGGCGCGACCATTGTGGGCAGCATGGCCACCGTGTGGCACGGCGTGGTCAACCCACCGCGCCCCGGCCAAGTGCGGGAGTGGTCCTACGAGATGGGCAACATCGCCTTGACCCAAGGCGAAGAGATGGGCCGCTTTTTGCTCGGCTCCACCGTGGTGATGCTGTTCCCCCAAGGGATGATGCAGTTCAAGGCCGACTGGACGCCGACACGCCCTATCGTCATGGGCGAAGCGATGGGTTCGCTGGTTTAAATTTCGATTTTGGAGCCCAACTCGACCACGCCGTTGGTGGGCAGGTTCAAGAACTCGGCTGCGCCGCTGGCGTTGTGGTGCATGTTGGCAAACAATTTTTCACGCCAAGTGGCCATGCCGCCGCCGATGGTGGGGATCACGATGTCACGCGAGAGGAAATAGCTGGTCATCATCGGATCGAGCTTGTAACCATCGCCCTGGATGGTGGCCAATGCCGAAGGCAGGTCTGGGTTGTCCTTGAAGCCGTAATTGACGATGACTTGCCAGCAGTCATGACCCAAGGGCGTGACGTTCAGACGTTTGTCAACGTCCATGCGGGGGATTTCGTGGCTGCGCACGGTGACAAACAGGTTGCGTTGGTGCAACACCTTGTTGTGCTTGAGGTTGTGCAGCAAGGCATTGGGCACTGTGCCCGTCTCGGCCGTCAAGAACACCGCCGTGCCCTCCACCCTTGTGGGGGGGGCGATGAAGACAGCGTCCAGAAAGTCGGTCAAGCGCAAGGAATCGGAGCGCAGCGATTCATTGAGCAGGCGTCGGCCGTCGTTCCAGGTGAGCATCAGGGTGAAAATCGCCGCACCTATCAACAACGGGAACCAGCCGCCGTCCAACAACTTGAGCATATTGGAGGCCCAGAACGCCAGATCGACGATCAAGAAAAAGCCGGTCGCTGCAATGCACAATGCCAGCGGCAGTTTCCAGGCATAGCGGATCACAAAGAAAGTCAGCACCGTGGTGATCAACATGTCGGTACACACCGCAATGCCATAAGCAGCCGCCAAATTGCTGGACGACTTGAACATGACCACGGCCAGAACAATGGCCACAAACAAGCCCCAATTCACAAACGGCATGTAAATTTGACCCGTATCGGTTTCGCTGGTGTGCTGAACATGCAAGCGCGGCAGGTAACCCAGTTGGATCACCTGTTTGGTAACACTGAACGCACCAGAGATGAGGGCTTGCGAAGCGATCACCGTGGCCATGGTGGCCAAGCCCACCAAGGGCAACAAGGCCCAATCGGGGGCCATCATGTAAAACGGATTTTTCACCGCCTCAGGCTCGGCCAGCAACAAAGCGCCTTGCCCAAAATAATTGAGCACCAAGCAAGGCATGACCACACTGAACCAGGCCAGTCGAATCGGTTTTTTGCCAAAATGACCCATGTCGGCATACAGGGCTTCTCCGCCCGTGACACACAAGACCACCGCGCCCAAAATGATGAAGGTGGTACCGGGCTCGTTCCACATGAAGCTCAAGGCGTAATGCGGGCTGATGGCGAAGAGGATTTCGGGGCGCTGCACGATGTGCGATATACCCAAGACCGCGATGGCGAGAAACCAGACCAGCGTAATGGGGCCAAAGAATTTCCCAATGCCCGCTGTACCGCGCTTTTGCACCCAAAACAGCAGGAACAGAATCACCAGAGTCAGCGGGATGACTGCCTTTTTGAAAGTGGGGGAGATGATCTCCAGACCCTCTACAGCTGAGAGCACCGAGATCGCCGGGGTGATGACCCCATCACCATAAAACAGGCAGGTGCCAAAGATGCCGACCATCAGCAACACTTTGCGCAACTGAGGCTTGTCTTTCACCGATTGGGAAGCCAGCGCCAACATGGCCACCAAACCGCCCTCACCGTGGTTGTCAGCCCGCAGGACCAACACCACGTACTTGACCGACACGATGGTGGTCAAGGTCCAAAAAAAGATGGACAGGATGCCGTAGACGTTATCGGGCGTGAACGGCACATGGCCAGAGCCAAAGACCTCTTTCATGGCATACAGCACACTGGTGCCGATGTCCCCATACACCACGCCAATGGCGCCGAGAGTCAATGCAAAGAGTGGGGATTTTGAAGAGGACACAAAGGACAGCCCGATCGAGTCGGACCAGAAGACTTGAAGACCGCTATTTTGCGCCTGTACCGCTCATCTGTCATGGACGGGATCGGAAAAATGTTGCACTGCAGCAACTTTGGCGGCCATCCCCACCCGCCCCTCAGTCGTAAACCTCGGCTTCAGGATCGGTCGCTTCCAGCTCATAACTGGCGGCCAGCATGGCCAAACGGCCAATGACGCCATACATATAAAAGCGGTTGGGCACGCTGGCACCGGGCTTCACGCCCGGCTGGGGCAGGTGCGGGGTGTCGGCAAAGGCCAAAGGCACAAAGCTGGCACCCGGCGCGTTCAGGTTCTCATCCACGCCTCTTTCGGCGTGCACGCGGTAAAAACCGCCCACCACATAGCGGTCCATCATGTAGACCACCGGCTCGGCCACGGCGTCGTTGATGCGTTCGTTGGTCAGCACACCTTCCTGGATGATCACGTCGTTGACAGTCTGGCCGTCCTTGATGACGTTCATCTTGTTGCGGGTTTTGCGGTTCAGGATATCCAAATCGGCCACATCGCGCACGGTCATGATGCCCATGCCGTAAGTGCCGTTGTCGGCCTTGACCACCACAAACGGCTTTTCGTTGATGCCGTATTCCTTGTACTTGCGCTTGATCTTGGTGAGCAAGGCATCCACATTGCTGCGCAGGCAATCCATGCCTGTGCCTTCGGCAAAGTTCACATCGCCGCACTGGCTGAACATCGGGTTGATGAGCCAGGGGTCAATGCCCAGCAGCTTGCCAAACCGTTTGGCCACCTCTTCGTAGCACTCAAAGTGCTTGGTTTTGCGGCGCACGCTCCAACCGGCGTGCAAAGGCGGCAGCAAGAACTGCTCATGCAGTTCTTCCAAAATGCCCGGGGCACCGGCCGAAAGGTCGTTGTTGAGCAAGATCGTGCAGGGGTCAAAATCCTTGAGGCCCAAGCGGTGCTTGCTGCGCACCACTGGCTCCAGGGTGACACTCTCACCGTTGGGCAGCTCGATGGTGGTCGCTTCCTTGATGTCGGGATTGATCGAGCCCAGGCGCACGTTCAGACCGGCCATGTGGAAGATGCGCTGCAGCTGAACCACATTGGCCAAATAGAAGGTGTTGCGCGTGTGGTTTTCCGGAATGATCAGCAGGTTTTTGGCCTCGGGGCAAATTTTTTCGATGGCCGCTTGGGCCGCCTGCACCGCCAAAGGCAGCATCTCGGGCGTCAGGTTGTTCCAGCCACCGGGATACAGGTTGGTGTCCACAGGTGCGAGCTTGAAGCCTGCGTTGCGGATGTCGACCGAGGTGTAGAAGGGCGGGGTGTGCTCCATCCACTCCAGACGGAACCAGCGCTCAATGGCGGGCATAGAGTCCAAAATGCGCTGCTCCAGCTCATTGATGGGGCCGGTCAGGGCAGTGACGAGATGGGGAACCATGGGCGACCTTTATGGGGCAGAAATAACTGAAACAAAGGGATCATAGGCGGCGGGTGAAAGCCTTTGCAAGCACCCAGCCGATACCTGCGAAGGCGCTGTGTGCCGCAACACACAGGCTTGGACGGTCAAGAACGCACCTCGCCCTCGCCCAGCACAACGTACTTGAGCGAGGTCAGGCCCTCGATGCCCACCGGGCCCCGGGCGTGGAATTTGTCGGTGCTGATGCCAATTTCGGCACCCAGCCCGTATTCAAAACCATCGGCAAAGCGGGTGCTGGCGTTGACCATGACGCTGGCCGAATCGACCTCGCGCAAAAAGCGCTGGGCGTGCATGTGGTCGCGCGTCAGGATGGCGTCCGTGTGGTGGCTGCTGTAGTGGTTGATGTGCGCGATCGCCTCGTCCAAGCCCTCGACCACCTTGATACTGATGATGGGCGCGAGGTATTCCTCAAACCAGTCCTGCTCGGTGGCGTCTTGGAGCTTGGCTCCGGTGACCTGGCTCAAGATGGCCTTGGCCTTGGGGCAGCAGCGCATTTCCACACCTTTGACGGCATAGATGACACCGATTTTGGGCAAAAAATCTGCCGCCACGCCACGCGCCACTAACAGGCTTTCGCTCGCATTGCAGGGGCTGTATTTTTGGGTTTTGGCGTTGTCGGCCACCTTCACGGCCATGTCAATGTCACACGGATCGTCGACATAGGTGTGGCAATTGCCGTCCAGATGCTTGATGACAGGCACCTTGGCTTCGGCGCTGATGCGCGCGATCAGGCCCTTGCCGCCGCGTGGGATGACCACGTCCACAAACTGCGGCATGGTGATGAGTTGGCCCACGGCGGCGCGGTCGGTGGTTTGCACCAGTTGCACCGCCTGCACGGGCAAGCCGCTTTCGGTCAAGGCCTGCTGCACCAGTTTGGCCAATGCCTTGTTCGATTCAATCGCCTCGGAGCCACCGCGCAAAATGCAGGCGTTGCCGCTCTTGATCGACAGGCTGGCCGCCTCGATCGTCACATTGGGGCGACTCTCGAAAATCATGCCGAACACACCAATGGGCACCCGCATCTGGCCCACCCGGATGCCACTGGGCATTTGCTTCATGCCCAGGACCTCACCGATCACATCGGGCATGGCCGCCAACTGCTCGCAGCCTTGGGCACAGGTTTCCAGCACCTTGGGGGTCAGGCGCAGGCGGTCCACCAGAGGTTCGGCCAGGCCATTGGCCTGGGCTCGGACCAGATCTTGGGCGTTGTCTTGCTGCAGGGCTTGGGTGTTCTCACGCAGCAAAGCGGCCAAATGGCGCAAAGCCTTTTTTTTCGTGGCCGCAGACGCCTTGGCCATCAAGGCAGAGGCCTGTTTGGCCTGCTGGCCCAGGGCCCGGACATGTTCGGCAGTGTTCATTTCAGTCATTTGATCATTTTCGCAGATGCCAACCGGGTGGGTGCAGGGGCGCCCTTCGGCCGAATCAGCGGACAACGCAAAAGCGGGAAAAGCGCACGGCCAGACGCTGTAGGGCTTGCCAGCCGTCGCTCGGCCATTCGGGCACTTTCAGGCCTTTGACGATCCCATCCACCTGGTGGGCCGCTTGCAAGAGGCCATTCAGACGGGCTTCGGTCATGCGGGGCAACACGCGCTCAAACAAACGTTCACGAGGTCCCCAGACCCGCTGCTCGCGCAAGGCCATGGGCATGGGTTTGCCGTTGGCGATGGCGTCTTTCACGCGTTTCAAGGCGCGGATGTCTTCGGCCAAGGTGTAATGCACCAACACTGCGGCCTCGCCCTCGGCCTGCAAACCATCGAGCATGCGTTGCACCCGAGCGACCTGACCAGACAACACCGCCTCGGACAGCTTGAACACGTCGTAACGGGCCACATTGACCACGGCAGACTCGACTTGCGCTTGGCTGAGCTCGCCGGGGGGATGAAGCAAACCGAGTTTTTGAATCTCTTGGTGGGCAGCGAGCAAATTGCCCTCTACGCGGTCGGCAAAAAAATGCAAGGTGCGCTGGCCCTCTTCGCCCGCCACCACACGCTGGCCCTGCTGCTGCAAGCGCTGCGCGATCCACTGGGGCAAGGCGTTGCGCGCCACAGGATCGACCTGGATCGACACGCCGCCGTTTTCGAGTGCACCAAACCAGGCTCCTTTGCGGGTGGGGGCGTCCAAGTGTGGCAACAACACCAGGGTCAGCGTGCTGTCGTTGCCCTGTGCAGACGCGACGATTTGCTGGACAGCGGTGCTGCCCTCTTTGCCGGGCTTGCCGGATGGGATGCGCAGCTCCACGATTTGTTTGTCGGCAAACAAGCTCAGTGAACCGCCTGCGGCCAGCACCTCGCTCCAGTCGAAATGCGCACCGGACACGGTGTGCACGCTGCGCTCGGTGTAGCCCTGCGCCCGTGCGCTCGCGCGGATGGCGTCGGCGGCCTCCTGGATCAGCAAGGCCTCATCACCGTGCAAAACGTACAAGCTGCGCAAACCTTTTTGCAGGTGCGCCGTCAACTGGGGAAGGGCCAATTGCATGAGACTGCTCAGTGCGCCTGCGTCAAGGCTTGGGTACCGAAGGCAGGCTGCGCAACTTGGCCGCAGACAACCTGCGCATGATCTGCTGCACGATGTCGGTCTGCATGTCGCGGTACAAAATGCCTTGCTCGATTTCTTTCGACAGCGCCGCTGACTCGGTGAAACTCAAGTCGCGTTGTTGAAAAAGCTCAACGGACTCGATCAGTTCGACACCCTGCGGCGTGCGCAAACGAAACCGCACACGCAAGCGCAGTTGCAACTCGCGCACCTGGCCTGTAGCGCTCACACTCACGGGCACCTGCTGGCGTTCTTCGCTCAGGATGTCGAGAATGGCATCGGCCTTTTGCATGTCTTGGGGCTCGGTCAACAGCACGACGCGTCCCGTACCCAACAAATTGCGCCGCAGCTCCACCCCCAAAGGGGAGGTGGTCGAGAAGTTCGCGTACAAGGTCTTGAACGCAAAATCGTTGGTTTGTCTCAACTGAAACCCGCAGCCCGCCAAGCCGGCTGAAACCAGCCCGAAGCTCAAAGCACTCAAAAAAGATCGGCGTGCGGGTGGCATGCTGGCGTTAAACGACGATGTTGACCAAGCGACCGGGCACGACGATGACCTTTTTGGGGGCAGCGCCTGCGGCTTGCTTGACAAAGGCTTCACTGGCCAAGGCCGCGGCTTCGATCTGTGCCTTGTCGGCGGCGGCCGGTACCCAAATGGCACCGCGCAGTTTGCCGTTGATCTGCAGCATCAATTCGATCTGATCGCGCTCCAAAGCCGACTCGTCCACCGTGGGCCAAGGCGCATCGAGCAACTCACCCACAGCTTGCGCATAGCCCAGCTCTTGCCAGAGGGCATCGGTGATGTGTGGGCAGGCGGGGTACAGCATGCGCATCAAGAGCGAAACGCCTTCGCACAGGACGGCAGTGTCCCCTGCGCTGCCATCGGGTTTGAAGTCTTCCAATGCATTGAGCAGCTTCATGCAACCCGAGACCACGGTGTTGTATTGCATGCGCTCGTAGTCATAGCCCACTTGCTTGAGCACCAGATGCATTTCGCGGCGCAAGGTCTTGGCCGAGTCACCCAAAACCGCTTGGCTCAGGTTTAGGGCTGTGGCCGAGCGCAGCAGCGCGTGGTGTTTGAATCCGAAGTTCCAAACGCGGCGCAAAAAGCGGTAGCTGCCTTCCACGGCCGCGTCGTTCCACTCCAGCGTCACTTCGGGCGGTGCGGTGAACATAGTGTACAGACGTGCGGTGTCGGCACCGTATTTTTCGATCAGGTCTTGAGGATCCACGCCGTTGTTCTTCGACTTGGACATGGTGCCCACGCCTTCATAGTCGATGGCGGTGCCCACGGGCAAACGGCCATCGCCACTGTCCGCTTCGTTCTTCAGCTTGGCACCGATGACCTTGCCGGTCTCGTCGAGCACATGCTCGACGTCGTGCGGCCAGAAATAATCCTTGCCACCCTTGGCCGTGCGGCGCGAATAAATGTGGTTCAGCACCATGCCTTGCGTGAGCAGCTTGGTGAAAGGCTCATCGACCTTGACCAAACCCAGGTCGCGCATGACCTTGGTCCAAAAACGCGCGTACAGCAGGTGCAAGATGGCGTGCTCGATACCACCGATGTACTGGTCCATGCCGCTGCCGCCCTTGGCTTGGTGCTGATCCCGCATCCAGTAATCGGTGCCGCCTGCCACCATGGCCTCGGCATTGGTCGGGTCGCAATAGCGCATAAAGTACCAGGACGAATCCACAAAGGTGTCCATGGTGTCGGTCTCACGCCGGGCTGCTTTGCCGCAAACAGGGCAAGTGACCCCCGCATGGAAGCCTTCGTGCTTGTGCAACGGATTGCCCGAACCGTCAGGAATGCAGTCTTGCGGCAGCACCACAGGCAGGTCTTTTTCAGGCACCGGCACCGCGCCGTGTTCTTCGCAATGGATGATGGGGATCGGCGTGCCCCAGTAGCGTTGGCGGCTCACGCCCCAGTCGCGCAGACGCCAGGTGGTTTTCTTCTCGCCCAAACCTTTGGCGGCCAGCAGTTCAGCCACCTTGTTGGCCGCTGCCTTGAAGCTCAGACCATCGAGCGCACCAGAGTTGACACAAACACCGTTTTTGGTCGCGTACCACTCCTGCCAGGCACTCGCATCAAATGCAGCACCACCTGCACCCAAAACGGAGGCCGTTGTAGGGCTGGCCGCCGCAGAGGAATCGGAGCCTGCGACTGACGAACCGGAGGCCAAGCCCGCCACGGCCGGAGCCAGGCCAACCACCTGACGAATAGGCAAGTCGTACTTCAAAGCAAAAGCGAAGTCACGCTCATCGTGCGCCGGCACGCCCATCACAGCGCCGTCGCCATAGCTCATCAGCACGTAATTGCCCACCCAGACCTCGACCTTCGCGCCAGTCAAGGGGTGCGTGACGAACAGGCCTGTGGCCATGCCCTTTTTGTCTTGGGTGGCCAACTCGGCTTCCGTGGTGCCACCGGTTTTGCATTCTTCGAGGAATGCAGCCAGGGCGGCGTTGTGTGTGGCCGCGTGCAGCGCCAGCGGATGTTCGGCGGCCACCGCGCAAAAGGTCACACCCATGATCGTGTCGGCGCGGGTGGTGAAGACGTACATCTTCCCGTCACCGATCAAAGCAGCGTCAGCGCCTGCAATGCTGTGCGGAAATGCAAAACGCACGCCTTCACTTTTGCCGATCCAGTTCTCCTGCATCAGGCGCACCTTGTCGGGCCAACCGTTCAGCGTCGCCTTGTCGTTGCCGATCTGCACATGGTCAAGCAACTCTTGGGCATAAGCCGTGATGTTCAGGTAATAGCCCGGAATTTCACGCTTTTCCACCGGGGCACCCGTGCGCCAACCCTTGCCGTCGATCACCTGTTCGTTGGCCAGCACCGTCTGGTCCACCGGGTCCCAGTTCACAACTTGGGTCTTGCGGTAAGCGATGCCTTTGTCCAGCATTTTGAGGAACAACCACTGGTTCCACTTGTAATAGGTCGGATCGCAAGTCGCCACTTCGCGCGACCAGTCCACCGCCAAACCCATCGCCTGCATCTGCTTTTTCATGTAGGCGATGTTGTCGCAGGTCCACTTGGCGGGGGGCACGCCGTTTTTCAAGGCGGCGTTCTCGGCCGGCAAGCCAAACGCGTCCCAGCCCATGGGCATCAAGACGTTGAAGCCCTTCATGCGCAGGCTGCGCGTGAGCATGTCGTTGATGGTGTAGTTACGCACATGGCCCATGTGCAGCTTGCCGCTGGGGTAAGGCAGCATGGAGCAGGCGTAAAACTTCTTTTTGCTGGCGTCTTCGGTGACGCGGTAGGCATCGCGGGCCGTCCAGCGGGACTGCGCTGCGGGTTCGACTTCGAGGTGGTTGTACTTGTCTTGCATAGCCTGCAATTGTAGGCTGGCGCGCATGTTGTTCTGGATGGGTTGATCGGCGTTGGTGACCCGCAGGACGGGTGACCCGCCTTGGTGGCATCGTGTGTCTTGGTTCGCGGGCTTGACCGGTCAGCGCTTGGGGACGGACGGCGTCTGGGCAACAAAACCGATGCGCGACAGGCCCGCTTTTTGGGCCAGGCCCATGGCCTCCACCACCCGGCCGTAAGGCACCGACTGGTCAGCCCGCAGTTCCAGCTCGGTGTTGGGGTTGCGCCGGGCCGCATCGGACAGGCGCTGACGCAGGGCTTCGGGGGTGATGGGCTTGTCGTTCAAGAACAAGTCCCCTTGCGCGTCCACCACCAAAGTGACAGCCAAAGGCGCTGCGCCGGTCTCTGCACCCTCGCTTTGGGGCAAATCCAGTCGGATCGCGCTGGTCATCAAGGGCGCTGTGATGATGAAAATGACCAGCAAAACCAGCATCACGTCCACCATGGGGGTAACATTGATCTCGCTCATGGGGGCGTCTGGTTTGTGCGTGTGCAGTCGTCCAAAGGCCATGGCTCAGTCCTGCGGGTCAGACAGCAGACCACGCAAATCGTGGGCGAAGCCTTCCAGCTCGGCCTCGACCTGGTTCACTTGCCGCCCCAAAACGTTGTAGCCCAAGACGGCGGGAATGGCCACAGCCAAGCCTGCCGCCGTCATGATGAGGGCTTCGCCCACAGGGCCCGCCACTTTGTCGATGGTCAATTGGCCGCCATCGGCGATGCCGGTGAGCGCGTTAAAAATACCCCAGACGGTGCCCAAAAGTCCCACAAAAGGCGAAATGGAACCAGCGGTAGCCAACCAAAGCTGCCCCCACTGCAGGCGTTTCACCACCGTTTGAAGGGCATCGCGCAACACCCGGGTCAGTTGGGCTTGGCGTTCACCGGCACAAGCCAACGTCCCGCCCACGGGCAGCAATGTGGCTTCGAGCAAGGGGGAAAGGCAGTTGTCACGGTCAAACTGAGCCACCCGTTGTCGGGCGTCATCGAACGCCGGGGCTTGCCAAAAAGCGGCGATGCTTCGGCGCATGTCCACGCCCACACGAGAAAGCAAGCGCCATTTCCAGACCATCACCACCCAGCTGCCCACAGACAAAACCAACAAAATCAGGGCCAGAACGCGGCTGACCAGGTCGCTGTGGAGCAAAAAGTCGTTGAGGTTCATGGCAGCCTTGGTGGTGCCATCAGCGCAAGTTCAACACATCAAACATGTCAAACAAACCGCGCTGCTGGGTGGCCAGGTAACGCACAGCCCGCAAACTGCCTTGCGCGTAGGTTGAGCGACTCGACGATTTGTGGGTCACTTCGATGCGCTCTCCAATGCCGGCAAACAACACCGTGTGGTCACCCACAATGTCGCCGCCACGGATGGTGGAAAAACCAATGGTGGAAGGATCCCGCTCACCGGTGTGGCCGTAGCGTTCGTAAACGGCGCACTCTTTCAAGTCACGGCCAAGTGCCTCCGCCATGACTTCACCCATTTTGAGGGCCGTGCCAGATGGCGCGTCCACCTTGTGGCGGTGGTGGGCTTCGATGATTTCGATGTCGTAGCCTGTGGACATGGCTTTGGCGGCCATTTGCAACAACTTGAGCGTGACGTTGACGCCCACGCTCATGTTGGGGGCCATGATGATGGCGATGTCTTTGGCGATTTCGGCAATTTCGGCTTTTTGCGCATCGGTGAAACCGGTCGTGCCAATCACGGCTTTGACGCCCAATTCGCGGCAAACCTTCAAATGGGCCAGTGTGCCTTCTGGCCGGGTGAAGTCAATCAAACAACCGGCGTTCTGCAGGCCTGCGTGCAAGTCCGAGGTGACCACCACACCACTGGACTTGCCCAAATGGGCAGCCGCATCTTGCCCAAGCGCTGGGCTGGCGGCGATGTCGAGCGCACCGGCCAGTTGGCAGTCTTCAGTGGCCATGATGGCTTCAATGAGCATATGCCCCATGCGGCCAGAGGCTCCAGCAACGGCGATGGGCAAGCGAGTCAATTGAGTCATGTCGTTTCTATGAAAATGGGGCACACCCTCGGACACCAAGAAAGGCAATACACCCCTCAGCGGGGTGCTGGCTCCAAGGGGGGGTAACTGGCGGGCAAGCTGGCCGCAGGCTGGGGACTGGTTGGGGCTGGATTGACCGGGAATTTCTTCAAGTCTTCCTCGCTGGCCTGCAAGTTGGTCGCGGGAGCCGCTTTGCGTTGCACACGCAAGCGGTCGACAAACTCGGACTCACTGGGCAAGTCGCCACTGTCCACCGAACTCACGACATCGTTCTTGAAAAAGACAGTGAGCTGAAAACTCTGAGGGGATACACCCTGGCGCCGGATGCTGAAGGTGTAATCCCAACGGTCAGCATGGAACAGACTGGTCACCAAAGGCGTGCCCAAAATGTCCTTGACCTGTGCACGCGACATGCCGGCAACGATGGCCTGTCGCTGCTCTTTGGAAACAAAATTGCCCTGTACCACCTCAGGAACATAGGGCTTGAACGTGTCCTGGCTGAAGTTGGCGATGCTGCCACAACCGGCCAAACCGGCGCACATGTAGAGCATGGCCAGGCGAGCGCCTGTCGCAGGGAAAGTCAGGGATGCTGTCATGGTTGAGGACTGGCCGATATGATCAGCTCATTGTAGCGGTAGCTCCAAGCCTGCGCCGTTGGCAACCACCCAGACGCCCTAGACCATGAGCCAAATTGACGAACTGAAAAACAATGGTCTGAAAGCCACATTGCCGCGCCTGAAAATTCTGGAAATATTCCAAAGTGGCGCGCAACGGCACATGACGGCGGAAGATGTTTTCCGGCACCTGTTGCTGGACAACACCGACGTGGGCTTGGCCACGGTTTACCGGGTGCTGATGCAGTTTGAGCAAGCCGGAATTTTGAGCCGCAACCACTTTGAAAGCGGCAAAGCGGTTTATGAACTCAACGAAGGCCAGCACCACGACCACATGGTGTGCCTGGATTGCGGACGGGTAGAAGAGTTTTACGACCCTGAGATCGAGTCACGCCAACAAGCCGTGGCCGAAGCCAAAGGTTTTGTGATCGCCGACCACGCCTTGAGTCTGTACGCGCATTGCACACGAAAACCCTGCCCTCATCACCAACGCTGAGGGCCGGCGGCGCTCACTCCATGGCGCGCCGCTGCCGATCAATGAATTCCTGGTAGGTGTCAATGCCGCGCAATTGTAAAATCGTGTTGCGCACAGCGGCTTCCACCAACACCGCGATGTTGCGGCCCGCGACCACTTGAATCACCACTTTCCGAACCGGAATCCCCAAAATATCCTGGACCAAGGGCTCCGAAGGCAAGCGCTCATAGTCACGTTCCAGCGTTTCTTTGCGCACCAAGTGAACGATCAGCTTCAGGCGCATCTTGCGGCGAACCGCCGTCTCGCCAAAAATGGCCCGAATGTCCAGCAAACCAATGCCACGCACTTCGAGCAAGTTTTGCAGCAAATCGGGGCACCGCGCCTCGATGGTGGTTTGGTTGATGCGGTACATGTCCACGGCATCATCGGCCACCAAGCCATTGCCACGCGAAATCAGCTCCAGTCCCAGCTCGCTTTTACCCAAGCCGGATTCGCCAGTGATCAGGACCCCCATGCCCAAAATGTCCATGAACACGCCATGCATGGTCGTGCGGTCGGCAAAGTGTTTGGACAAGTAGGCCCGCAGCACATCGATGACAAACGCCGAGGACTGGTCGGTCGAAAACATCGGAATTTGTGCGCGCTCGCACATCGAGAGCAGGGCGTCGGGCGCTGCTTGGCCATCGGCCAACACCAACATCGGCGGCTCCAACGTGACGATGCGGGCAATGCGCCTTGCACAGTCTTCGGGCGTGGCATTGCTCAAGTAGGCCACTTCGCGTGGCCCCAAAATCTGAACCCGGTACGGGTGGATGTAATTGAGATAACCCACCAAATCGGCACCCGATCGGGCTTCGCGCACAGCCACCTCGTCGAACCGGCGCTCGGAAGCCCCCAAACCCGCCACCCATTGCCACTTGAGGCTGTGTCGGTGGTCTTCAAACAAGAGGTCTGCGCTGATGACGGTCGGTTTCATCGCCAAAACACCGTGCTCAGTCGATCAGACGGTTTGGGCAGACTGCCACTGCGCAATCAATTGGTGAAGGTTGGCTTGAACGGTGCTGTTCTTGATGTTGTCACGCAAAACAGTGTCGCTCAGTAATTCGGCGATCTCCGAGAGAATTTCCAGGTGCTTTTGTGTGGCGGCCTCAGGGACCAACAAGAAAATCAACAAATTGACCGGTTGCTCGTCAGGGGCGTCAAAACCAATGGGCTGAGCCAACTGAAAAACGGCAGCCATGGGGGCTTTCAGGCCCTTGATGCGACCATGCGGAATGGCCACGCCATGACCCAAACCGGTGGAGCCCAATCGCTCCCGGGCAAAAAGGCTGTCGGTGACCAGCGCGCGAGACAAACCGTGCAGGTTCTCAAAGAGAAGTCCGGCTTCTTCAAATGCGCGTTTCTTGCTGGTGGCTTCCACACCAACAAGAACTTGGGCAACTGGCAATATGGATGAAAGACGGTTCATGTTCGAGGCCGGATTATGCACCTTGTCCAAGGGCCCCCACTTTTTCGTGACCGGACGCGACTTTTTGCCTCGCCATTTGAAGCGCCTTGGCCCATTTTTTTCGCCCATATAAAAGGGCCACAAATTGTGGCCCCGGTTTGGACACAAAGCCAACGCTCTCACATCATGCGTTTGGGGGCACTGTGGTGGTGTTCGGTGATGCGGTCTTTGTGTTTCACGACTTGGCGGTCCAGTTTGTCCACCAGCTCATCCACGGCAGCATACAAATCTTCATGGGCACTTTCAGCGAACAGGTCGCTGCCTTTGACATGGATATTGCATTCAGCACGTTGGCGTTTTTCTTTTTCTTTTTGCTTTTCGACGGTCAGAAGCACTTTGACGTCCACCACTTGGTCGAAATGCCGGGTGATTCGGTCGAGTTTCCCCGTGACGTATTGGCGCAAAGCTGGGGTCACTTCGAGATGATGCCCGCTGATGATCAAGTTCATAGTCGTCGTCTCCATGGATTCAGGGTGAAAAAGCCCTGCCTGAGCAGGGCTCCGAAACCACCGTCGGGGTGGCTCAAGCCCACTATGCGCCCCGTCGACTCGAAAAGCAAGGCGTCGCGGGTTAAACCCGAAAAGACCATGACGATTGGGCCTGCAGACTGTTTTTGGTGCTATCGTGCTGTTTGAAACCAAACAGGAGTTGCGTCAAGTCACGTTGCTCGATGCCACGGGCGCACTGTGCATCCGCAAGCGCCCGGCCAGCCAGGCACTGAGGCAGCTGGCGGCAACGCCCAACAAACCGGCGATCCAGTACCCAGTGAGCTGACCTTGCGAATCGCGACCAATGATGAGTCCGCCGATCAAGGCCGCCAAGCCCATCGAAGCAGACTGAACCGCCGAGTTGAGGGTCATGAAGGTCCCGCGCAAACGCGGTTCCACAGCAGAAGAAATCATGGCCATGCCGGGGATCATGCGGCCACTCATCATGGTAAATAACAAGGTCGAAACCACCAGCAAGCCCCAAAGAGGCAAGCCCTGAGACAGGGTGCTGGCCATCAACGGCAGCGTCACCGCCAAAACCAAACGCTGAAACACCTTCACCTTGCCCACCCGGTCCGTCAGGCGGCCGAAATAACGGGCACTGAGCAAAGTGGCCACGCCACCACACAGGTAAATCCAAGGCACTTGATGGGTTTGCATGCCAGCATTCGATTGCAGGTAAATCGTGATGTAAGGAATGACCGTGAAGCCGGCAAACATCATCAGGCCCGATACACCAAAGGCTTTCAGGTGGTTAGGCTCCACCAGCACTTGGCCAATGCCCCGCCACACGCTCACCCGCTCGGGATGGTGCAAGTGGGCGTCCAGCCGGGGCAAGGTTTGCCAAGCACCCAACGCCAGCAAGCCCACCAACACAGCAATGCCAAAGAAAGGCGCATGCCAGCTCAGGTTGGCTGCCAAAAACAGACCCAAAGGAACGCCCGCCACCGTGGACACCGAAAACGAAGTCATCACCACGCTCATGGCTCGGCCCCGTCGCTCAAAAGGGATCACATCGGCCACGATGGTCTGGGACAAAGCAGACAGCACCCCGCCGAACAAACCCGCCGCCACACGCGCCACCATCAACCAAACATAGTCGGGCGCCAGTCCACACGCCAGCGTGGCCAGCCCAAACAGGGTGTACATGCTCAACAGCAATGGCTTGCGGTCAAAACGCTCAATGTAGGTGGAGGCCATCAAGCCTGACAGGCCTGCCGACAGGGTGTAGGCCGAGACCAACAAACCAAATTGGGCATTGCTGATGTCAAACAAGGCCGTGAATTGCGGCCCCAATGGCATCATGATCATGAAATCGAGAATATGGGTGAACTGGATGCCAGCCAGCGTGAAGAGCAGCCAGCGCTCTCGCCGCGGGGTCAAATGAGGGGTCATGGGTCGGTGCAGATGAATGAACTGAACCTAACACCTGAGGCCCAGGGCCACGAAATCGCAGCCCGCAAAGCCCACCGGCGGGCTATCCGGTGCGATAATTCAACAGCTATTTTTTGGAGACATAACGCTGTGGAAACTACCCCGAGTCGGTAGCTTTCGGACGCATTGAGCACCCTGCCCATCGTTCGAAAGCTGCAAAGAACACTTCGCCGCCCCTTTGAACTTTTGGCACTTGGCCATTTTTCGGATTCGCCATGCTCAACATCTTTACCCTCGCCAACGGCCGTCTCTTTCAAGAAGAGATCGAGTCACTGGAAGAACTTTCCCGCTTTCAGCCCATCTGGGTCGACCTGGAGTCGCCCACCGTAGAAGAAAAACGGTGGATCAAACAATACTTCGGCTTGTCCATCCCGGAAGATGCGATGGACGAGGACATTGAAGAATCGGCCCGCTTTTACGAAGAAGACAACGGCGAGTTGCACATCCGCTCCGACTTTTTGATCGCCGACGATGACGAGCCCCGCACCGTCCGCTGCGCCTTCATCTTGAACCAGCACAACGCCAACTTGCGCAGCCAGGGCGTGCTGTTCTCTATCCACGACGAAGACGTGCCGGTTTTTCGCCTGCTGCGCATGCGTGCGCGCCGAGCGCCCGGGCTGATCGAAGACGCCAAAGAAGTGCTGCTCAAGCTGTTTGACGCCGATGCCGAATATTCGGCTGACACGCTGGAAGGCATTTACGACCAACTTGAAAAAGTGGGCAATACCGTGCTGTCTGGCGACGTGACCGACGCCATGGCCAGCGAAGTGCTGGGCGCCATTGCTCGCCAAGAGGACATGAACGGGCGCATTCGTCGCAACGTGATGGACACGCGCCGTGCTCTGAGCTTCATGATGCGCTCCAAGATGCTCAACGCCGAACAGTTTGAAGACGCGCGACAGATCATGCGCGACATCGACTCGCTGGACTCGCACACGGCCTTTTTGTTCGACAAGATCAACTTCTTGATGGACGCGACCGTGGGTTTCATCAACATCAACCAGAACAAGATCATCAAAATCTTCTCTGTGGCCAGCGTGGCCTTGTTGCCCCCCACCTTGATTGCCAGCCTGTATGGCATGAACTTCCAGTACATGCCCGAACTGTCGCAAACCTGGGGCTACCCTTACGCATTGGCCCTGATGGTGGCCAGTGCCGTGGTGCCCATGTGGTATTTCCGCCGTCGCGGCTGGCTCAAGTAAAGCGAACGCAGTTGCGTGGTCGCAGGGCCAAGCTTTCGGCAGTGGTCGAGTCAAAGCGGTCACCGCCGACCGTCAAGCCACGTTGCACTGGGGGTCACTCCTTGGTGCTTGTCTCAAAACAGGCCGCCCATTGAAAACGGCTAACATTGAAATGGTGGCCGCTGGAGGTTGTCCCGGCGCATCCGGGTCAGATCAAAGTCAAACTTTGTTGCGCAACTCGCGCCGCAAAATTTTGCCCACGGGAGTCTTGGGCAGCTCATCACGGAACTCGATCACGCGAGGCTGCTTGTAAGCGGTCATGTTTTCGCGGCAGTAGGCCATGATCTGCTCGGCGGTCAAGGCGGGATCTTTTTTGACTACCACCAACTTCACCGTCTCGCCGGTTTTTTCGTCGGGCACACCAATGGCCGCGCACTCGAGCACGCCAGGGCAAGCCGATGCCACTTCTTCCACCTCGTTGGGGTAGACGTTGAAGCCGCTGACCAAAATCATGTCTTTCTTGCGGTCCACAATCTTGAAGTAGCCACGCTCATCGACGGTGCCCACATCACCCGATTTGAAGAAGCCATCGGCCGTCATGACCTTGGCGGTTTCGTCTGGGCGTTGCCAATAACCGGCCATGACCTGTGGGCCTTTGATGGCGATCTCGCCAGGCATGCCAGGTGTCGTCACCTCTTGACCCTCATCGTCCAGCAGCTTCATGAAGGTGCCAGGAATTGGCACACCAATCGTGCCCGTGAACGACTTGCTGATGGTGGGGTTGCAACTGGCCGAGGGGCTGGTTTCAGACAGGCCATAGCCTTCGCAAACAGGGCAACCGGTTTTCTCTAACCACAACTTGGCCACATTGGGAGTGACAGCCGTGCCACCGCCCAAAGACACCAGGAGATTCGACCAATTCACCGTGCCAAAGTCAGGGTGGTTGGCCAAGCCATTGAACAAGGTGTTGACAGCAGGGAAGCTGTGGAAGGTGTGCTTGGACAGTTCTTTGAGCACCGCAGGCAAGTCGCGCGGATTGGGGATCAAAATCGTTTTACCGCCCATGCGCAAACCCAGCATCATGTTCACCGTGAACGCGAAGATGTGGTACAGCGGCAAGGCGCAGACCGAGGTGGGTTGCTGGCCCGCTGGCAGGCGTTTCATCGCGGGCTCGTTCCAGGCCTCCGACTGCAAGACGTTGGCGATCACATTGCGGTGCAACAGCACAGCGCCTTTGGACACACCCGTGGTGCCCCCGGTGTACTGCAAGACAGCGATGTCATCGGCCGAGAGTTCGGGTTTGCGAAATGCCAGTTGCCGCCCCTTGCTCAAGGCCTCGTTGAATCGAACGCCTTGCGGCAAATTGAAGGCGGGCACCAACTTCTTGACACTGCGCACCACGTAATTGACCAAGCTGCCTTTGAGCAGGCCCAAACGGTCGCCCATCGCGGCCAACACCACGTGCTGCACGGGGGTTTGCGCGATGCATTTTTCGAGTGTGGCTGCAAAATTTTCGATGATCACGATCGCTTTGGCACCCGAATCCTTGAGCTGATGCTCCAGTTCCCGGGCGGTGTACAAAGGGTTGACATTCACCACCACAAAACCCGCACGCAAAACAGCGGCCACCGCCACCGGGTACTGCGGCACATTGGGCATCATGATGGCCACCCGGTCGCCTTTGTTCATGCCCAAAGACTGCAGGTAAGCCGCCATGCCTAAGCTTTCTTGGTCGACCTGGGCAAAGCTGAAATCTTTGCCCATGAAGCTGTAAGCGACGCGTTCTGAATACTTGGAAAAACTCTCTTCGAGCAAACCGACCAAGGAGCTGTATTGGGTCGGGTCAATGTCGGCGGGGACACCTTCGGGGTAACTCTTGAGCCAAATCGGATTTGCGTTCATATCGGGTTCTCCTGCGGTTCAGTCTACCGTAAATCTGACGCCTGACTGACATTGAAAACCTCGGGGTTTACGCCCAAAAAAGGGAGTGAACAATGTTCACCCCCTCGTTTTTACCGATGCGCGGATGTCTTAGGACTTCAGGGCCATCAGCACCTCGTCGAGCATCTTTTTGGCATCGCCAAACAACATGCGGTTGTTGTCTTTGTAAAAGAGCGGGTTGTCCACACCGGCATAGCCGCTGGCCATGGAGCGCTTCATCACGATGCTGGTGCGGGCCTTCCAGACTTCGAGCACCGGCATGCCGGCAATCGGGCTGGTCGGGTCGTCTTGCGCGGCCGGGTTCACGATGTCGTTGGCACCGATGACGATGGCCACGTCGGTGTCCGGGAAGTCGTCGTTGAGTTCATCCATTTCGAACACGATGTCGTAAGGGACTTTGGCTTCGGCCAGCAACACGTTCATGTGGCCAGGCATGCGGCCGGCAACGGGGTGGATGCCAAAGCGCACGTTCACGCCTTTTTCGCGCAGGTGCTTGGTGATTTCAAACACCGTGTGTTGGGCCTGCGCCACCGCCATGCCGTAACCGGGCACCACGATCACGTTCTTGGCCTCGCGCAGCATCTCGGCTGTTTCGGCAGCCAAAATGGGGTTGACCTCGCCCACCGGTTCAGCCGCATCACCTGCAGCCTTGGGCGCAGCAGCGGTGGTGCCAAAGCCGCCAGCGATCACGCTGATGAAACTGCGGTTCATGGCATTGCACATGATGTAAGACAAGATGGCACCGCTGGAGCCGACCAAGGCCCCGATCACGATCAGCAAATCGTTGCTCAGCATGAAGCCGGTGGCCGCGGCGGCCCAGCCGGAATAGCTGTTGAGCATGGACACCACCACCGGCATGTCGGCGCCGCCAATGGCCATGACCATGTGGATACCAAACAGCAAAGCGATGGCGGTCATGATGACCAAGGGCAGCATGCCTTCTTGCACCGTATGGGCATTCATGAACTCACGGCCAAAGTAAATCACCGCAATCAAACCCGCCAAGTTGAGCCAGTGGCGAGCGGGCAACAACAAAGGGCTGCCGCCGATGCGGCCAGACAACTTCCCAAATGCCGCCACCGAGCCGGAAAAAGTCACAGCACCAATGAAGATGCCGATGTAAATTTCACCTGCGTGGATGGCATGCGCTGCGCTGTCCAGATTTTTGGCGGCTTCAGGGTCCACATACGTGGCATAACCCACCAGCGCCGCCGCCATGCCGACCATGCTGTGCATGAGTGCCACCAGCTCGGGCATTTGGGTCATCTGCACTTTGCGCGCCGCATACAGGCCAATGATCGCGCCCAACAGCATGGCGCCCAAAATCATGGGGATGCCCTCGGTTGTAACTTGCGGGCCAAACACCGTGGCCAGCACGGCCAAGCTCATGCCGATCATGCCGTAGAAGTTGCCGCGGCGTGCGGTTTCCTGGTTGGACAAACCGCCCAGGCTGAGGATGAAGAGAATGGTTGCGCCAATGTAGGCGACCGTTGAAAGGCTAGAGGTCATGAAGGTCTCTTTTCTCAATCAGCTGGGGACAGAGCTGAAGATCTGTCCCCAAAATCATTATTTTCGGAACATGGCCAGCATGCGCTGGGTCACGGCGAAGCCGCCAAACATGTTGATGGCGGTGAGCACCAAAGCCAAAGCAGCCAAGATGGCGATCAGTGTGTTGGGACGCCCAGCCGCAGCCAGGGGCGATATCTGCACCAAAGCGCCAATGGCGATGATGGAGCTGATGGCGTTGGTCACGCTCATTAACGGGGTGTGCAGCGCAGGCTTGACGTTCCAGACCACCATGTAGCCCACAAAACAGGCCAACACAAACACCGTGAAGTGCGACAGGAAAGCAGCCGGCGCATAGGCACCCACCAGCACCAGCAACACAGCGGCCACGGCCGAAACGGTGAGCAATTGGCCCAAAGGCATGGGTCCTGAGGGCTCTCCATGGCCGTGGCCTTTTTTGGCTGCAGGCGCAGCAGCGGGCTTAGGCGCAGGCTTGGGCGCAGCGACCAAAGGCGGCGCAGGCCAGGTGATTTCGCCGTTTTTGATCACGGTCAGACCCCGGATGGCGTCGTCTTGCATGTTGACGTTGATCACGCCATCTTTGGTCTTGCACAGTTCCTCGGTCAAACGGAACAGGTTGGTGCCATACAAGGTGGAAGACTGGCGTGCCATGCGCGAGGCCAAGTCGGTGAAGCCCACGATGGTCACGCCGTGCTTGACCACCGACTGGCCCGGCTCGGTCAGTTCGCAGTTACCGCCTTGCTCGGCGGCCATGTCCACGATCACGCTGCCTGGCTTCATGCTCTTGACCATCTCGGCGGTGATCAGTTTGGGGGCGGGTTTGCCGGGAATCAACGCGGTGGTGATGATGATGTCGCATTCTTTGGCTTGTTTGGCGTACATCTCGCGCTGTGCGGCCTGAAAGCCTTCGCTCATGACCTTGGCGTAACCGCCGCCGCCCGAGCCTTCTTCTTCATAGTCCACTTTGACGAATTCACCGCCGAGCGACACGACCTGGTCGGCCACTTCGGCACGGGTGTCGTTGGCGCGCACAATGGCGCCCAAACTGGCAGCCGCGCCAATCGCGGCCAAACCGGCCACACCGGCACCAGCGATAAACACTTTGGCTGGGGGCACTTTGCCTGCGGCCGTGATCTGGCCGTTGAAGAAACGGCCAAAGGCATTGGCCGATTCGACCACAGCGCGGTAACCGCTCACACCGGCCATCGAGGTCAGCGCGTCCATTTTCTGGGCGCGGCTGAGTGTGCGGGGCAGGGCGTCGATCGACAGGGCTGTGACCTTTTTGGCCGCGAGCTGTTGCATCAAATCGGGGTTTTGGGCGGGCCACAAAAAGCCGATCAGCGTCTGGCCTTCGTGCATCAAGGCCACTTCTTCGGTCGTTGGCGCGCGCACCTTGAAGACGATGTCGCAGCCGCTCCAAAGGGCCGCTGCGCTGGGCGCAATCGTGGCGCCGGCTTCGACATAAGCCGCATCCGAGAGGTCGGCCAGCTCGCCCGCACCTTGCTCCACCACCACGGCAAAGCCAAGTTTGACCAGTTTGGTCACCGCATCGGGGACCGTGGCCACCCGTTTTTCGCCCATGAAAATCTCTTTGGGCACGCCAATGCGCTGAGGCGTGGCGGCGGTATCGCCTGATTGCATGTTTGTCTCCTCGCTCAATCCATCAAAAATAACCAATCCTCCAGCTTAACCGATGTCAAGGTTTTTCTGGCAAGAACATCGATAATCACCAGCATGGACACACGCTGGAAACCCAATGTCACGGTCGCCGCCATCATTGAAAAAGAGGGCCGATACCTGTTGATCGAAGAACACACCCCAGAAGGCTTGCGCCTGAACAACCCGGCCGGTCATCTGGACCCGGGTGAATCGCCTGCTGAGGGCTGTGCCCGTGAAGCCCTGGAAGAAACAGCCCATCCTTTCAGGCCTACAGCGTTAGTGGGTATTTACTTGTCGCGCTTTCAGCGCCCCACCACTGGCGAGGACATCACCTACCTGCGCATGGCCTTTTGCGGCGATATCGGGGCCTTGCAAGCCCACCTGAAGCTCGACCACGGCATTGTGCGCACCCTCTGGATGACCCCTGACGAAGTGCGTGCCAGTGCCGACCAACACCGCAGCCCCTTGGTTTTGCGTTGTATGGAAGACCACTTGGCTGGACAACGCTTTCCACTGACCGTGATCCACACCGACCCGGCTGTCGCCCATTTGCCACCCTTACAGGCCTGAACGCCTTATCAAGGAGTGAAGCCCCGTTCATTCTGACGGTGACCACCGCTTTTGCGCCTTCAAGGTAAAACCGGTTTGTTCCCGGCGGCCACCCCATCCAATTGCGCCTGCTCGGCCAACACTTTGGCCACGTAACCGCCATCTTGTGTCAGGGCATAACCCCCCAAATAGAATTTGAGGCCCTCTTCCACTGAGCCCCCTCTTATCTTGACGGCATCGGCGAGCACGGCCACACCCACGCGCACATTGGCAATCGGATCGAAGGCGGCGAGGCGTCCACCATATGCTTCGTAGCGTTTGGCATGGATCTCGGTCACCACCTGCATCAGGCCTTGGGCCCCGGCTTGACTTTGCACATAGGGGTGAAAGTTCGACTCAATGGCGATCACCGCCAAGATGAAATGGGGGGCCAACTTGGTTTTTTTCGATAAAGCATAGGACTCGGCCACCAAAGCGGCCAAAGGCTCTGGGGCCACTTTGTATTTGCGGGCCAGCCACTCGGCCACCGCAGCCTGGGGCTTGGGCAGATCTTGCAAACGCATGGCGGTGGCACGCTCTGTCGTGTCTTGGGGCAGCCAGGACAGCAGCACTTGGCGATCGCGCAACCAATTGACAACCGCCCCTTCTGCCGAATGCAGCCATTGCGGATGGAGCCACAAGGCCAGCACCAATGCGAGCGCGGTCAAACCCACCATGGCCAATCCACTGTGGGTGATGATGAACATCCCCTGCGCGACATCGCGCAGGAAAGTTCTGCCGTAATGGCACCAAGTGCAGTTTTGATTCATTGATGTGGATCCATTGGGCATTATAAATTTGCACCCCTGTCGGGCCATCCAAGCCATCGCGGGATAATGGTGCCATGTCCCATTCCACCCGTGTGGTCGTCGGTTTGTCCGGCGGCGTCGACTCCGCTGTCACTGCCCATTTGCTCAAACAACAGGGCCATGACGTCGTGGGCATCTTCATGAAAAATTGGGAAGACGACGACGACAGCGAATACTGCGCGTCCAACATCGACTTTGTGGATGCTGCTGCCGTAGCGGATGTGCTGGGTATCGAGATCGAGCATGTCAATTTTGCAGCCGATTACAAAGATCGGGTTTTTTCGGAGTTTGTGCGCGAGTACCAAGCAGGGCGCACGCCCAACCCGGACATCCTGTGCAACGCCGAGATCAAATTCAAGTCATTCCTGGACCACGCCATGCGCTTGGGGGCTGAAAAAATCGCCACCGGCCATTACGCGCGGGTACGGCTCAATACAACGACAGGTCGCCACGAGCTGCTCAAGGGTCTGGACCCCAGCAAAGACCAAAGCTACTTTTTGCACCGCCTGAACCAGGCGCAGTTGTCCAACACACTGTTTCCGGTGGGTGAACTGAACAAGACCGAGGTGCGCCGCATCGCCGAAGAGATTGGCCTGCCCAACGCCCGGAAAAAAGACTCGACCGGCATCTGCTTCATTGGGGAGCGGCCCTTCCGCGAGTTTTTGAACCGCTACATCAGCAAAGAACCCGGCCCCATCAAAGACCCATCAGGGCGCACCATTGGCCAGCATGTGGGCCTGAGCTTTTACACCCTGGGCCAGCGCCAGGGCCTGGGCATTGGCGGCCTCAAGGCCAAAGGCGCAGACATGAAAGCCTTGCAAGCACGCGGTTTGCGGGGCGCGGGCGAACACACCCCTTGGTTTGTGGCCCGCAAAGACATTCCCAACAACACCTTGTGGGTGGTGCAAGGCCATGAACACCCCTGGCTGCTGTCACCCCAATTGCAAGCCACCGATGTGAGCTGGTGCACCGGCGAGGCCCCGGCGCCGGGCGCTTATGCCGCCAAGACCCGCTACCGTCAAACCGATGCAGCCTGCGACCTGCAAGCGCTGGGCATGCCCGATGGGTCAAGGGGCTTTGAGCTGTCATTCAGCGATCCCCAATGGGCGGTCACGCCTGGCCAAAGCGCCGTGCTGTACGACGGTGAGGTGTGTTTGGGCGGCGGCGTGATCCAGTCGGCCAGCGCCTGCCCACAGACCACCGGCTGAATTACTCCCCGCCCAGCCCCAGTCGGTTGGGTTGGCGCTTTTCGATGGCAAAGCGCAGCAAAGACGCTGTGCGGAAAACACCGTGCGCAAACTTGCCATAGGGCAACGTCAGGAACAAGGCCATCACCGCGCCCAAATGCACCGCCAACATCAAAGGCATGGCCGCGGTTTGACCCATCAACCACAATAGCAAACCCGTCACACTGACCAAGAAGAGCAAGGCAATGAACCCGCGGTCCATGGGCTTTTGCGCCGCATCGCCGTGGTCCGGGTGACGGCGCAGGTTCAAACGCCACAAACCAGCCGTGCCCAGCGTCAAGCTCACCCCACCGATCACGCCCAGCAGCTTGGGCAAACTGGTCAAATCGTAAGGCGCGGGCCAATCCAGCACATAGTGGTACAGCGTGGCCACGCTGGTGGCCGCAAAGCACAACATGAAGCCATAAAACGTCAGGTGGTGGTAGCGCTTGCGGGCATGCGTCCAGGCGTCGTCCTCGTTGTGGCAGCCTTCGCCGTGTCCACCGTCCAGGTACTTCAGGCGCAAAGCGGCATTTGTGGCTTCGGCCGCAGCGGGTGTGGTCAAACCGGCCCCGCTGGTGGCGGGTGTCACATCACGCCAAAAACGCATCACCCCCATCGCCAGCGCCAGCACGGCAAACAAAAAGATGGGCGCAAACAAGCTGACCATCAAATTGTGCGGAAACACCGCATAAAAACCACCTGCCACTGGGGTTGACCACAGCGTGCCTTGGCGCAACATGGCCAGGGCCAAAAACAAGGCCAACCCAAACGCCAAGGCCACCGACAGGGTCAGGCCGTTGCGTTGGTACAAGCTGCCCAATGCGGGTGGCCAAGCGTAGTCTGCATAGGTCTGCCCCCGCACCTGGGCCATCGCCTTGGGCACGTTAATGGCGAAATCGTGCGGGGGTGCGTACTGGCAGGCATGCAGGCAAGCGCCGCAGTTGTGGCAGAGATTGGCCATGTAATGGATGTCGGCCTTGCCAAACTCCAGCCGCCGCGTCATGGCCGGGAACACTGCACAGAAACCCTCGCAGTAGCGGCAGCCGTTGCAAATTTGCATTTGGCGGGCCACTTCGGCTTCGGGCGCGGTCATCTCGCCACGCGCCAAAGCACGGGCATCCTGGGTCAGGGCTTCAAGCGTTTGCATGCGAAGCTCCTTCCTTCTGGGCCATGACCGCTTTGGCCGCCTGCTCGCCCGCGATGCGGCCAAAGGCCGTGCCAATCGTCATGCCCACCCCGGCGGTGTAGCCCTTGCCCAGCACGTTGCCCGCCATCATTTCGCCCGCCACAAACAGGTTGGGGCTGGGTTGGTTGTTGAATCGCACAGCGGTGGTCTCATCGGTTTTCAATCCCAAATAGGTGAAGGTCACGCCAGGCCTGACGGCGTAAGCGTAATAAGGCGCAATGTCCAGCGGCCGGGCCCAGTGGGTTTTGACGGGTGTGACCCCTTCGGTGTGGCAGTCGTCCAGCGCCGTGTGGTCAAACTTGCCTTCGCGGCAAGCCGCGTTGTAATCGTTCAGGGTTTGCATGAAGGTCGCTTCATCCAAGCCCAGCTTGCGGGCCAACTCGGGCAGGCTGTCCGCCATCGTGCCTTCAAACACGGGCGGCATGAATCGGCCCACGGCCTTGGCATCGATGATGGAATACGCCACCTGCCCGGGCTGCTGCGCCACCAAACGGCCCCAAATCGCGTAGCGTTTGGGCCAGAAGTCTTCGCCCTCGTCGTAAAAACGGCGCCCCTCGCGGTTGACCACCACGCCCAGGGACACGCAATCGATGCGGGTGCAAATGCCACCGTCGTACAAGGGCGCGCGGGCATCGATGGCCACCATGTGCGCCTGCGTCGGGTCGCCAATGCGGTCAGCCCCCTGCTCCAGCATGTGTTTGAGCAAGACGCCCTGGTTGTAACGCGTGCCCCGAATCAGGAATTGATCGGCCGGGTATTCGCCCCGCTCGTTTTGGCCCCAGGCCTCGCGCAGCCATTCGCGGTTGGATTCAAAGCCCCCCGCCGCCATCACGCAGGCACGGGCCTCGATGCGTTCGCGCCGAACGCTGCCATCGGCCTGCTTGTGCATGACCGATGCGGCCACAAAGCGGCCCTCGTCCAATTCGACGGTATCCACCTCGGCGTTGTAGTGGATCTGCACGCCCAATTTTTCGGCACTGCGGTAAAAAGCATTGACCAAGGCCTTGCCCCCGCCCATGAAAAACGCGTTGGTGCGGGCCGTGTGCAAAGCCCCAGACAAAGACGGCTGAAAACGCACGCCATGCTTGACCATCCAGGGCCTGCACGTCGCCGAGTGGCGAATGGCTAGACGGGCCAAATGCTCGTCGGTCAAACCACCGGTGACCTTGAGCAGGTCTTGCCAGAACTCTTCCTCCGGGTAGGCATCGACTAACACGTCTTGCGGCGCGTCGTGCATGCAGCGCAAATTGCGCGTGTGGCCCGAATTGCCACCGCGCCATTCACGCGGTGCCGACTCCAGCAGCATCACGCTGGCCCCCGCTTCGCGGGCCATCAAGGCCGCGCACAGGGCCGCGTTGCCGCCGCCAATCACCAAAACATCCAAGCCCATGCCCACTCCAATACCCGTGAAAATTCAATCCGGCTTGATGCCCGCACGTTTGACGATGTCGCTCCAGATGCGCTGCTCGTTCTTGATGAAGGCCGCATAGTCGCTGGAAGGACCGCCCCCGCCCACCGCGTTGTCGGTGGCAAAACGCTCCGTCACGGCACTCGACTTGAGGGCTTTGAGCGACTCTTCTTGCAAGCGCTTGACGATCTCCGGCGGTGTGCCTGCGGGCACATGGATCCCATACCACTGCGAGGTTTCGAATTCTTTGAAACCCAGTTCGGCCACGGTCGGCACATTGGGCATGGCCGCGATGCGCTGCTGGGTACCCACCGCAATGGGACGCAATTTACCGCTTCGGATGTGTGCACCCAAGGCCGGCATGCCTGCAGAGGAGGCTTGCGTGCGGCCAGCCAGCAAATCGGTCAATTGCGGGCCCGTGCCACGGTAAGGAATGTGGGTGATGTACATGCCCGTGACCAGCTTGAGGTACTCCATGGCCAGATGACCTGCGCTGGCATTGCCCGCAGAGCCGTAATTGAGTTGCCCCGGATGGGCTTTGGCATAAGCCACAAACTCTTTGAAGTTTTTGGCCGGCAAGTCCGGGTGGATGACAAACACGTTGGGCACCTTGGCCAACAAGGTCACGGGCACGAAATCCTTGTTCACATCGTAAGGCTGGTTTTTGAGCATGTAAGGGTTCACAGCCAGCGTCCCCACATGCGTGAGGATCATGGTGTAACCGTCGGGTGCAGCTTTGGCCACGTCTTGCATGGCACTCACACCAGCACCACCGGGTTTGTTTTCGACGTAAACGCTTTGTCCAAGTTGCTTCGTCAACTCGGCAGCCACTGAACGGGCCACGATTTCACTGGTCCCTCCCGGAGCAAACGGCACGACGAAACGAATCGCCTTGCTGGGCCATGGCGCGCTCTGGGACTGAGCCAAAGAAGGCCATGTGCAAAAGGCCAAGGCTGACAAACATACACTGAGGACCCAGCGGCGAGGAGGATGGTTCATGGGTGTCTCCGTTTTATTCAACCATTGGAATTTGCCAGACACAGTGTGCCTTCAAAATTGGTACTTGCGCAGGCCACCATCGACCGGAATGACCGCGCCCGTGATGTAACTGGCCAAAGGCGAAGCCAAAAAAGTCACCAGATTGGCCATGTCTTCAGGCTCACCATAACGGCCCATCGGGATTTCGTTATCGCACTGCCACTGGCGGTATTCAGGGGTGTAGTTGCGAAAAATTTGCTCGGAATGGATGCGTCCAGGCGGCACACAGTTGACCGTGACACCATGCTTACCCACCATGCGCGACAGGCCCTTCGCCCAACTGTGTAGGCCGGCTTTGGCACAAAACGCACCATTGGTGTGCTCGGGCTCGCTCTTGCCAGTGATGTTGATGATGCGGCCCCATTTGCGCGCAATCATCTGGTCCATCAAAGCGTCGGCCACTTGACGTGGGCGGTGAAAGTTCAATGTCATGGCCTCTTGCCAGGCTTCTTCGCTGACATGCAAGTCCTTGAAACTGCGCGAGCCTCCGGCGTTGTTGACCAAAATGTCGACGCTGCCCAAACCGGCCAATGCGGCTTCTGACAAGCGCTTGGCCGCGTCTTCGGCATACAGGTCCGACTCGATGATCACCGGGGCATGACCGCCTGCGGCCACGATCTCAGCGGCCAATTCCTGAAGTTTGTCCACACGCCGCGCCGACACCGCCACCCGCACACCTTCAGCGGCCAGGGCTTTGGCAATGCCCCGGCCAATGCCAACGCTGGCACCCGTGACCAAGGCGGTTTTGTGTTGGAGTTGCAAGTCCATGGTGTGTCCCCTTCTTGTTTGTAAAAAACCGACTTTAGAGACATAGCTAAGGATTGTGCAGGCCCTTCAGGGCATGGGGCCATCACTTTTTGTGATACCCAAAGCCAAACCCTCGTCTATCTCGTTGAGCTGATGGACGAACCCCGCCAAGCGCCGCCTTGCACCAACGATCGGGCGCAATCGGCCAAAACCACGCGGGTGGCCAATGCGGCCGGCGACAGCTCTTCGTCGGACAACCCACACAGCAAGTTCACACGCTGCACTTGGTGGTCGGTGATGCGGGCCATGTACAAATGGTCACGCTCTGGGCCCAAGCGGGACACGGCTGCCCAAGGCTGCAAAGTGCCGCCCAAACCCGACCTGACCGCATCCATCAGCATGGTCAAGGAGTCGATCTCCAGCATGACTTGCGGCGTGACCTTGGCACGGGCAAAAGCCGAATTGAGGGTGCTGCGCAAGCCATGCGGCCCGGTAGGCAAAATCAGAGGCTCTTGAGCCAAGTCGGCCATGCACAAGCTCTGCGGTGCCTTGGACGAACGCGTCGATCGCGCTGCGATCAGGAAAATATCTTCTTCGATCAATGGCCAAACGCTCCAGCGGCGCGCGGTTTGCAGGTGTTGACTGTCGCGGATGGGCGAGTCAAACAAGACCGCCAAATCCAGCTGCCGCGCATTGAGCATGCCCGACAAATGGCCCGACATGCTTTCCACCATGTGCAGGCGCACATCCGGGTAGCGTTCACGCATGGCTTGCATCAAGGGCAAGCCCAACACTGCGGCGGTCGTGGGGGCCAAGCCCACACTGACAGAGCCGATCAGGCGGGCCTGCTGGGCCGAGCGCACAGCCTGCTCGGCGTGTCTCAAGGTCAGCTGGGCTTCCCGAAAAAAGGCCACGCCTGCTTCTGTGGGCGTGACGCCTTGGGGGGTGCGCTGCAAAAGACGCGTCGACAATTCACCCTCCAAGCGCGTGATTTGTTGGCTCAGTGCCGACTGCACCAAATCCAATTCCAGCGCTGCGCGGCTGATGCTGCCCACCTCCACCACTTTCACAAAATAGCGCAGCTGTCGTAGTTCCATAAGTTCAGTTCACCCGCAAGTTGAGGTTAGCCGGGGTGGTGCAACGGGTTTGCTATAAGCCACGCCAGTGCAGCGGGACTGCGTGGCGTTATGGCCTGGTCTTTAGAACGGGATGTCGTCGTCCATGTCGTCGAAGCTGCTGGCCGCAGGCTTGGGCGCTGGCGCTGATGGGCGTTGTGCAGGGGCTGTAGCAGGCCGCGCCGGCGCTGGACGAGGCGCATAAGCACCACCACCGCCGCCGCCGCCGTCTTCGGAAGGTCCGCCCATGCCTTGTCGGCTGCCCAGCATTTGCATGCTGTCGGCGCGGATGTCGGTGGCGTATTTCTCAACGCCGTTTTTGTCGGTGTATTTGCGGGTGCGCAGGCTGCCTTCGACATACACCTGGCTGCCCTTGCGCAGGTACTGGCCCGCAATTTCGGCCAGCTTGGCAAAAAAGCTGATGCTGTGCCACTCGGTGGCCTCTTTCATCTCACCGGTTTGCTTGTCTTTGTAGCGGTCGGTGGTGGCCACGCGGATGCTGGTGACGGCATCGCCTGATGGCAAATAACGGGTTTCGGGATCGGCACCCAGGTTGCCGACGATGATGACTTTGTTGACGGATGCCATGAAAACTCCTCAATGTTGTGCGAATTATGGGGCCAATCCGACCCCCAGCAAGCCCAGGCCGAGTGTCATCCCGGCACCCCAGCCCACCCGCTCAAGCTCACCACCCCAGCCCGGAGTTTGCATGGACCCAAGCCTTCGGCACCCAAGCCAACAGAGCCCCTGCGCCTTCCCGCCCACAACGATTTTTGCCAGCGGCATCAAGCCCAAGCCGGATTCTCCCTGATTGGTCTGGCGCAAGTGCAAAAACAGCGTTGACAGGGATAATCGAAGGTTTTGCTGACTTGGCCGCCCACCGTGAAACTTGTTGACTCCTCACTTTTGCCCGAAGAACCCGATGCAGCGCGGTATTTGGCGTCGGCGCTCAGGCAAACCCACATCAGCGTGCGGGGGGCGCGCACGCACAACCTCAAAAACATCGACCTCGACATTCCGCGCAACCAGCTGGTCGTGATCACCGGCTTGTCGGGCTCGGGCAAGTCGAGCCTGGCCTTTGACACGCTGTACGCCGAGGGTCAGCGCCGCTATGTGGAAAGCCTGTCGGCTTATGCGCGGCAATTTTTACAACTGATGGACAAGCCCGATGTGGACCTGATCGAGGGCCTGTCGCCTGCGATTTCCATAGAACAAAAGGCCACCAGCCACAACCCGCGCTCCACCGTGGGCACGGTGACCGAGATCCACGACTACCTGCGCCTGCTGTTTGCCAGGGCAGGCACCCCCTACTGCCCAGACCACCAACTGCCACTGCAAGCGCAGAGCGTGAGCCAGATGGTGGACGCCGTGTTGGCCCTGCCCGAAGACACCAAGCTGATGGTCCTTGCGCCGATTGCGCGAGAGAAAAAAGGCGAGTTTGAAAAAGTCTTCGAACAGATGCAGGCGCTGGGCTATGTGCGCTTTCGCATCAATGGTCAGATTCATGAAGTGGAAGACCTGCCGTCGCTCAAAAAAACCGAGAAACACAACATCGACGTGGTAGTGGACCGCATCAAGGTTCGTTCTGAAGAGGACGCCAAGGCAAGAGACGCCCTGCGCCAGCGCCTGGCCGAAAGCTTTGAAGCCGCGCTGCACCTGGCCGAGCATCGCGCCGTGGCGCTGGAGATGGACACGGGAAAAGAACACCTGTTCAATGCCAAGTTCTCTTGTCCGGTGTGCACCTATTCCATCAGCGAATTGGAACCCAGGCTTTTTTCGTTCAACTCGCCCATGGGCGCTTGCCCCACTTGCGACGGCATCGGCACCATGGCGTTTTTTGACCCGGATCGGGTGGTGGCCTTCCCCTCGCTCAGCCTGGCCAGCGGTGCCATCAAGGGCTGGGACCGGCGCAATGGCTTTTACTTCAGCATGCTGGAAAGCCTGGCCAAGCATTACCAGTTCGACATCGAAACGCCTTTTGAAAAACTCGCGCCCGCGCACCAACAGGTGCTGCTGCATGGCTCGGGGCTGGAAGAGATCAAGTTCAGCTACGTGATGGAGTCCGGTGCCTCGCAGGGCAAGAAGATCAGCAAAAAGCACCCGTTTGAGGGGATCATCCCCAACATGACACGTCGCTACCGCGAGACCGACTCGGCCGTGGTGCGCGAAGACCTGGCACGCTACCGCAACATGCAAGCCTGTTCCGATTGCCAAGGCACCCGCCTCAAGCGCGAGGCTCGCCATGTCCGAATTGGTGAAGGCGCGCAAGCCCGCGCCATTTACGAGATCAGCCACATCACACTGGGCGAGTCGCAGCAGTATTTTCAGGGGCTGAAAATGCACGGCGCCAAGGCCGAAATTGCCGACAAGGTGGTGCGTGAAATTGCCTTGCGGCTGAAGTTCCTGAACGATGTGGGCCTCAATTACCTGAGCCTGGACCGCAGCGCCGACACCCTCTCGGGTGGCGAGTCCCAACGCATCCGCCTGGCCAGCCAAATTGGTTCTGGGCTCACGGGCGTGATGTACGTGCTGGACGAGCCGAGCATCGGCTTGCACCAGCGCGACAACGACCGCCTGATCGGCACACTGCAGCACCTGCGGGACATCGGCAACAGTGTGTTGGTGGTCGAGCACGACGAAGACATGATCCGCGTGGCCGACCACGTCATCGACATGGGGCCCGGCGCGGGCGTGCACGGCGGGCGCGTGATGGCGCAAGGCACTTGCGCCGACATTCTGGCCGCACCCGATTCGGTCACCGGCCAGTACATGTCGGGCCGAAAAAAAATCGAAATTCCCAAGCGGCACCAAGCGGGCAAGGATTGCATCGAGATCATCGGTGCCAGCGGCAACAACCTGAAAAACGTGCATGTGAAGTTTCCCGTAGGCTTGCTCACCTGCGTGACCGGCGTCTCTGGCTCCGGCAAATCGACCTTGGTCAATGACACGCTGTACACCGCCGCCGCGCACCAAATCCACCGCGCCCAGGGCGATGCCGCAACGCACGAAGAAATCAATGGCCTGGAACACTTCGACAAAGTCATCAACGTGGACCAGTCGCCCATTGGACGCACACCGCGCAGCAACCCCGCGACCTACACCGGCCTTTTCACGCACATCCGCGAACTGATGGCCGAGGTGCCTGCGGCTCGCGAACGCGGTTATGGCCCAGGGCGCTTTTCCTTCAACGTGAGTGCATCGTCTGGCGGAGGCCGCTGCGAAGCCTGCCAAGGCGACGGCATGGTGAAAGTGGAGATGCACTTTTTGCCCGACGTGTACGTCCCTTGCGACGTCTGCCACGGCATGCGCTACAACCGCGAAACGCTCGAAGTCCAATTCAAAGGCCAGAACATCGCGCAAATTTTGAACATGACGGTGGAAGCCGCGCACCAGTTCTTTAGCGCCGTGCCCAACATTGCCCGCAAGTTGCAGACGCTGCTCGACGTGGGCCTGACCTACATTCGCTTAGGCCAAAGCGCCACCACCTTGTCGGGTGGCGAAGCGCAACGTGTCAAGCTCGCACTCGAACTGTCCAAGCGCGACACCGGCCGCACGCTCTACATCTTGGACGAGCCCACCACCGGCCTGCACTTTGCCGACATCGACCTGCTGCTCAAAGTGCTGCACCAGTTGCGCGACGCGGGCAACACCATCGTCATCATCGAACACAACCTCGACGTGATCAAAACCGCCGACTGGTTGATCGACATGGGCCCCGAAGGCGGCGCTGGCGGTGGCACCGTGCTGGGCGAAGGCACGCCGGAGCAATTGGCCAAGAACAAGGCCAGCTTCACGGGCCATTATTTGGCGCGTTTGCTTTGAGGGCCCTGCGCCATCGCCCGCTTCATTCATCACTTTTTTGAGAATTCAAACCGCCATGAAAACCGTCATCCGTGCCTTCTTCCGAACCCTGCGCGTCGTGCTGGGCCCCGTCATGCTGCTCAAAGAGCGCCTGAGCCAGCCCACCGGCGTGGTGCGCGAAGCTGCGGCGCAAGCCAACGTGAACCAGCAGTGCCAAAGCCTGGCGCTGTACCAATTCAGCACCTGCCCTTTTTGCATCAAAGTGCGCCAGGAAATGCGACGCCTGTCGCTGCCCATTGAAAAACGCGACGCGCAGCACCATGCAGCAAACCGAAATGAATTGCAAGAAGGCAGTGGCGCGAGCAAGGTACCGTGCCTGAAGATCACCGAAGCCCATGGCCAAACCCGTTGGCTGCAAGACTCGGACGCGATCGTGGCGTATTTGCGCCAGCGCTTTGCAGCGCCTCAAGCTTGAGGGCCATTTGCCCGGCTGAACCGGTCACACGGCGATCACCGTGAGCAAGGTCTGACCGTTGGCCACCAACTTTTCACCCTCTGCATCCACCGCAAACAAATCACAGCTGGTGAACACCTGTGCTTTGCCGGGCTTGACCACACGCGCCCGAGCGATGAACTTGTGGCCCACCGCGGGGCGCAAACAATTGACCGAAAAGTTGGCGGCCAGCAAATTCGGCCCCGCCACGGTACCGGCTGCAAAGCCGCACGCGGTGTCGATGAGTGAGCCGATCAGGCCCGCATGCAAGTAGCCCGAATACTGCCCCACCTCGGCACGCCAAGGCATCTGAATTTCCACAAAGCCGGGTTCGGCCACTGTCACCTCGATGCCGCACCAGCGGTTGAATTCGGCCATGGCGTTGATTTTTTTCAGCATCTCCAATGGGCTCATGGTTTTCTCCTGGTTTGGGTTTGGGACCACCCGCTGTGGTCCATCCATTTTTGACGAAGTGTTTGTTGCTTGTTCATGAGCTGGTCGTGGCTTTTGACACATGAGCGACAAGCCCAATCGGCTGCTGCGCCGCAGGTGATACCCCACCCCACAAGGCTGGTGTACAAAACACCCTTCAACCGGAGCCCCCCGATGACCATGCACACCGCCTTGCCCCACGCCAACCCAGTAGATGTGGGCCTGTGTCCCGAGCGCACGCAGCGCCTGATGGACGTGCTGCGCCGCGAAGTGGCCAGCGGCCGACTGCCCGGCGCGGTGGCCATGATCGCCCGGCGCGGGAAAATCGGCTTGTTCGAGGCCGTGGGCCAGCAGGACCCCAGCACCGGTGCGCCGATGAAAACCGACAGCATCTTCCGCATTTACTCCATGACCAAGCCGGTCGTGTCGGTGGCGGTGATGATGTTGGTCGAGCGTGGGCAGTTGCTCTTGAACGACCCGGTCAGCCGTTGGCTGCCCGAGTACGCCAAGCAACAGGTAGCCACGGCCCAAGGTCTGCAGCCTGTGCGGCAAGAAGCCACGGTGCAAGACCTGCTGCGCCACACGGCGGGGCTGACCTATGAGTTTTTGGGTGATTCGCCCGTGCAACGCCAATACCGTGAAGTGAAAATCGACTCACGCGAGCGCAGCAATGCCACGTTTTCTCAAACGCTGGCGGCACTGCCCTTGCAATTCCAGCCCGGCAGCATGTGGGCCTACAGCCGCGCCACCGATGTGTTGGGGCGGCTGGTCGAGGTGGTCAGTGGACAAGGCTTGGGCGCATTTTTGCAGGCGGAGATTTTCGGCCCATTGGGCATGGTCGATACCGGCTTTGCCGTGCCACCCGAGCAACACCACCGCATTGCCGAGCCCTTTGCGCACGACCCCGACGGTGGTGTGCCCATGAAAGTTCTGGAGCCGCGCCAAGTGCCCGCCATGGAGGGCGGCGGCGGTGGCCTCATGTCCACCGCCATGGACTACACCCGCTTTTTGCATTGCCTGCGCAACCGGGGTGCGCTCGATGGCGTGCGCCTGCTCGGCCCCCACACGGTGGACTACATGACGGCCGACCACCTGGGCGGCACACCGTCCGACGGCACCTTGCTGCCACCCGGCCATGGCTTTGGCCTCGGTTTTGCAGTACGCACCCACTTGGGGCTGTCGCCTGTGCCCGGCTCGGTGGGCTTGTATTACTGGGGCGGCATCGCAGGCACCACGTTTTTTGTGGACCCAGCGCTCGACATGCATGCCATGTTGATGGTTCAGGCACCCAACCAAAGAGATTACTATCGGCCCTTGTTCCGCGACTTGGTGTACGCGGCCTTGTTGTAAACATTTCAAACCACTGAAGACAAAACCATGACCACATCCGGCCTCATGATGAACCGTCCGCTGCTCATTTCGGGCATCCTCGAACACGGCGCTGCGCAATTTGGCGACCAGGAAATCGTCTCACGCGAGACGCACGGCCCGCTGCACCGCACCACTTACGCCGAAACCGCCCAACGCGCTCGCCAGTTGGCCAACGCTTTGGCACACATGGGCCTCAACGCGGGCAGCGCGGTCGGCTCCATCGCCTGGAATAACCACCGCCATCTGGAAGCGTATTACGCGGTTTCGGGCAGCGGCATGGTCATGCACACCTGCAACCCGCGCCTGCACCCGCAGCAGCTGATCTATGTGATCAACCACGCCGAAGACGAGGTGGTGCTGTTTGACGCCACCTTTGCACCGCTGGTCAAAGGCATTGCCGCGCATTGCCCCAAGGTGCGCGCTTGGGTGTGCCTGGCCGATGCGGCCAACACGCCCGCCATCGACGGAGTGAGCGTGATGAATTACGAAAGCCTGATCACCGGCCACAGCGACACCCTCCACTGGCCCGAGTTGGACGATCAGACCGGCGCTGCGCTGTGCTACACCTCGGGCACCACGGGCAACCCCAAGGGCGTTTTGTACACGCACCGCGCCATCGTGCTGGACGCCACCACCGCCTGCATGCCCGATGTGCTCGGCCTCTCCACCCAAGAGACCATCTTGCCCGTCGTGCCCATGTTCCACGTCAACGCCTGGTGCATCCCCTATGCCGCGTTGGTGGCGGGCACCAAGCTGGTCTTGCCTGGCCCCAAACTCGACGGCCCCAGCCTGTTTGAATTGATGGAGACCGAACAGGTCACCATCAGCGCGGGCGTGCCCACCATCTGGATGGGGCTGATCCAACACGTCGAGCAAAACAACTTGCGCTTTGCCCACATGAAGCGCACCTGCGTGGGTGGCTCGGCCATGCCCATGGCGCTGATCGCCAAGTTCATGGACAACTACGGCGTGGAAGTGCGCCACGGCTGGGGCATGACCGAGACCACCGCCGTGGCCACCATGAGCAACCTGAGCCGTGCTGATCGCTTGCGCCCCGCTGCCGAGCAACACGCCATCGTGGCCAAGCAGGGCAAAACCGTCTCGGGCATCGAGATCAAGATCGTCGATGAACACGGCGTCACCTTGCCCCGTGACGGCAGCTCACAAGGCGAGTTGATGGTGCGTGGCCAGTGGATCATCGAGCGCTATTTCAAGGCCGACACAACCGCCTTGGTGGACGGTTGGTTCCCCACAGGTGACATCGCCACCATCGACGCGCACGGCATCATGCAAATACGCGACCGCACCAAGGACGTGATCAAAACCGGCGGCGAATGGATCAGCTCGATCGATCTGGAAAACGCCGCCATCGGTCACCCGGCTGTGGCCATGGCCGCGGTGATTGGCGTCAAGCACCCCAAATGGGACGAACGGCCCCTGCTGTTCATCGTGCGCAAGCCGGGCCAGAGCCTCGAGAAGCAGGAAATCCTCGATTTCCTGGTCACACAAGTGGCCAAGTGGTGGGTGCCCGACGATGTGGTCTTCCTCGAATCGTTGCCCGTGGGCGGTACCGGCAAGGTGCAAAAGAACGACCTGCGCAAAGATTACGGCGGCGTGTTCAGCTGATCACACCTTGGCGCTGGACCGCTCGTTCATGCGGTCGCGCCAAGCCTGCAAGGCGGGCATGCCTTCGTCACCGGGCACGAACTTCATCAGGCCTCGGGCAAACTCCAACGCACAAAACGCGGTGATGTCGGCGATGGTGAAACGCTCCCCCGCGATCCAGGGCTGGCTTTGCAGGCGCTGGTCAAACCCCCTTGCCACTTCACGCACTTTCTCGGCTTGGGAGCGACCGAACTCCGGGAACTGCGGTTTTTCCAAAGCCGCCAATCCCGGGTGGCCGTGGCGGATCGCGTTGGCAATGCCGCCCAGCAAATACAGCTCCACCTGCCGGTCGGCCATCTCGATGAAACCGCGCTCGTCACCATCTACGCCCATCAGGTTGGGCTCAGGAAATCGGCCTTCCAACAAGGTGCAGATCGCCCGGGTTTCGGTGATCACGCGGCCGTCGTCCAGCTCCAGCGCGGGCACTTTGGCCAGCGGGCTTTTGGCCAGGTATTCGGGCTTGCGGTGTTCACCACCGTTGAGGTCGAGGTTGACCATCTCGATGCCCGTGATGTTTTTTTCGACCAAAAACATCAGCACCCGGCGGGGGCTGGGGGCGCGGTGGGCGGTGTAAAGCTTCATGGCTTGTCCTTTGTTCAGCGCAATCAATGCACAGTCTCTCCAGCATTGTGTGCAGACTAGCACCGACCCGAAAACGTGCATGCCACGCAGATGACAGGTGTGCAACGCACCACCCTCCCAGACACCCATGCGACAAGCAGTCACTGGCAGGACAGCACGGCACAGATCCAAGCCTTCCAATCAACACAACTTGATAAAAACATCCCAAAAGCCTGACCATGAATTTCGACATCCCACCGGACATTGCTGCGCTGCGTGAGCGCACGCGCCAGTTCATCGCCGAGCAAATCATCCCGCTGGAAGGCGACCCACGCCATGGCCCACACGGCCCCTCCCAAGCTTTGCGCGAAGAACTGGTGTCTCGCGCACGCGCTGCAGGCTTGCTCACGCCGCACGCCTCCGTGGAGATGGGTGGCCTGGGCCTGAGCCACATCGCCAAAGCGGTGGTGTTTGAAGAAGCCGGTTACTCCAACTTGGGGCCCACCGCACTCAACATCCACGCACCCGACGAAGGCAACATCCACCTGATGGAAGAAGTGGCCACATCGGCTCAAAAAGAGCGCTGGCTGCGCCCTCAAGTGCAGGGCCTCACCCGCTCATGCTTTGCCATGACAGAACCTGCTCCAGGCGCAGGGGCCGACCCGTCCATGCTCCAAACCACCGCGGTACGCGACGGGGACGGTTACCTGATCAGCGGCATCAAATGGTTCATCACAGGCGCCGAAGGGGCGGATTACGCCATCGTCATGGCCCGCATGGAAGACGGCACAGCCACCATGTTTTTGACCGACATGGACAAACCGGGCATTCGGCTTGAGCGCAGCATGGAGGCGATGGACAACTGCTTCACGGGCGGCCACGGCGTGCTGCACCTGAACAATTTGCGTGTGCCCGCCAGCGATGTGCTGGGCGAAGTGGGACAGGGCTTTCGCTATGCCCAAGTGCGCTTGGCACCGGCTCGCCTGACGCACTGCATGCGCTGGCTCGGGCAGGCGCGCCGTGCACACGACATCGCGCTCGACTACGCCAGCCGCCGCCAGGCGTTTGGCAAACCCTTGGCCGAACACGAAGGCGTGGGCTTCATGTTGGCCGACAACGACATCGACCTGCACACCGCCCGCCTGCACATCTGGCACACCGCTTGGCTGCTCGACCAAGGCCAAAAGGGCGGCTTTGAGTCAAGCCGGGCCAAGGTGGCCTGCTCCGAAGCCGAGTGGCGCGTGGTGGACCGCTGCGTGCAAATTCTGGGGGGTCAAGGCGTGACCGCAGAGACCCCCGTGATGCGCATCTTCATGGACATGCGGGCTTTCCGCGTTTATGACGGCCCCAGCGAAGTGCACCGCTGGAGCATGGCGCGCAAGTTGGTTTACAAGGCGCAGCAGTCAAAAACGGCTCAAACATAAAGCTGCTTGGCTTTATGTCTTGGCCGCTTCCAACGTCGCCCGCGTCTGCATCGCCACTTGACGAGCGGCTTGTTCGAAGTCGTCGGCGCTCGACGCATAAAGCACCGCACGCGATGAGTTGACGATGACAGAGCCAGCACTGCTTCCATCGGCATTCGCCCGCCAGCCGGCCTTGACGGTGGCCACCGCGTCGCCGCCTTGTGCGCCCACACCGGGGATCAGCAGAGGCAATGTCGGGGCGAGTTCTCGCACGCGTTCGATTTCTGCCGGGTACGTCGCACCCACCACCAAACCGAGTTGACCGTTCAGGTTCCAAGGGCCTTGCGCCAATTGGGCAATGTGTTCGTACAAGCGGGGCTGGCCTTGCACCGAGGCCAGGCGCTGGTTTTGCAGATCGTCACCACCGGGGTTGGAGGTGCGGCACAGCAAGAATGCACCTTTGCCGTGGTACTTCAAATACGGCGCCACCGAGTCCCAGCCCATGAAGGGCGAGAGGGTCACGGCGTCGGCACCATAGCGCTCGAAGGCTTCTTTGGCGTACTGTTCAGCGGTGCTGCCAATGTCGCCCCGCTTGGCATCCAAAATGATGGGGACATGCGGGGCCACACGGCGCATGTGTTCCATCAGGCGTTCGAGTTGGCCTTCGGCACGGTGCGCGGCAAAGTAGGCGATTTGGGGCTTGAAGCTGCTGACCAGGTCGGCTGTGGCGTCCACGATGGCGGCGCAAAAGTCGTAAATTTTGTTGGCATCGCCCTTGTAGCGCTCAGGAAACTTGGTGGGTTCGGGGTCCAGGCCCACGCAAAGCATGGAGCCGTTTTGGCGCTCGGCGGCGCGCAGCATGTCGAGGAAGGTCATGGC
>NZ_CAMBNZ010000009.1 GCF_945869175.1 Limnohabitans sp. Rim8 | reverse complement strand
TTGCAGGAGTTTGGCTACGAGCCCGACGCCAGCGTTCTGGCCGAGCGCATGGAAATTCCGGAAGACAAAATTCGCAAGATCATGAAGATTGCCAAAGAGCCTATCTCCATGGAAACGCCGATCGGTGACGACGATGACAGCCATTTGGGTGACTTCATCGAAGACAGCACGCACACCGCGCCCATCGATGCCGCCCTGCAAGCCGGTCTGCGCGACGTGGTCAAGGACATCCTGGACAGCCTCACGCCCCGCGAAGCCAAAGTGCTGCGCATGCGTTTTGGCATCGAGATGTCCACCGACCACACGTTGGAAGAAGTGGGCAAGCAGTTCGACGTGACCCGCGAACGCATCCGCCAAATTGAAGCCAAGGCGCTGCGAAAACTCAAGCATCCCAGCCGCAGCGACAAATTGCGCAGCTTCATCGACACGATGTAAGTCCTCTCGGACTTCAAAGGCAAAAAGCCTCCCGATTGCAAAGTCGGGAGGCTTTATTCATGGCTCAAATCTTCTGCGATTCCACGTCCCTTGCCCAGATCGATCAACTTCAGGGCCGGGGCATCGCCCAGCTCAGGGGGTACGAAACAAATCAGCGCGTCGCTCAAACACTTGAACCATGGCATGGCTCAGCCCTTGAACCACCTGGGGATGGGTTTGGGCCAGCAACTCTTCACCACTGAGTTTGCCGGCAAAGTAAGCCCGAGCGTGCTCCAACAACTGCATGCTGGCCGGTATGCCCAAAGACTTGACCAAATAACTGGCCACGGGGGAGTGTCGCGCGTCGTGAACAGAGTCGGCCGATCGCCCCGTCTCCAGCAATTCCATCACGATTTTTTCTTGCTGATTTTGGGCTTGGTAAGGGTTGGTAATCTTTGGAAGGTAATTTTCAAACTGAATTGGAAAATCCATCTTGCCGGGCAATTTGCCCATGATCGAAGACAAGGAGACTTCTTCACCCAAAGTCAACGACAAGGACTCGATCAAAGTGATGGACACCAATTTGAGCCGCAAATAAAGCCGCGCCACCTCCAAATTGCGCGAGGTCAACTCCAGCCGACGCTGATGCTCTTGATCGGACGGCTCCTGTGCAAACTGTCTGAACACGGCTGCCGGTTGCAAAAAGCCCAAGAAGCCTTCCATCTTTTGCAACGATATGCGATAGCCCTTGACCGTGTAAGTGTTGGTGCTGACCAGATCGTGGTTGGTCTCGGGTATCAGATTCCAGGTGTTGTTCAAAAACTCAGAGGGGTGCTCGCTGGCAAAATTGCCAATGTCACGGTTGGACACCCTCACACCCATCAGGACGGTTTCCAGACAGGCTGCATCGTCCAGCCCCAATGCATGGTTTTGGTTCGCCAGTTTCAAGCGCTCCAGCAAAACCTGTGAACAGTTCTTGCCATCGGCATGAGGGCTGCGAAACGGCACAGTGGCCTCGATGCATGCGGCGATCTGCGCGCAAACCGGCTTTGACAGAATGCCATCCAAGACGCGAACAGCTAACAAGGCACTGAGGAATTCATTGAGTCCGGCGAAGGGAGACAAAACCTGCCCCCGCGTGAACCCAAAAAGGGTCATCACCAACTCCAGGTCTTGTGCTGGCGCATCGTCCATCGGATCGATCACCAAACCTTTGTCGCCCTCGCGGACGTAAGCCGCCACATAGCGTGCCAAATTCACATGGATGCCAGAATCCACTTGGGCATAAACCAAATCATGAAAAAGGGCGGCCACGACCTCCACCGGCGTTCCGCCTGCGCCGACCTCGAAGATATGTTCTGGCGTGTGGAAAGAGCGCCATGGTCCCGTCATCGACTGAATGATCAACGCCGATAAGCTTTCCAAGCGAGGCGATGCAGCATCTCCCCCCAAGGCGGACACTGCGCTTTTCAGCTCAGCATGGCATTTGGAGATGTAATGTTGTGGATCCATGGGGTCTGTTACCTCATTAAGTTGGGCACATTCTAGCTGTGCAATGGGTAAGCAATGCCAATTTGGACACGCGATAAGCTCTTGGACACAGCTCAGCGCGATTGGGCTTTGTTGCCGTAGGGGCAGTGGTTGGGCCTGGGGCCCACCTGCGGGTGCAGACGGCAGGTTGTGGGCCGCTTGTCGTACACCGTACAGCGGCGGGTTTTCGCGTCCAAAAACTGACAATCTCCACTGGCCCGGCGAGCCAGGCTGAAGATGCTGTTCTTGAAGTTGAAGTGATCGATCAACCCGGCTTTGGACAAGCGTTTGGCAATTTGCTTGGGGTCTTCGTGCTCAGCCTCAAAAGGGTCCACCAAGTCCAAGCGCACCAAATCGGCCATCTTGACCTCGACTGGCATGGTGCAGCAGTTGGCGGCGCACGAGTCGCACAAACCTGCCTTGTAACGGGTCCAAGTGTCACAACGGTCAACATCGACTACGGCAATGGGAGATCTCATGCTGGGGATTATCCCCGGATGTGCCTCAGCCCTTCTTGGCCACCAAAGTCAAGATGTCATAGCTGGCCACCACTTCGCCCAACTGGTTGGTGACTTCCACATCCCACGCCACCACGCCTTGGCCCACGCCGTTGGCGTCTTTTCTGTGCCGGTCAATCTTGCGCTTGGCCGTCAGGCGCGCCTGGATGGTGTCCCCAATGCCCACGGGCTTGACAAAACGCAGCGTGTCCAGACCGTAGTTGGCCAGCACGGGTCCGGGGGCGGGTGAGACGAACAGGCCCGCTGCGGCCGACAGCACAAAGTAACCGTGCGCGATGCGCTTGCCAAAAGGCGAATCTTTGGCCGCGATCTCGTCAAAGTGCATGTAGAAATAGTCGCCCGACAGACCGCCAAAGGCCACGATGTCGGCTTCGCCCACGGTGCGGCGGTGGGTGAGCAAACTCTCGCCAATTTGCAGGTCTTCAAAGTGACGGCGGAAGGGGTGAACTTCGGTCTCAATCAGCTTGGCGCCGCGCATGTACTCGCCCGTCACGGCAGCGATCATGGTGGGCGAGCCTTGCAAGGCGGTGCGTTGCATCAGGTGCTTGACAGCGCGGATACCGCCAAGTTCTTCGCCACCGCCCGCACGGCCCGGCCCGCCGTGCTTGAGAGACGGCAGGGGCGAGCCGTGGCCAGTCGACTCGACTGCCGACTCACGGTCGAGGATATGCAGGCGGCCGTGCAAAGCAGCGGCCACCGGAATCATGCGGGCGGCGATCTGAGGGTCTTGGGTGACCAGTGTGCCCACCAAGCTGCCTTGCCCTCGTGCGGCCAACTGCAGCGCTTCTTCGATGCCGTCGTAAGGCATGAGGGTGCTCACGGGCCCAAAGGCTTCCACATCGTGCACGCTGTCGGTTTGCAGCGGCTTTTGGCACAGCAGCAGCGTGGGCTGGAAAAAGGCACCGCCTTCAACACCCTGCCCCACCGGCTTGAAATCTGCAGCACCGCCAAAAACCAGCTCGGCACTTTGGCGCAGCAGGGCCACGCGCTCGGCCACATCGGCCTGCTGGGCGTGCGACGCCAGCGCCCCCATCTTCACGCCCTCGACAGACGGATCGCCCACCACCACCTTGGCCAGGCGGGCCTTGAGCTTTTCAGCGACAGCGTCCAGGTGCTGGCGTGGCACGATGGCGCGGCGAATGGCTGTGCACTTTTGCCCCGCCTTGACCGTCATTTCGCGGGCAACTTCTTTGACAAACAAATCGAACTCTTCGTCGTCAGGCGTCACATCGGGCGCAAGGATGGCGCAGTTGAGCGAGTCGGCCTCGGCGTTGAAGGGGATGCTGTGCTTGACCACATTGGGGTGCACACGCAGCATGGCTGCGGTGTCGGCCGAGCCGGTGAAGGTCACCACGTCCTGGCCGTTCAGACGGTCGAGCAGATCACCCGTGGAGCCGATCACCAATTGCAGGGCGCCCGCAGGCAAGATGCCCGACTGCTCGACCAAACGCACCATGGCTTCGGTCAGGTAACTGGTCGAAGAAGCAGGTTTGACGATGCAAGGCATACCGGCCAGAAAGCTGGGCGCGAACTTTTCCAGCAGGCCCCAGATGGGGAAGTTGAAGGCGTTGATGTGCACAGCGATGCCGCCGCGCGGCACCAGGATGTGTGTGCCCGCAAAGCCGCCCTTTTTGCCGAGTGCAAACGCCGGGCCTTCATGAATCAGGTTGCCGCTGGGCAGCTCGTTGCTGCCCATCCCGGCATAGGCAAACAAAGTACCCGCGCCACCTTCGATGTCGACCCAGCTGTCGGCGCGGGTGGCACCGGTGTGGGCCGAAATGGCGTAGAGCGTTTCCTTGTGCTCACCCAGGTACTTGGCCAGGGCCTTGAGGCGCTGAGCACGCTCTTGGAAGTCCAGCTTGAGTAAGTTGGGCAAACCCACGGTGCGGGCGTGGTGCACCGCATCGGCAAAGTCGATGGCCTCGGCATGGGTTTGGTAAACCGTCTGGCCGTTGATGGCGCTGCGCAAGGCTTGAGCGCCTTGTTGACCGATCCATTGGCCACCGATGAAACTTTGCAGGACTTGGGACATGTCAGGGACTTTCTTTGAGATTCAAACCCGAGGCCTGAATTCACCAACCGGGCGGTCGGAAAATTCTAGTCGCTTTGGGTTGGATGGCTGTTGCTTGCTGAAATTAATATGCATGCTTATAATAAATTACAAAAATCACCCTCACCTGGAGACCTGAATGCACACAGCACACACCGAACTACCCGTCATCGTGGCAGGTGGCGGCATTGGCGGTCTGGCCGCGGCCCTCGCCTTGGTGCGTCAAGGGTTTCAGGTCACCGTGTTGGAACAAGCGCCCGAAATTGGCGAAATCGGTGCGGGCATCCAGCTTGGGCCCAACGCCTTTCACGCGTTTGACGCTTTGGGCATTGGTGACAAGGCCCGTGGCCGCGCTGTGTACACCGACTACATGGTCATGCACGACGCCATCAACGAATACCAGGTGGGGAAAATCCCAACGGGCGAGATGTTCCGCCAAAGGTTTGGCAACCCCTACGCCGTGATCCACCGCGCCGATGTGCATTTGTCGTTGCTCGAAGGTGCTCAAGAAACAGGGCAAGTGGCTTTTCACACCAGCACGCGGGTGGTGCGCATCGAGCAAGATGAACACAGCGTGACCGTGTGGGACCAGAACGGCAAGACTTTTCAGGGCTGCGCACTGATCGGAGCCGATGGCGTGAAATCGGTGGTGCGCGAGCAGTTCGTAGGCGATCCGGCCCGCGTGACTGGGCATGTTGTCTACCGCGCCGTGGTCGACAAAAAAGATTTCCCCATCGACCTGCAATGGAACGCGGCCGCCATCTGGGTCGGCCCCAACTGCCACCTGGTGCATTACCCCTTGCGCGGAGGCGAGCAGTACAACGTGGTGGTGACCTTCCACAGTCGCCAGACCGAAGAATGGGGCGTCACCGAAGGCAGCAAAGAGGAAGTGCAAAGCTACTTCCAAGGCATTTGTCCCAAAGCACGCCAGTTGATCGACCTGCCCAAGACCTGGAAGCGCTGGGCGACCGCCGACCGCGAACCGATTGGTCAATGGACCTATGGCCGCGTGACCTTGCTCGGCGACGCCGCCCACCCCACCACGCAGTACATGGCACAAGGGGCCTGCATGGCCATGGAAGACGCGGTCACCTTGGGCGAAGCCCTGCGCACCCACCACAACGACTGGCCCCAAGCGCTGGACATGTACCAACGTGCCCGCGTGGCCCGCACCGCCCGCATCGTGTTGTCCAGCCGTGAAATGGGGCGCATTTACCATGCCAAAGGCGTTGAGCGCCTGGTGCGCAATGACCTTTGGCGCGGCCGGGGTGCCGAGCGCTTTTATGATGCGATGGAGTGGCTGTATGGCTGGAACGTGGGCAATTGCCTCGATGCCGCCCAAAACAACTGAAGGCAAGGAGACACACACATGAACGAACTCGGACGACTCGAAGACCTGCCCCAGGACTATGTGCAAGACCTTCGCAATGTGAACCTGGTGCCCCTGTGGCCCAGCCTGCGCGGCGTGCTGCCGCCCAAAGTGCCCAGTCGCCAAACCCAGCCGACTTGCTGGGCCTACCAGGACATCAAACCGCTCTTGCTCAAAGCGGGCGAGCTCACCCCGATTGAAAAAGCCGAGCGCCGCGTGCTGGTGCTGGCCAATCCCGGTCACGGCCTCGAGAAAATGCAGGCCTCTGCCGCCATGTATTTGGGTATGCAACTGCTCATGCCCGGCGAATGGGCCCCCAGCCACCGCCACACCCCCAACGCGGTGCGCATGGTCGTCGAAGGTGAAGGCGCTTGGACCACGGTGGACGGCGAAAAATGCCCCATGAGCCGGGGCGACCTGATCTTGACGCCCACGGGTCTGTGGCATGAACACGGCCACGACGGCACCGACCCCGTCATCTGGCTGGATGTGCTGGACCTGCCGCTGGTCTATTACATGGAAGCCAGTTATCACATCAACGGTGACCGCCAAACCGTGGTGCCCGGCCGCAGCGACCAGCAATATGCCCGAGGCGGCGTGGTGCCCTCACATGTGTTTGATCGCAGCAAGAAGGCCTACCCCATGCTGCGCTACGCCTGGACAGACGCCAAGGCCGCGCTCGAATCGCTGGCGACTGATGGTGCGGGTTTGGAACAGGTGCAAGTGACTTACACCAATCCCGAGACCGGTGGCGACGCCGAAAACATTCTGGGCTTTTACGCCCTGATGCTGCGCCCAGGCCAGCGCCTGCGCTTGCCTGCACGCTCGCCCGCTCAGGTTTTCCACGTCATCGAAGGCGCGGTGCAGGCTCAGATCGTGGCCAGCACCTTCACACTGGCCGAAGCCGACACCTGCTGCGCCCCCGGCTACGAAGCCGTGACGCTGACCAATTTGAATGCGGAACAACCCGCCTTCGTGTTCATTGCCGACGAATCCCCTTTGCACCGCAAATTGGGCGTCTATGAGAACCGTGGCTGATCATTTTTCTTTTCATTGCACACCATGACCTTTTATCTGTTCCATCCTCCCGCCGTTCAGTCCCTGCCCATCCGTGGCCAGACCGAGCGTTTCCCGATCAACCGCATCTTCTGCGTGGGCCGCAACTACCACGCGCATGCGGTCGAGATGGGCCGCCCCGTCGACAAGAGTGTCGAACAAGCGTTCTACTTCACCAAGTCGCCCCAGACCCTGGTGGAAAGCGGTGCGACGGTCGCCTATCCACCCCGCACCAGCAACTACCACTTCGAGATGGAACTGGTGCTGGCCATTGGCAAAGCAGGTTTTCGCGTGAGCGAAGCCAACGCGCATGAGCTGATCTACGGATACGGTGCAGGCCTGGACATGACCCGCCGCGACTTGCAGTTGGTGGCGCGCGACAAAGGCCGCCCTTGGGATACGGGCAAAGACATCGAACAAGGCTCGGTCTGCTCGGAGATCGTGCCCATGCCCGGCGTGGTGATCGAGAACGGCGCCATCGCCCTGGAAGTCAACGGCACGACCAAACAGTCGTCCGACGTGGACAAGCTGATCTGGAACATCCGCGAAATCATTGCCGACCTGTCGACCTACTACCACCTGCAACCCGGCGACCTGGTCTACACCGGCACGCCCGAAGGTGTGGGCGCGGTGGTCACAGGCGACAAAATCACCGGACGCGTGGCAGGTGTGGCCGAATTGACCCTGACGATTGGCGCAGCGGAGTAAGACCATGAAGCTTTACAGTTTTTTCAGAAGCGGCACCTCGCACCGCCTGCGCATTGCCCTGAACCTCAAAGGCATCGCCACCGACTATGTGGCGGTAGATCTGCGTGTAGACGAACAGCAAAAAGAGGCGTTCAAGGCCATCAACCCGCAAGGCTTGGTGCCTGCCCTGGATACCGGCGAGCAGCTGATGATCCAGTCGCCCGCCATCATCGAGTGGCTGGAAGAGAAATACCCCACGCCCGCCCTGCTGCCCGCAGATGCTGACGATCGCGCCCATGTGCGGGCCCTGGCGGCCATGGTGGGTTGTGACATCCATCCGATCAACAACCGCCGTATTTTGCAAACCCTGCGCAAGCAGTTCGGCGCCGATGAAGCGGCCGTCAACGCCTGGTGTGGCCACTGGATCAGCGACGGGTTTGACGCCTACGAAGCCTTGCTGGCTGCAGACAACAAGCGCGGGCGATTCAGCTTTGGCGACATCCCCACGCTGGCCGATCTGTATTTGATTCCGCAAGTCGAAAGCGCCCGTCGCTTCAACGTGGACATGAACCGGTGGCCGCTGATCAGCGCTGTCGATCAGGCTTGCGGGGAGCTCGATGCTTTCAAGCGGGCAGCGCCCATGGCTCAACCGGATGCGTGAAGCCAAGGTCTGCCGCTAGAGGCAGATCGCGTCGATGGCCTTGCGTCCAAAGGACCCAGGCGCCGTCAGGCGAACGTCTCGGTATCGACTTCGCTGTTGGCCTGCGCGTTGTACCGATCACCTGCCACGGTGTTTGGGTTGATCAGTGCCTCCAATTGCGCCATGAGGTCGGCGTCCAACTGCACATCCACCGACGCCAAATCTTCCAGCAAGTGGCCCACCGACGTGGTACCCGGAATGGGGATGATGTCGTCAGCCTTGTGCAGCAACCACGCCAAGGCCAGCTGCGAAGGGCTGCAACCAGCCTCTTGCGCCAAATCGTTATAAGCAGGTAACAGTTTTAGGTTGGCCGCGTAATTGTCAGCATTGAAGCGCGGCATGCTGCGGCGAATGTCTTTCGCATCGAAGCCCGCAATGTCAAGGGCAGCGCCACACAAAAATCCCCGGGCCACAGGACTGAAAGCCACAAAGGCCACACCCAATTCTCGGCAAGCTTGCAACACCGCAATCTCGGGGTTGCGCGTCCACAGGGAATACTCGGTTTGAACGGCGGCAATGGGGTGCACCGCATGAGCTTTGCGCAATGTGAGAGCCGACACCTCCGACAAACCGATGGTTTGGATCTTGCCTTGGCGCACCAGATCGCTCAATGCCCCTACGCTGTCTTCGATGGGGACTTTTTTGTCCCAACGGTGCAGGTAATAAAGATCGATCACATCGGTCTGCAGACGACGCAGCGACTCTTCGCAGGTTTTTTTGATCGTCTCTGGGCGGCCATCAATGACGCGCACTTTGCTGCCATCGCTTTGTTCAACGCCTTGCATGCCGCATTTGCTGGCCAGCGTGAACCGTTGACGGTGCGGCTTCAAGACTTTGCCCAGCAAGGTTTCGTTGTTGCCAAAGCCGTACAAAGCGGCGGTGTCAAAGAAAGTGACGCCTTGGTCCAAGGCGGTGAGCAGCACGCGTTCGGCTTGCTCAGGCGAAACAGGTGCACCATAAGCATGGCTGAGGTTCATGCAGCCCAAGCCGATGGCACTGACGGAAAAGGAGGCCAATTGACGGTTTTTCATGGGCTCTATCTTAGCCCGTCAACTTCACCTTTTAGCCGCCACAGGCATTGAACACCCCCATCCAATCTGGCTCCCCCCTCTGAAGCCCAGACAGCCACCTGCCCCACCGTCGCCAGTCTTAGTTTGGTCCAATGTTTGGCGGGCCAGGATGTCCTTGCGCTCACGCACCGAGTGGTGACCAATGCACACAATGCTTTGTGACATTTGCGTGATCAAGGCTTGGACATGACACAACGCCAGTTGTTGCAGTTCGCGGCAACGCACCAGTTCAGATTGGAAGACGCCAACAGGCATTCGGTAAGCCAGACCGGCGCATTGCACCACCACACGGTGGTTGGCCGAATGGCTTCCCAAAACGAGCGACACACCCACGAGGCCGTCGCGACCTGTCATGCCCAATTCGGAGCTGTCACCCTCGGCTGTCTGAGACAGCAAGGAAGTGGTGCAAGTGGTGGGGAAGTAAACAAACTCCAGTGACTCACCCGGCTCGCAGATCACTTGACCGGCCGTCAAAGTCACCAGCTTGAGGTGCTCAGACAACCGCACGTAATGGCTCAAGGAGATACTCGCCAAAATTCGATTTTGCCGAGATCTGATGGACAAAACAGATACACCTGATGGTGTACCCCAGATGATTTTTTGTCAGGCTCTGAAGATCGATCTGCCCCTCAGACCTTCAGACCTGCGCGCGCGTCCAGGCAGGCAATGGTGCCGATTTGTGCAACACATCTTGGTGCAACCAAGTCGCACTCCGACGGGCACGCTCTGCCACCGTCTCGAGAGGCAACTGTTGGTAATCGTCGTTGAACACCTCAAAACTGTAATCGCCTCGGTAGCCAATGCGGTCCAAGCGCAACACCAACTCGGCCAGCTGCTCGCTGTGAACGCCCTCGCCGGGGAACACACGGAATGTACGGGCCGTGGTCATGCGCTCTTCAAAAGTGGGGGTTTCTTGCCACATGAAGTCTGACAGCTGGACCAGAAATATTTTGGATGGGTCCAGCGCTTCGATGGCATCGAGCGAGGTCTTGGCCGCAAAGATGTGGAAAGAATCAATGCCAATGCCCAAATTCGGGCAGTCTGCTCGGCAGACCACATCCCAGCTGGTGGTGAACTCGTTGACGGTGCGGCCCCAGGACAGCGCTTCGTAGGCGACCTTGATGCCCAATGGCACGGCCAACATGGCGAGCTTTTTGAGGTCGGCGGCAATCGCGTCGAGGTCTTGCGTGGCGTGACGCGAGGTGGACGAACAGGCCAACAACACCTTGCTGCCGGTGGCTGCGCACATCTCGAGCATGGCTTTGGCAATGTCCAGTTTGTAACTGTGCAGGTGGCCTGACAGGCCTTCAAAATCACGCAAGACTTGAAAGCCCGTCGGCCGCATGCCGCTTTGCTGCACAGCCTCGACCGCTGCCGTCACGCCACCCGGGTGGGTCACCAAATCTCGGGCCATCAGCATCACCTGAGAAAAACCAGCCCCTTTCATCGCCGTCAGCTTGGCATCCAGAGTGCCCGCCATGGTGATGGTGTCCATGCCATAACCGTCCAGCAAGTTCATAGAAGTGCTCACTGGTGGACGAGTTCAAAAGCGACCGAGCCCAAAGTGGCGCGGGTCAATGCGCCCCGGTCTTCCGGGTGCAAGCGGGCGGACTCCACAAACTCCACCCCCCTGGCTTTCAATGCCCTGACCGCCTCACCCACATCGGGCACACCCAAACCGATGCGCTGCAAGCACTCGGGACTGTCGTCGGCATCCATCCAAGGCTCGGGCTCAATCAGTTGCCACAAAAAGCTGCCGCAAGGGCTTTTCATGAGTTTGCCTTTGGGCAAGATGCCAAAGCGCTCTTCATCAGGCATGGCACTGAAATCGAACATGTGTTCGTAATAGGTCTGCCAATCGGCGCTGCGGGCTGCACCGATGTATTGCACCAGGCCGAAATAACACATGCCCGCCAACGCAGGTGGGTTCAGGTCCACGGTCGGAATGGGTTTGAAGTCAATGTCGTAAATTGAAAACTCTTGCCACCGGTCGACAAAATAAAAGCGGCTGCCACCCGGTCCATGGATGGCAGGGATGTGCAGTTCCATGGCTTGCGCATGACTGCCCACGCTCCAGGCGCCCAGCTCCATGCAGCGGTGGTGAGCCTTAAGCGCATCATGCACCCGAAAAGCCACTGCCGAGATGACGGGCTGGCCATCGACCGTGCCGCTCACACGGGCGTCATCGGGGCTGGCATTGACCACCAGGTTCATCGCACCTTGGCGGTAGAGGGTCACTTCTCTTGAGCGGTGACGCGCCACGGGCCGAAAACCCATGTTTTCAAGCACCTGGCCCAGCGCTTGTGGGCGACTGGTGGCGTATTCGATGAATTCGATGCCTGCAATGCCCAATCGGTTGGGCATTTCCGGTACGGCTTCACGGTCAACTTTGTTGAGGCTCATCCATGCACTCCAGTCAATTCAAACACCCAGTTATCCGTAACTGAGTTGGGCACCACTGCGCAAAACCTCAGCGGTGGTGGTGGGCAAACCGAAATACTCCAAGTAAGCCGGAATTTGCTCATAAAGCATATCGGCACCCACTTGCGTGCGACAACCGCGGGCCTGTACGGCCGCCAAAAAAGCCGTGGTCTCGGCTTTCATCACCACCTCACCCACGAAGGTGTCGGGCGACAAGCGCGACACATCCATGGGCAAAGGATCGCCCTCGTTCATGCCCATCGGTGTGGCATTGACCACCAAATCGTGGCCCAAGGGGTCATGGGAGCCGGTGTGCACTTCGATCTGCGGGTAGTGCGTTTTGAGGCGCCCGGCCAAAGCCTCGCAACTTGCCGCATTCACATCGAACAAGCTGATGGCGGCGATGTTTGCACCGGCCAATGAAGCGGCAATGGCACAACCCACGCCCCCCGTGCCCACGACCAACGCGCGTTTGCCCGTCAAATTGAACCCCTTGCGCTGCACACCACGCACAAACCCAGCGCCATCAAACATGTCGCCCACCAAGCGGCCATCGGCCAAACGCTTGACCGCGTTGCAGGCCCCAGCCACGCGCACTGTGGCAGTCACTTCATCGAGCAAGCCCACCGTGCTGACCTTGTGCGGCATGGTGATCAAAGCGCCCCGGATGTTTTCCAGGCTGAACACCGCCTTGAGAAACTGAGGGTAGTTCTCGGGTTTGCAGCCCATGGGCACCACCACCGCATTGATACCCGCTTCTTGAAAGTACGGGTTGTAAATCATCGGCGACTTGAAGGTGTGCGTCGGGTAGCCGATGTGGGCGATGATTTCTGTGTTGCCGTTGATCATGTGCTGTGAATCAATCGCTCGGTTTAAGCCGCTTGCGCCGCAGACACGCCTGCACGCAGGGCCAGCAAATAGCTGTCAGCGCCAAAGCCACAAATTTGCCCTTTGACGATTTCGGCCAACACCGACTTGTGGCGGAACTCTTCGCGGGCGTGGATGTTGGACATGTGCAACTCCACCACCGGACAGGTGAGCACGGCCAAGGCGTCGCGAATGGCGTAGCTGTAATGGGTCCAGGCCCCGGCATTGATCAGCACTGCATCGACCTGGTCGGCATACGCTTGGTGAATTCGTTCACACATGTCACCTTCGTGGTTGGTCTGGTAGCACTCGACCTCGGCGCCCAACTCTTGGCCCAATTTTTGCAAGTTGGCATTGATTTCATCGAGGGTGATCGTGCCGTATTGCTGGGGGTCGCGTTTGCCAAACATGTTGTGGTTCACGCCGTGCAACATCAAGACTTTCATGAAAACTCCAAAAGGGTTGAACAGTGGGTCAAAGAAAAGCTTTGACCCGCCGTTTGTTGAACTTTCACACCGTTCTGACGGTCTGAAAGCCAGAGGCCATCACTTGCGCAACTTGGTCAATTCAGCCTGCAATTCGGCGACAGTGGCGGTAATCTGCTCCCCATGCTTGGCAATCACGGGCTTCATCTTCTCGCGCAGGATGGCGACTTCGGCCGCCGGCAAAACGGTCACTTGCATGCCGTTTTTCTTCAGGTTTTCCAGCAAGCTGGCTTCCTGGGCGCGCGCCTGGGTGCGCTGGAACTTGGAGGACTCGGCAGCCGCATCGCTCAGAATTTTCTTTTCAGCGGCCGACAGGGTGTCCCAGAACTTCTTGCTGATGACGATCGACTGGGGGTTGTACTGGTGACCGGTGAGGACCATGTGCTTTTGCACCTCGAACAGCTTGGCACCGTTGATGGTGGCCACCGGGTTTTCCTGGCCGTCCACGGCTTTTTGTTCCAGCGCAGCGTACAGCTCCGGAAATGGCAGTGGCGTGGGGTTCGCGCCCAGCGCCTTGACCCAGTCCACATTGATCGGGTTGGGGATGACGCGCAGCTTCAGGCCTTCGATGTCCGACACTTTGTTGATGGCGCGGCGGCCGTTGGTCACATGGCGAAAGCCCAGCTCGTAGTACCCCAGACCCACCAAGCCTTTTTCTTCCAGCTTGGCGTGCATTTTCTTGCCAAAGGCACCGTCCACCACGGCATCGGCTTCTGGGCCGCTGGCGAACATGAAGGGGAAATCAAACACCGAAAAATCACGCACTTGCGAGGCAAAGATGCCCGAGTTCATCGACGCCATCTCCAAGGTGCCGCCTTGAATGGCCGAGACATTGGCCTGGTCGCTGCCCAAAGCGCCACCGGGGAACACATTGACCTTGAGCTTGCCGCCCGAGTTTTTCTCAACGATTTCCTTGAATTTTTCCATCCCCTGAATGATGGGGTGTCCCGCCGCATTCTGGTTGGCGAACTTGATGGTCTTGTCTTGCGCCGAAGCCACGCCCATGGCGGCCAGCGCCACGGTGGCGATCAAGGACTTGATGAATACACGTTTCATGAAGGGTCTCCAGTAAAAATAAGGACGTACGCTGTGCATCAAAGGGGTGGTCATCAGGCGTACCCGATCAGACAACCACACCCGGGAATCAATAGAACCAACGCGCGGGCACCATCACCAAAGCCGGGAAGGCCACCATCGCGAACATGATGGTGAACTGGGCGATCATGAAAGGCATCACGCCCCGGGTCACCTCGTCCATGCTGATTTTTCCAACCCCTGCCACCGCGTTGAGCACCGTGCCCACTGGCGGTGTGATCAGGCCAATGGCGCAGTTGATGATGAACAGCACACCGAAGTAAATCGGGTCGATGCCCGCCGCCTTGATCACCGGCATGAGCACCGGGGTCAAGAGCAAAATGGTGGGCGTCATGTCGAGCGCAGTGCCCACCACGATGATGATCACCATGATGGTGAACATGAGCAAACGGGGGCTGTCCAGCAAGGGCTGCAAAATTTCGATCAACTGAGCGGGCAAATTGGCCACCGTGATCAACCAGGCCGAGACCATGGCGGCGGCCACCAAGAACATCACGACCGCGCTGGTTTTGGCCGAGCTCACAAATAAGGGGTACAGGTCTTTCAGACGCAATTCGCGGTAAATGAAGGTCGAGATGAACAAGGCGTAAACCGCTGCCACCACCGCCGCTTCAGTGGGGGTGAAAATGCCGAACTTCAGGCCAAACACCACGATCAGCGGCATCACCAGGGCCCAAGTGGCCTCAAGCATGGCCACCATGATCTCGCCCATGGATTTGCGCGGCGGCACCTGCACCATTTCACGCCGTGCCAACCACCACCAGGTGACCCAGAGCGAAGCACCCAACATGATGCCCGGCACGATACCGGCCATGAACAGTTTGGAGATGGACACATTGCCCGCCACGCCAAAGATCACAAAGCCAATGCTGGGTGGAATCACCGGGGCGATGATGCCGGCCGAGGCAATCAAGCCTGCCGAGCGGGCCCGGTCATGGCCTGCGGCCACCATCATGGGCAAGAGCAAGGCTGACAACGCTGCCGCATCGGCCACCGCCGAACCCGACAAGGCCGCCATGATCACGGCGGCCATGATGGTCACATAACCCAAACCGCCTTTGATGTGGCCCACGCAGGCCATGGCAAAGTTCACGATGCGGCGCGACAAGCCGCCCGCATTCATGATCTCGCCCGCCAGCATGAAAAACGGCACGGCCAGCAAAGGGAAACTGTTGGCACCTTCGAGCAGGTTTTGCGCCAGGATCTGGGCATCGAACATGTTCAGGTGCCACATCAAAGCCACACCACACAACAACAGTGAAAACGCGATCGGGATACCGATCGCCATGGCACCAAGCAGCGAAAAAACAAAAACAGCGATGGTCATAAAGCTCTCCGTTGTTCTGCAGCTTTGTTTTCGCCGTGTGGCGACTCTTCGGTGTCCTGGACCATCACCAAGTCTTCATCACGCAGTTGACCGGTGAGCAAGCGCAGCAAGTCGGTGAGTAAGACCAAACCACCCAACACCGCAAAGATCACCCCAGGCGCGTAAATCCAGGCCATGGACACTTCCATCACCGCGCTGGTGCTCCCCAAATTGATCATGGTCTGTTGATAAGCGCCACTGAACAACAACCAGCAAATGAACAGCATCAAGCTATAAGACAAGGCCAAACAAAACTTTTTGCCAACAGTACCCAACTTACCCACCAGCATGTCGGTGCCCAAGTGCCCGTGTTCCTTCAGCGCCACGATCGCGCCCATGAAGGTCATCCACACAAACAACCAACGCGACAACTCTTCTGACAAAGTGATGCCCGAGTTGAATGCATAACGCATGACCACATTGCCAAACACCAAAATCACCATCACGGCGAGACAAATGGCCATGACCATGTTCAGAATTTTGCAAAAACCATCCATGAATTTTTGAATCAACGCATCACTCCCAACAAAGACAATCACTAATGTACGAACTGGTTAGTTTTCTATTAATAGTACAAACCCTATGTCAAAAAGGGTCCGCACCCTAGCTGTTATGCCGAAATTGAATGACTCACAAAACGCAAGATCAACTCCACCACATGCTCGCGCTTGAGAGTGTTGGCTTTGTCCGGGCTGTTGCGGTCCTGAAAAATCACGCCAAAGGTGTGGCGGTTCGACACATTGAAAAACGTGAACGCTGAAATGGCCGAGTGGATGTCCACCGGGTCCAGCCCTGGCCTGAAATCCCCCTGCACCACACCACGGTCATACACCGCTTGAACCGAGCGTATGGCATTGGAATTGAGTTCTTGGATGTTGCTGCTTTGGCGCAGGTAGTCGCCACGCTGGATGTTCTCGTTCATCACCAAGCGAATGAAGTCTTCGTTGTCGCGGTGGTGGTCGTAGGTGAACTCCACCAAGCGTTTCAAGGCGGCCACAGGGGCCAAGTCGTCCAAATGCAGGTCGGATTCGATGGTGCGCATGCGGCGGTAGGCTTCCTCGAGCACGGCCAAGTACAAACTGTCCTTGCTGCCGAAGTAGTAATAGATCATCCGCTTGCTGGTACGCGTGGCTGCTGCAATAGCGTCGATGCGGGCCCCGCTCAGACCTTTGTCGGCAAACTCGTGAGTGGCCACCTGAAGGATCTCGGCCATGGTGCGGGCCGGGTCGTTGGTGCGCCCTGCCTCGCGGGCGGTGGGCGCCTCAGCGGGCGTGGACTTTGCAGAATGTACCAGTTGGTTCATTGTGCAAGTATAGAGGGGTGACTGTCGCATTTTGATCAGGACAAGCCCTGATCGGATCTGTGGTTTAGGTATATTGAGCCAACCCCTTGAAAGACTTCCCATGAAAACAATCGGCATGATCGGCATTGGCATGATGGGCCACGGCATCGCGAGCAATTTGCTCAAGCACGGGCAACTCCTGACGGTGCTGGAACACCCGGGGAACCAGCCACTGGACGCTTTGTTGGCCGCAGGCGCACGCACCTGCACCACGCCCCAGGCCTTGGCCGCGCAGTCCGATGTGGTCATTTTGTGCGTGACAGGCACGCCACAAGTCGAAGCCGTTCTCTTGGGAGACGACGGGGTACTCAAGGGCATGCGACCCGGCACGATCTTGATCGACTGCTCCACCGCAGTTCCCACTTCGACCGAAAAAGTGGCCGCCATGGTCATCGCCCAAGGCGGTCAGTTTCTCGATTCGCCCATGACCCGCACCCCCAAGGAGGCCGCCGAAGGCCGCCTGAACTTGCTGGTGGGCGGGGATGCGGACTTGTTTAAGGCCTGCCAACCCATCTTGTCGTGCTTTGCCGAAAACATCGTTCACACCGGCCCCATTGGCTCGGGCCACCGCATGAAGCTCTTGCACAACTATGTGTCGCTGGGCACGGTGACCTTGCTGGCCGAAGCGGCGGCTTGCGCCCAACGTGCAGGTGTGGATGCCAACACCTTTGTGGAAGTGCTGTCCAAAGGCGGCGGCTGGGGGGCAGCGCTTGAGCGCCTCAAGCCCACGCTGGCCACAGGCGACACTTCTGGCCTGCGCTTTTCCATGAGCAACGCGCTCAAGGACCTGAGCTATTACAACCAGATGGCCAGTGATACCCACGCCGACCACACCGTCGCTCAAGCAGTGAAAAACACTTTAGAAACTGCTTGCAAAGAAGGCGACCAGAACGCGCTGGTGCCCGAGTTGATTGGCTTGTTGGTCAAGCGCAAAGCCCACTGAACAGCCCCTGAAAGAGGGGGGTCTGGGTCAGACCAAAGGCACTGTCAATTTCTGAATCACTGCCGCTGTATCCGGACGCACACCCCGCCACCACTGAAAAGCTTCTGCCGCTTGTTCGGCCAACATGCCCACGCCATCGGCCAGGCGATGGGCATTGGCCGCAAGCGCCAGCTTCAAAAACGGGGTCAGGCCTTTGCCATAGGCCAACTCATACGCCAGACAACCCGCGTCAAAAACAGAATCGGGCAATGGCGGCAATTCGGAACTCATGCTGGCCGAGGTCGCGTTGAAAACCACATCAAAATTTTGCTGCCCGATATCACCGTAGCCCACGCCACGAACAGGGACTGCGCCGCTTTGGTGCTCAAGCGCCAAGTTGGCCAACTCTTGGGCCTTGGTCACGGTGCGATTGACGATGACCACCTCGGCAGGCCCCTGCGCCAGGATCGGCAACAAAGCCCCGCGTGTGGCGCCACCCGCACCCAAAATCAACACACGCTGGCCTTGTAATGGGCAACCGAGGTTGTGCACCACATCGCGCACCAAGCCGATGCCATCGAAGTTTTCCGCGTACACCTTGTCGCCATCGAACTTCATCGCATTCACTGCACCGGCCATCCGTGCACTGGGCGCCAAATCGGTCGCGTAGTCAAACGCATCCAACTTGAAGGGCGCGGTGACATTCATGCCCCGTCCACCGGCCGCGCGAAATGCGTCCACGGTCTGGGCAAATCCGCCCAAGGGGGCAAGCAACTTGGTGTACCCGATGTCTTGCCCAGTCACTTGGGCGAATGCGGTGTGGATGAGCGGCGACTTGCTCTGCTCGATGGGGTTGCCGATCACGGCGTAACGGTCTGTCATGGGGTCGTCTCGAACAACAATCTGTCGATCTTACCGCCGAAGAACGCCTCAGCCTGCCCCGTCGGATAGAGGAGGCCCAGGTCAATCCAATTGATGATGAGACCCGCCAAAGTTGATTCAAGACGGATACACGACATGACCTTGTAACCCCAAATGTTGGCCCTGCTTTTCACCGTGGTCTTACTGGCCGTGACCACCTATTTTTTGTTGGGCTCCATACCTCTGTTGATACTCAAGCACGACAACCCGATGGATTCCCGGTTCGTCCGCTCTTTTTACATCACCTACTTTCGCCTCGCCCTGCTCGCCGCCCTGGCCGCAACCATCAGCTTCGCCTTTGCGGGAAAACCCGCTGGATCGAGTCAGTGACACGCTGGTGTCAGCTCGGGCGCAAGACATGGCCTAAATTGTCTCCTTCACTTCGAAGACAAACCATGAAAAATCGTCTACCCCTTTGGGTCAGTCTGTGCTGCTTATGGCTGAGCTTGTGCGGTAACTTGCACGCGCAAGAAGCCCCGCAACACGGCAGCTGGGTCGTCAAGGACTTCAAGTTTCACACGGGTGAGGTCTTGCCAGAATTGCGCTTGAACTACACCACCTTGGGTGACCCCAAAAATGAAGCCGTGCTGATTTTGCATGGCACCACCGGTTCCGGTGCCGGCATGTTGGGGGCCAATTTCGGTGGGGAGCTTTTTGGACCCGGTCAAATTCTGGACGCCAAACGCTACTTTTTGATCCTGCCCGACGCCATTGGCACCGGCAAATCCAGCAAACCCTCTGACGGTCTGCGGGCCAAGTTTCCGGCCTACAACTACGATGACATGGTGTCGGCTCAGCACCGGTTGGTCACCCAACACCTGGGCATCCGGCATTTGCGTTTGGTCCTGGGCAATTCCATGGGGGGCATGCAAACCTGGATGTGGGCCGTCAAATACCCCGACATGATGGACATCGCTGTGCCCATGGCCTCTTTGCCGTCGGCCATGTCGGGCCGCAACTGGATGCTGCGCCGCATGCTGACCGATTCCATCCGCAAAGACCCCTTGTGGATGAACGGCAATTACAAAGAAGCCCCTCCGAGCTGGCAATTTGCGTCCGTTTTTTATGCTGCCGCCACCAATGGCGGGAACTTGGGCCTGCAAAAAATCGCACCGACCAGCGACAGGGGCGACGCTTTGCTCAAGCAGCGCCTGACGGCCCCGTTTGCGGGTGACGCCAACGACCACCTATACCAGTGGGAATCGTCCAAAGATTACGATCCATCTGCGGGTCTGGAGCGCATCAAAGCCCGGGTGCTGGTCATCAACTCTGCCGACGACGAGCGCAACCCACCCGAACTGGGCATTCTGGAAAAGGCGCTGCCTCGCATCCAAAATGCCAAAGCCCTGATCATTCCGGGCAGCCCCGACACTTTCGGCCACGGCACCACCGGCAATGCGCGATTCTGGAAATCAGAGGTGGGGCAATTGCTGCAGTCTGCGCCCAAACTGCCGCGCTGAAACCCACTGCGCCCTCAGTGCCGCCCCACCAGGCGGTACACCATCACACCCAGCGCTGCAACACCCACTGCCGCCAAGCTGAAGGCATAGGCCAGCCAGCCCATGTCCACACTTTGCGCCATGAGCAGCACCCCCGTGGACTGGCCAAAAAACAGTGAACAGGCAAACAAGGTCACGGCCGAGCCGCGTGCGGCCGGGGCCATTTGGGTGGCCTGCACCTGCAGCGTGTTGTGCAGCATGTAAAAGCCCAGCCCGGTCATGAAGCAGGCCAACACGCCAAGCCACACACCACTGCCCCACGCCAGCACCAGCAAACCCACAGCGACCAAAACGGCCCCTGTGCGCACCAGGCCGCGCTCGCCCAACCAGGCCAGCCAACGGCGTGCCATTTGGCTGTACAGCAAACCACCCACGCCATACACCATCATCACCGAGCCTGCCGCCACCACACTCAAACCAAACTGCTGGTGCAAATGTGTGGGCATGAAAGCCAAGGCCCCAAACACCAAGGCACCTTCTGCGGCCGTGACGCCCAGCACCCAGCGCACACGGGGCGTGCCTAAGAGCTGCCCGGTCAAGCGAAACGCCGCCCACAAACCCGGCGCCGCCACAGGCCCCGACTGTGTCTGCAACTTTGTTTGCTGTCGCAGACGGCGCAGCAGCAGCACAGCGGCCACGCCAAACATGGCTGCAAGCAAAACAAAAGCCCCGCGCCAACCCACCGTGTCGGCTGCGAAGCCGCCAAACCAGAGACCGCTCATCATGCCCAGTACGGTCGCGCTCATGAGCTTGGCCAGGGTTTCCTGACGTCGCTCGTAAGGCACTTGATCGCCCACCCAGGCCATCGACAAGGGAATGATGCCGGCCGCCGCCGCGCCCATGAACCCGCGCATTACGACCAGCATGGACAGGTTCATGGACAGCGCCGTGATGACGCTCAACAGCGCACAGGCCGACAAGGCCAAAGACACCACCCGAAGCTTGCCAAACCGCTCGCCCAGCGGGCCATAAAACAGCTGCAAAACGCCATAGACCATGGCAAACACCGAGACCACCGCAGAGGCGTCGCCGGTACTGACCTGAAACTCCTGACCCAGCACCACCAGCATCGGATCGCAGATGCGCATCGAGGCCATGCTGGCAAAACCGGCCAGGCCCAACAGCTTCAGGTGTTGCCGCTCGTCTGCAGGTGTCAAGCCGCTCATGCTCAGGCCAATTGCTGCTCCAGGTCGTGCAGGACCTGGTAGCAGGGCAACACCTGGGCAATCGAGCTGTTGGGCTCGCGGCCTTCGCGGATCGCGGCGAAGAACTCGCGGTCTTGCAGTTCGATGCCATTCATAGACACCGCCACTTGCGACACGTCGATCTTTTCTTCCTTGCCGGTGAACAGGTCGTCGTAACGCGCCAGATAAGTGCCTCTGTCACCGATATAGCGAAAGTACGTGCCCAGTGGGCCATCGTTGTTGAACGACAAGCTCAGCGTGCAGATCGCGCCGTTGGCCGCCTGGAGCTGGATGCTCATGTCCATGGCGATGCCCAAGGCAGGATGGATTGGGCCCTGCACCGCGTTGGCTTTGACGATCGGGCTGCCACACTGGTAGGCGAACAGGTCCACCGTGTGGGCAGCGTGGTGCCACAGCAAGTGGTCGGTCCAACTGCGCGCTTGACCCAACGCGTTCATGTTGGTGCGGCGGAAGAAATACGTCTGCACATCCATCTGCTGGATGTTGAACTCACCCGCTTTGATTTTTTGGTTCACCCACTGGTGGCTGGGGTTGAAGCGCCGGGTGTGGCCCACCATGGCGACCAAACCGGTTTCTTTTTGCACACGCAGGACTTCCTGGCCTTCCTGGTAGACATCACACAGGGGAATTTCCACTTGCACATGCTTGCCCGCTTTCAGGCAAGCCAGGGTCTGGCTGGCATGCATTTGGGTCGGGGTGCACAAGATGACGGCATCGACTTCTTTCAAAGCCAGCGATTCATTCAGGTCGGTGGTGACATGACCAATGCCGTATTTGTCCGCCACCTCTTTGGTTTTGGCGAACTCGCGACCGGTCAGCGAAACGACTTCCACGCCGTCGATGTTTTGAATGCCGTCCAGGTGTTTGATGCCGAAGGCACCTGCGCCCGCGAGGGCGACTTTGATGGTTTTGCTCATGGGTGAAATCTCTCAGGTGTTTTCAAGAATGACGTGTCCCACCGCTGTGTTGCTGGCGGGCACATGGTAAAAGCGGTGGCGCAACTTTGGCGCGGGACCGTTGGCTTTGCCGTCGTGGATGTCGCTCATCGCACCACGGGCGATCAGCCACATGACCAGCTCAATGCCTTCGCTGCCCGCTTCGCGCACGTAGTCGATGTGCGGCATAGCAGCTGCCGCCAGTGGGTCGTTGATCAATTTGTCCAGCCAGGCATTGTCCCAGTCACGGTTGATCAGACCCGCACGCGCACCCTGCAGCTGGTGACTCATGCCCCCTGTGCCCCAAATGTGGACCTTGATGTCTTCATCGAAACTCTCGACCGCTTTGCGGATGGCTTGGCCCAAATTGAAGCAGCGCTGACCACTGGGCACAGGGTACTGCACGACATTGACCGCAAACGGGATCACCGGGCAAGGCCAGGCGTCTTTGACGGGGTCCTTTTCACCACACATCAGCGACAAGGGCACCGTGAGGCCGTGGTCCACGTCCATCTTGTTGACGATGGTCAGGTCAAAGTCCTGTTGAATGACCGATTGCGCGATGTGGCTGGCCAGCTCAGGGTGGCCTTTGACCAAGGGCACAGGTCGCGGACCCCAACCTTCGTCAGCCGGCGTGAATTGAGCCGCTGTGCCAATCGCAAATGTCGGTATCAGGTCCAAGCTGAAAGCGGTGGCATGGTCGTTGTAGACCAGAAAGACCACATCCGGCGGGTTGTCCTTCATCCATTGCTTGGAAAAGTCATAGCCCGCAAACAGCGGCTTCCAGTAGTCTTCTTGGGTCTTGCCCAGGTCCATGGCCGCGCCAATGGCGGGCACATGCGAGGTAAAAACGGATGCAGTGATTTTGGCCATGTTTATGCTTTCTTACCGGCTGCGCGCATTTGTTGACCGGCTGCGCCTTGGGGCTGGTTTTGCGCTTGTGCATCGCCGTTTTCGCCGATGTAGCGGTTACCCTCCACGCTGCGGCCGCCGCCGATCATCATGTGGCGGTATTCCTCTTCGGTCATGCCGGTCATGGAGCCCGCCATTTGTTGAAAGCTCTTGCCGTCGGTCGCGCCGATTTTGGCCAAGAAGTAAATGTTGCCGCCCGTGCGCATGCACCAGTTCAGATCGCGGGCCAGCACCGCCTGCTTTTGTTCTTCCGTCATGGGCCACTCGTCCAGATAAGCACGTTCATTGGCTTTGAAGCGCTCACGGTTTTCGGCTTTCATCAAAGACATGCAGAACTGGTTGATCCAGTAGCCTTTGCGAGACTGCTCGGCATCAAAAATGATGGTGCCGGGCACATCGGTGTAGGGTTTGTCGAGGGCCATCAGATGTTCTCCTCAGGCCAGTACAAGCGCATCGGGTTATCCACCAGCAGCTTCTTTTGCAACTCGGCCGTGGGCGCGATGTGCGGGATGAAGTCCACCAACAGCCCGTCATCGGGCATGTGGTCTTTCAGGTTGGGGTGCGGCCAGTCGGTGCCCCACAGCACGCGGTCGGGGAACTCTTGCACGATGCGCTGGGCAAAGGGGATCACGTCTTGGTAAGCGTTTTGCTCGCCGTTCAATGCTTTGGGGCCGGTGACCGACAAACGTTCGGGACAAGACACTTTGCTCCACACATTGGTGTGTTCGCGCATGAACTTCTGGAACAACGCAAACTGAGGGCCCTCCACGGGCAGCGACACATCGGGGCGGCCCATGTGGTCCACCACCACCGTGGTGGGCAGCGCGGTGAAAAAGTCCCACAGCTCGGGCAAGTCAACCGCTTCAAAGTAAATGACCACATGCCAACCCCATTGGGCGATGCGGCCTGCAATCTCCAGCAGCTCGTCTTTGGGGGTGAAGTCCACCAAGCGTTTGACGAAGTTGAAGCGCACACCCCGCACACCGGCATCGTGCATGGCCTGAATTTCTGCGTCGCTCACGCTGCGCTTGACAGTGGCCACGCCACGCGCTTTGCCGCCAGAGTTGAGCAGCGCATCCACCATGGCACGGTTGTCTGCACCGTGGCAAGTGGCCTGCACCACCACATTGCGCGCAAAGCCCAGGTGGTCTCGCAGCGCGTACAACTGGTGTTTGGATGCATCGCAGGGGGTGTACTTGCGCTCGGGTGCGTAAGGGAATTCGGCGCCAGGGCCAAACACATGGCAATGCGCGTCCACTGCGCCTGCGGGCAATTGAAATCGGGGCTTGGCCGGACCGGTGTACCAGTCCATCCAGCCGGTGGTTTTGGTGAAGTCACCTGTGGTGGGTTGGGTCATGGCGAGGTCCTCAGTCGATGTACTTCAAACCCGCAGCCGCCAACGGTTCGCGCATCTTGTACATGTCCAAACCCAGCACGCCCGAGGCCAGTTTGGCGCGTTTTTCGCCTTCGTTGGCTTCACGCGCTTGGGCGGCAGCCAGCGTTTTGGCGGCCAGTGCCTGGGGCACACACACCACGCCGTCGTCGTCGGCCACGATCACGTCACCGGGGTGGACGATCATGCCCGCGCACACCACAGGAATGTTCACCGAACCGATGGTGGACTTGATGCAACCCTTGCTGCTGATGGCTTTGCTCCACACCGGGAAGTTCATCTTTTGCAGCTCTCTCGCATCGCGCACACCGGCGTCGATGATCAGAGCGCGCGCACCGCGGGCCTGAAACGATGTGGCCAGCAGGTCACCGAAGTAACCGTCGGTGCAATCGGCGGTGATGGCCGCCACCACGATGTCGCCGGGCTGAATCTGCTCGGCCACCACATGCATCATCCAGTTGTCACCGGGGTGCAGCAGCACCGTCACTGCCGTGCCCGACACTTGTGCGCCAGGATAAATGGGGCGCATGTAGGGTTTCATCAGGCCCACACGGCCCATGGCCTCGTGCACGGTGGCCGAGCCGAGGGCTGCCAAGCCATCGGCCGCTGCGCGGTCTGCGCGGGTGATGTTGCGGTAAACAACGCCGAGTTCGTACATGTTCTTTCCTTATTTAATCAGTTGATGAGAGAGCTAAAGATCTGTCTCACAAAGTCCTCAAATTCCTTTGGCCTTGAGCTGGTCGTCCAAGCGCTTGAACACACGGCGCGCATTGCCCTCAAACACCATGTAACGCTCTTGGTCGTTCAGGTTGGCCGTGGCTTGCACATAGCGCTTGGTGTCGTCGAAGTAGTGACCGGTTTCCGGGTCGATGCCGCGCACCGCGCCGATCATCTCGGACGCGAACAAGATGTTCTTGACCGGGATCACTTTGGTCAACAGATCGATACCGGGTTGGTGATAGACACAGGTGTCAAAGAAGATGTTGTTGAGAAGGTGCTCAGACAGCAAAGGCTTTTTGAGCTCTTGCGCCAGACCCCGGAAACGGCCCCAGTGGTAAGGCACTGCACCGCCACCATGCGGGATCAGGAACTTCAATGTCGGGAAGTCTTTGAACAGGTCGCTGGTCAGGCACTGCATGAAGGCGGTGGTGTCGGCATTCAGGTAGTGCGCACCAGTGGTGTGAAAGCAGCTGTTGCAGCTGGTCGAGACGTGGATCATCGCTGGAATGTCGTACTCGACCATCTTTTCATAAATGGGGTACCACGCTTTGTCAGACAGTGGCGGCGACGTCCAATGGCCGCCCGACGGGTCCGGGTTCAGGTTGATGCCGACGTTGCCATATTGCTCGACGCACTTGACCAGCTCAGGGATGCAGGTGGCGGGGTCCACGCCAGGCGACTGGGGCAACATGGCCGCAGGCACAAAATGATCGGGGAAGAGTTGACCCACGCGGTAGCACAGCTCGTTGCAAATCGCCGCCCAGGTGGAGGACACCTTGAAGTCGCCAATGTGGTGGGCCATGAAGCTGGCGCGGGGGCTGAAAATGGTGATGTCAGAGCCGCGCTCTTTCATCTTGGCCAGCTGGTTGGTCTCAATCGTTTCGCGCAGTTCGTCGTCGCTGATCTTCAGCTCAGAGACTTTGGGCATGGATGCGGGGTCTTGGATGCCCGCAATTTGCTTGTTGCGCCAGTCCTCCAGCGCTTTCGGTGCCGTGGTGTAGTGGCCGTGCACATCGATGATCAAAGGCTTGGATTGACTCATGGGGGCTTCCTGAAGGTACAAATGACTGCATCCGATTGTGCAGGCTCGCTCGCCATGCACACAGCGTCAGGGCCATCTACCAGCTAGAACAAATTTGCATAACAGACCCATCGATATGACAAAATAATAGCAACGTAAAGGCCTGCATGGACCTCAAACAACTCGAATACTTTGTGCGCGTGGCCGAACTGGGCAGTTTCACCCGCGCCGCCCAAACACTGAACATCGCCCAACCCGCGCTCAGCCGCCAAGTGCGTCTGCTCGAGGTCGAGTTGCGGCAAAACCTCTTGGTGCGCAATGGCCGAGGAGCCACACCCACCCAAGCGGGCCAGCTGCTGCTCGAGCACGGCCGGGGCATCCTGCACCAAGTCGAACGCGCCCGAGAAGAGCTGGGTCGCGTGCGCACCGGCCTCACCGGCCGTGTGGCTTTGGGCATGCCCCCGAGTGTGGCACGCATGCTCACAGTGCCATTGACACGGGCTTTTCGCGCCAGCATGCCCGAAGCCCAACTGTCCATCAGTGAGGGCCTGTCGAGTGCCATGCAAGAAAACCTGCTGAACGGCCGCTTGGACATTGCCGTTCTTTACAACCCCAACCAAGTTCAAGGCATCGCACACACCCCACTCGTCAAAGAGGAATTGCTGCTGGTGCAGCCACGCCCTGCGGGCTTGCAAGAAGATCCACCGCCACCGCCCATTGCGCTGAAAGACGTGGCCCACTTGCCCTTGGTCATCCCCACCCGTCCCAATGCGATCCGCATGCACGTCGAATCCGAAATGGCCGCGATTGGCTGCCGCCCGCTCATCGCGTTGGAAATCGACGGGGTGAGCGCCATCCTGGATTTGGTGGCCGACGGCGCGGGCTGTGCCATCTTGTCGCGCAACGCCGTCATGCGTTCGGTGCGGCCGTCGGCTTTTGCCGTGAGGCCAATGTGTGAACCTGCTCTGACGATACAGCTGACGACAGCGGTCAGCTCATTGCGCCCCACCACGCTCACCCAGCAAGCCACTCTGGCACTGATCAACCAGGTGGCTGGCCAATGGTTGACCCCATGAGCCCAAGACTTGCCCTTGCCAGAACATGGCTGCAAGCGCGCTGCAAAGGACAGTAAAGATCACACAAGGTGATGCTGCAACACCAACAGCAATGTGCTGAGCGTCAAAAAAGACACGATGGTGGTGAGCAGCAAAGCCGCCGCGCTGATGGCACCGTGGCCATCACAAATCCAGCACCAAGCGTGCCGTCTGGCTGCGTGAGCAGCAGACCATGATGCAGTCGCCTTTTTCCTGCTCTTCGGGGGTCAGGTACATGTCCCAATGGTCGGGTTTCCCCGCCACGACTGGGGTCAGGCAGGTGCCGCAAATGCCTTCCGAGCAAGAGAACGGCACGTCGTGTCCGGCGTCTTGCAGCACTTTCAGAATCGATTGGTCTTTGGTGACTTGCAGGATCTGACCGCTTTTGTTCAGTTGCACCTCGAAGTTGCCCTCTTCAGCGATCGGGGTTTGGCTCAGGTCTGTGGTGTTCATGCGGTGGCTCCGGTGTTGTTTTCTTCGGCCAGCAAGCGCTCGATGATGCGGCGCGATTGAACCCCACCGGAATCGATGTTGAGCATCAGCAGTTTGCGCTCGGGCCACCTGCTGATGTTGGCTTGCTGCAATTGCAGCATTTCCATGTCCTCGTTGAAAATGCCGCCCTGCCCCATGCGGATCTTGTCAGTGAGCGCCGCATCATTGGGCTTGAACTGGCGAGCCATGCCCCAGTGGTACCAGTGCGAGGTCTCTGTCTCGGGTGTGATGAAGTCGACCACCACGCTGTAGGCCTTGTGTTCGGGGGCCGCGTCAAATCCACCACGGCCCGCGATCGCCACACCCACGTCGATCATGATGTGGGTGGGTGGCGTGAAGCGGCAAATTTGCCAGCGGTCCACCTTGGCCTGCGGGTCCAAACCATTGGCGCTCATGGCCATTTGCCAAAAAGGCGGTGCCTGTATGCCTTCCATATGGCGCTGCAAGATGACTTGGTCACCTTCCACAGAGGTGGTGCAGGGCGTTTCGTCGATCTCGGGTTGGCCGATGCTATTGGCATGCACATAGGTCTCGTGCGTGAGGTCCATCAGGTTGTCGATCATCAGGCGGTAATCGGCTTTGACGTGATACAACCCACCGCCATAAGCCCAGGCGGGGTTGTCGAAAAATTCGAACACGGGCATTTGGCCCACATCGGCCTTGGCCTGGTCACCGGGCCAAACCCAAACAAAACCGTAGCGCTCTACCACGGCGTAGCTCTTGACGGCGGGAAAGCCGCGCACGCGCTGGCCGGGCATGTGCACGGTCTTGCCTTCGCAGCCCATTTCCAAACCGTGGTAACCACACACCAGATTGCCATTGCAGACCTTGCCCAGCGACAGGGGTGCGCCACGGTGCGGGCAAAAGTCTTCGACTGCAGCAACCTTGCCGTCCGGGCCTTTGAAGAACGCCATCTGTTCGTTGCAAATGGTGCGCCCCAGTGGCTTGTCGCCCAAGGCATACAGGTCGGCCAGGGAACAGGCCACATACCAGGTATTTTTGATGAACATCTTGTCCTCTCTCGTTCCAATCAAAGCTTTCGGGCCACGCCCAACAGGCTGTCAAGCAATTCGGGGTTTTGGCGAAGGGCATCTGCGTCGCTGGCGTGCACCACGTTGCCATGGTCCAACACCACGGCGCGGTGGCTGATGCGCAAAATGGCTTGCGGATGCTGCTCCACGATGATGGCCGACAGGCCCTCCTCGCGGGTGATGCGGGCAATGGCGCGCAGCAACTCTTCCACAATGATCGGCGCCAAGCCTTCGAGCGGTTCATCGAGCAGCAGCAAGCGGGGGTTGAGCACCAGTGCCCGGCCTACGGCCAGCATTTGTTGCTCGCCCCCTGAAAGTTGCGTACCCAAGTTGGTTTGGCGTTCGGCCAGACGGGGGAACATCTCGTACACACGCTCCGGCGTCCAGGCGCGGCTTGCGCGTGCCGGCCTGGCCACAGCGGTCAGGTTTTCGTGCACGGTGAGCGATTTGAAAATATTGCGCTCTTGCGGCACCCAGCCAATGCCTGCTGCAGCGCGTTCGTGCGAGGGCAGCGTGTGCAGGGGCAGACCGCCCAAAAAGATCTCCCCGCCGTGCTGGCGCGTGGCACCGGCCAAGGTGTCTATCAAAGTGGTTTTACCGGTGCCATTGCGGCCCAGCAAAGCCAAGGTTTCGCCCTCGCCCAAGGTCAGGCTGATGTCGTTCAACACGACGGCTTCGCCATACCCCGCACGCAGGTTCTCCACACGCAACAACTCAGCCATGGGCCACCTCCTCGCCATGCCCCAGGTAGACTGCTTTGACCTGCGGGTCCGCCGCGATCGCCTCGGGCGTACCTTCGGTCAGCACGGCACCGTTGACCAGCACCGTGATGCGGTCGGCAAATTCAAACACCAGATCCATGTCGTGCTCGATCAACAAAACAGACACTTCGGCAGGCAGCGCTGCCACGGTCTGCAGCAACTCTTCGCGCTCGCCCGCGGGCACACCGGCCACCGGTTCGTCGAGCAACAACACTTTGGGCTCACACGCCAGCGCAATCGCCATCTCCAGCAAGCGGCGTTTGCCATAGGCCAGGTATTCGGTGCGCTGGTGCATGACTTCGGTCAACCTGAACAGCGCCAGCAGTTCTTCGCACCGCGCAACCACCTGGGCATCTTGCCCCAAGGCAGACCACCAGCGACCGCCCAGGCCGCGTTGTTGCGACACCACCATGGCAAGCGTTTCCAGCGGCGTCATGCTGGCAAACAACTGGTTGATCTGGAAAGTCCGCACCATGCCCCGGTGCACGCGTTGGTGTGGTGGCAGCTGGCTAATGTCTTCACCCAGCAATTCAATCCGGCCCGACGTGGGCGGCAAGACACCGGTGAACAAATTGATGAGCGTGGTCTTGCCAGCGCCGTTGGGGCCAATCAGGGCATGGCGTGCACCCAAGCGCAGCTCCAAGTCCACATGGTCGGTGGCGGTGATGCCCCCGAACTGTTTGACCAGGCCCTGGGCCTTCAACACGATGGGGGGGGTCACAACGGTCACACTCATCGCACACCGCCTTTTTCATTCGCAGCGTGACCAAACCACCGCCAGGGGCGAATCAGCCGCTCACGTCCGACCATGACCAAAACCACCAGGAACAGGCCAATCCAAAACGTCCAATACTGCGGCGTGATGCCCGAAATCACATCGTGCATGAGCTTGAACACAACTGCGCCCACAACGCCGCCATAAAGCCAGCCCACGCCGCCGATGACCAACATCAACATCACGTCGGCCGAGCGTTCCAATGCAAACACATCCAGCGATGCAAAGCCGGTGGTCTGCGCCAGCAAGGCACCGGCCGCTCCGGCCAAAGCCGCCGCCACGGTGTAGACCACGGCCAATCGGTGGTGCACCGGTATGCCGATGGCCATGGCCCGCAAGGGGTTGTCGCGCACCGCCATCAGCGTGGCACCCCAAGGTGAGTTCACCCAACGCCTGGCCAACACAAACAGGACCAGCAAAACCGTCAGTGAATACCAAGCCGCCGTCTGTCCGTAGAGATCGAATTCAAAACGGCCCAACACCGGCCCCATCACCACCCCTTGCAAACCGTCCGAGCCTCCGGTGAGCCAGTCGAGTTTATTGGCCAGTTCCATCAAGATCAGGGCCATGCCCAAGGTGACCATCAGCCGGGTCAAATCGGTGCCCCGCAAGATGGTCAACGAACACAAGGCCCCCAAAACGGTGGCAGCGGCGGTGCCCACGATCAAACCCAGGAGCGGGTCGGGCATCACATGCTTGGCAAACAGCGCCGCCGCATAGGCCCCAAAACCCAAAAAGGCGGCATGTCCGAGCGAGACGATGCCGGTGTACCCCAGCACCAAATCGAGCGACACCGCAAACAAGGCAACGATGGCCACTTCGTTGACGATCAGGGCATGCCCAGGAAAAACAAAAGGCAATACAAATGCCACCAACCAAACCAGGGGTTCCCAACCACGCACCCGGTTTTTGGACAACAGTTGTTGCTGTGCAGTCATGTTGTCCATTTCAGCGGCCTCCTTTGCGCACAAACAGGCCTTGCGGACGCCAGATCAAAATCGCGATCATCAGCGAATACACGATAAAAGAACCCAACTTGGGCATGTAGTACTTGCCCGCCACATCGGCGATGCCCAGAAGCAACGCCGCCCACAGCGGACCGGTGATGGAAGACGTGCCGCCCACCGCCACCACGATCAAGAAATAGACCATGAACTTGAGCGGAAAGGTCGGATCCAAGCCCAACACCTCAGCCCCCAAAGCCCCCCCGAGTCCAGCCAAACCCGAGCCCACCGCGAAGGTGGCGGCAAACACGAGGTTGACCCGAATGCCCAGACCTGCGGCCACCCGCGCGTCGTCGACACTGGCACGCAGTCGGCTGCCAAAGCGGGTTTGACTCAAGATGAATTGCAAGCCCACCGTGAGGGCCGCACACACCGCGATGATGAACAGGCGGTAGTGGCCCATGCCCAACTCGAAGGCTTGGCCAGCCCACAGTTCGGTACGACCACGCAACCAGTCGGGCAACTGCATGATCTGCTGCTGCGAGCCCATGAAGTAATCCATGCTGGCCACGGCCATGAATGCCAGGCCGATGGAAAACAGCACCTGGTCCAAATGCGGCTTGCGGTACATGTGCCGGTACAGCGTGCGCTCTAGCACAGCGCCCAGCAAGGCCGCGCCCGCAAAAGCAATGGGCAGGCACCACAAAAAAGGCACATTCCAGTGCTGCATGAGCACCACCGTGAGGTAGCCGCCCACCATGGCAAATGCACCGTGCGCCAGGTTGATGAAGTTCATCAAGCCCATGGTCACGGACAGGCCCACGGCCAGGATGAAAAGCAGCATGCCGTAAGCAATGCCATCGAAAATAATGGTCAACATGTCAACTGGGTGAGGTGGAAAACGCAGGAGCACAACCCGTGCACCCCTGCAGAAAAACGCTGGCTTACCTGGTTTTGCCCGGGTCTTTCACGTCCTTGAGGGTCGCAAACTCCTGGTTGAACAACTGACCGCCCACCCTCTCGACTTTGCGGATGTAAATGTTGTGCACCACGTCGCGGGTTTGCGCGTCGATGAACATCGGGCCACGGGGGCTTTCAAACACTTGGCCCTTCATGGCTTCGAGCAAAGCTTCACCGCCTGCACCCTTGGTGGCCTTGGCTGCTTCGTAGATCACGCGCATGCCGTCATAGCCACCCACGGCCATGAAGTTAGGCCGCAAACCGTTGTTGGCTTTCTCGAACGCTGCCACGAACTTTTTGTTCAGCGGCGAGTTGTGCGATGCCGAATAATGGTGCGAAGTCACCACACCATTGGCCACATCGCCCATGCTGTTCAAGATGTCGTCGTCGGTGATGTCACCGGTGCCAATCAGTTTGATGCCCGCTTTGTCCAAGCCACGCTCGGCAAACTGCTTCATGAGGGCTGCGCCTGCGCCAGAGGGCACAAACACATAAAACGCATCGGGTTTGAGGTCACGCACTTTTTGCAAGAAAGGCGCAAAGTCGGGGTTGCGCATGGGCACGCGCAAGCTGTCCAGGACCTGGCCACCATTGAACAGCAAACGGTCTTTGAAGAACTTTTCTGCGTCAATGCCAGGACCGTAATCGGCCACCAAAGTCACGACTTTTTTGATGCCGTTGTTGGGTGCCCAGTCGGCAATGGCCACCGCCGCCTGGGGCAGTGTGAAACTGGTGCGCACAATGAAAGGCGAAGCCTGTGTGATGCTGGACGTTGCAGCCGCCATCACCACCATGGGGGTCTTGGACTGGGTGGCGATGGGCGCTGTGGCAAAAGCCAAAGGGGTCAAACCAAAGCCGGCCAACACGCTGACTTTTTCGTTGACCACCATCTCTTGGGCCAAGCGCTTGGTCACGTCGGCAGCGCTGGTGTCGTCTTTGACAATCAGCTCGACTTTTTTGCCGGCCACCATGTCGCCGTTTTGGGCAATGTAGAGGCGCGCTGCAGCTTCAATTTGCTTGCCGGTGGAGGCAAACGGACCGGTCATGGGCAAAATCAGGCCGATTTTGAATTTGTCTTGAGCCATGGCAGACGCTGCGGTCAAAGCCAGGTTTACGCCAACGATGGCACTCAGGAATTGTCGTTTTTGCATGCTCTATCTCCTCGTTAAAAAACCGTTGTTCAAGATGGTCGAATCAATTGCACGCCGGGGGTGCCCGATGCAGCAGGGTCGCGCAACGCGACCTGCATGTTTTGCCGCGCGATGCGCGAGTGCTCACGCATGAGGGCCTCGGCCCGGCCCGCTTCGCGCCGCTCGATGGCGTCCAGCACCTGGCGGTGCTGGTGCTGGGCGATCACCAAGGTGTCTCGCGCATGGTGGTCTTTGATGTGCACACCCACAAAGCCAGAAGCCGAAGCAAAAGGCAAGCTCGAGGCACGTTCGATTTCTCGGGCCAGCACAGCACTGTCGGCCATTTCGGACAGTTGCTTGTGGAATTTCCCATTGAGCGCCACATAGGCCGAAAACGTTTCATCGTCCAAGGCCGAATCGCGCAACACCCAATCGATTTGGTTCAGACATTCACGCGCTTGATTCAGCAAGCCAGCCCGCACGCCACGCTCGGCAGCCAAGCGAGCGGCCAAGCCTTCCAAGGTGCCACGCAGTTCGATGGCATCGGCTACCTCGCGCTCGGAAAATGTGCGCACCGCATAGCCACCACCCGGCAGTGACGCCAGCAAGCCCTCTTGACTGAGGTGCATGAGCGCTGAGCGAATGGGTGTTCGAGACATACCCAGGCGATCCACCAAAGCCAACTCGGCTATGCGTGCACCCGAGGGCAGGTCGCCTGCCAATATCCATTCACGCAAACGTTGCTGTGCCTTGACGACTTGGGAGCCGCCTTCTTCGACAAAGTCGGCGTCAATAAAGCGAACGGGAGAAGTGCTCATGGGTGGACAGAAGGAGAAGCACGGATTAAACCACTGTCACCGCCATCCTTGTATACAAGAACCCATTTGAATCTCATTTATTGCTGAATATTTAAGCAGTAAATACATTTTTTGTATCCCAAGTGACAGGCCAAAGGGACAGCGACAATGGCGCAAATGGATGAAAAGTACCCGATGGATTGGCAATATCTGGATTTCGAGTGCAGCGAAGACACCGACGGCGTGGTCTGCTGGAACGCACTGGCCCAACCAGCGGCCCAGCATACCCGCGCCTTGTGCCAGGAAGTGGCGCTGCTGCTCGCCTGGGCCTGTCGCTTCAGTCCAACAGGCCCCGGCCCCCTCGAAGATGGGGCAGACTGGGACCTTGACCTGCAAGTTCAATTGCATGGCCCAGGCGAGCACCTGGGCAGGCCTGCCCAAGCCGTCTGGCAAAGTGCACAGAAAACATTGGCCATTGACCCCGCCCCAGGGCCTGATGACCGCCTCGAATTGAGCTTGAGCCTGAGCGGCACACCGGCCTTTGCACAAGCCTTTCGCGAACACTGGAACACCCCATGAACAGCGCCCATTTGGCACCCGCTCCTGTTTCCTTTCGCCAAGCCCTCCAATTTTGGTTCTGGCTCGGCTGTGTCAGCTTTGGCGGTCCGGCCGGGCAAATCGCGCTGATGCACCGTGAGCTGGTGGAACGTCGGCGCTGGATTTCAGAAAAGCGCTACCTGCACGCCTTGCAGTACTGCATGTTGCTGCCCGGCCCGGAGGCCCAACAGCTGGCCACTTACATGGGCTGGTTGATGCACGGCACACGCGGCGGCATCGCAGCCGGCGCTCTGTTTGTGTTGCCTTCGCTCTTGTTGATGATCGCGCTGGCTTGGGCCTACAGCGCCTGGGGGCAACACCCTTGGGGGCAGGCCATTTTGTGGGGACTCAAGCCGGCCGTGACTGCGCTGGTGATTCAAGCGGTGCACCGCATTGGGATGCGCACGCTCAAGGCCCGCTGGCTTTGGTGGGTGGCCGGTTTGTCCTTGCTGGGCATGCTCTGGGACGTCCCCTTCCCGATCATCGTGGTGGCCGCTGCCCTCACGGGCTGGCAAATGCACAAGCCATTTGCCCGACCAGTGGCGGGCTCAGTGCACTCTTCGCCCCAAGCTGCAGCGGCTTCAGACGGTCCAGCCTGGCTGGACGACCACAGCCCCGCGCCGGCGCACACGCATTACCAACATGATCGGCTGATCCAGAGGGTGGCCATCGGGGTGGGCCTTTGGGTGCTCACGCTGGGAGCGCTGGCGTGGCTGTTGGGTGGTCAACACACCCTGACCCTCATGGGCGGCTTTTTCACACAAGCGGCGCTGTTGACCTTTGGCGGAGCCTATGCGGTGCTGCCATTTGTGACACACGCCGCAGTCACGCAATATGGCTGGGTGAGCGCCGCCCAGATGATGGACGGCTTGGCACTGGGCGAGACCACGCCGGGCCCACTCATCATGGTCGTGGCTTTCGTGGGCTTTTTAGGCGGGCACAGCCAAGCCATCACCGGCTCCCCGCTGCTGGGTGGCATCATTGCCGCTTGCGTGGTGACCTGGTTCACCTTTTTGCCCTCGTTCGTGTTTATCCTGGCGGGCGGCCCTTTTGTCGAATCCACGCGCCAGATGCCCGCCCTGCAAGGCCCACTGCAAGCCATCACGGCAGCGGTGATCGGTGTCATGGTGCAATTGGCCGGCGTCTTTGCCCGCCAAACTTGGCTGCCCCAGGGCTGGCACATGTTGCCCGACTTCTGGGCTTTTGTGCTCACGGGCTTGGCCGCTTGGTTGCTCATCCAAAAACAGCGCAGTGTTTATGAAGTGTTGGGCTTGTGCGTGGTGGTGGGTTTGCTGGTGCAGGCACTGCGCTGACCGGGCGGCAATGCCCAATGGGATGGGTATCGGTTGGGGCCGGTACCCCTTAAACGCCGGACACGCCGTTGAACTGTAGCGCCGCCAAGCTGGCGTAAAGCCCACCCCGGGCCTGCAGTTGGGCGTGGGTGCCCTGCTCCATCAGGCGGCCACGTTCCAGCACCCAGATCACATCGGCACGTTGCACCGTCGCCAAGCGGTGGGCGATGACCAGCGTGGTGCGGCCGATCATGGCCTTGTCCAGCGCGGCCTGAACCATTTTTTCGCTTTGCGCATCGAGCGCGCTGGTGGCTTCGTCGAGCAATAAAAGTGGCGGGTTTTTGAGGATGGCCCGCGCAATGGCGATGCGTTGGCGTTGCCCGCCCGACAAGCGCACACCCCGGTCGCCCAAATAAGTGTCAAAACCCTCGGGCAATTCGCGGATGAATTCTTGGGCGTAGGCCGCTTCGGCTGCAGCGTGCACCTCGTCCAGACTGGCCTCAGGTCTGCCGTAACGGATGTTCTCCATCACCGTGCCCGAAAAAATCACCGGCTCTTGCGGCACGATGGCCATGCGGTTGCGCAGATCATGAAGGTCCATCTGGTCAATCGGTACACCGTCCAGCACGATGCGGCCCGACTGCGGGTCGTGAAAGCGCATCAGCAAGTCGAACAAGGTGGTTTTACCGGCGCCACTCGGCCCCACCACCGCCACCGTCTGACCCGAGTGGATCTGTCCGCTGAGCTGATCGATCGCCCAGGTGTCGGGGCGCGAGGGGTAGTGAAACCGAACCGACTGCAGCTGCAACGATGAGCCGCCTTGCGGCCAAGGCGCTTGTTGTGGCTGGGTTGCCCTCTTGAGGTTGGATTCGGTGTTCAGCAATTCCATCAGGCGCTCGGTGGCCCCGGCTGCGCGCAGCAAGTCGCCATACACCTCGCCCAGCACGGCAAAGGCGCTGGCCAGCAAGATGACATAAAACACGGTTTCGCCCAACTGGCCCGCTGTGCTGGTGCCCGCGCGCACGGCCAGCGTGCCCATGTACAAACCCCAGAGCAACACCGCACTCGAGGCCATGATGATGAAGCCCACCAGCACAGCGCGTGCGCGGATGCGGCCCAGCGCCGTAGCCAAGGCACGCGTGGTCGATTCAATGAAACGACGGGTCTCGCGGCCTTCTGCGGTGTAACTTTGCACCACACCAATGGCATTGAGCACCTCGGAAGCGATGGCACTCGAATCGGCTACGCGGTCCTGGTTGGCCCGTGACAAACGGCGCACGCGTCGCCCCAAATACACACTCGGGAAAATCACCGCGGCCAGCACCGCCACCACCTGCAGCATGAGCACCGGGTTGGTCCACACCAACATGATCAAGGCCCCAGAACCCATGACCAGGTTACGCAGGCCCATGGAAAAAGATGACCCCACCACGGTTTGCACCAAGGTGGTGTCGTTGGTCAGCCGTGACAACACTTCGCCCGATTGCGTTGTTTCAAAAAACGCGGGGCTTTGTTTCAGCACATGGCCGTAAACCGCATTGCGCAGATCGCCGGTGATGCGTTCGCCCAGCCAGCTCACTGTGTAGTAGCGCCCAGCCGAAAAAACCGCCAAGGCTGCCGCCACGACAAACAATTGCAAAAAGTTGCCCGACAACTGCTCGGCGGTGGCGCCAATGGCCAAACCTTGGTCAATCAATTGGCGCAAGACCCAAGGAAAAGCCAGGGTGGTGCCTGCAGCAAGCAACAAAAACAGTGCGGCGACCCCCATGGTGAAGCGGTAAGGCTTTAAAAACGGCGCGAGACCAGAAAGCGATTGAGGGGTGGTGGCCATGTCAACAAAAGGTGGGAAGAAGTCGCTTCTAGCATACCGTCAAAAACCATGCGGCCCTTTGAACAGTTTTGGGAACGACAATGGGGTCTGTGAGAAAAATTTCCCTATGAGCCCCCCGCCACCTTGCCCCCAATGAGCGACGACAACCAACTTTATCTGCCAGAGAGTTTTAAAGTACTCTACGTGCCCCATGGCAAGATCAAACCGAGCATCGGCCTGAGCGAGATGGCCGAGCGCTACGAACTGTGTGAAGACCTGGCCAACCTGCTGACCAAAAAAGCCGCCAACATGCAATTCACATTGGGCATCACCGAAGAACTGGTGCTGGCCCAATGTGAGCTGGGGCTGCTGGCTGAGCCCTCGGTGGTCTCGCCCCTGGAAGCTCGCTGGGTGGTCTGCCGCCTGGCAGAACTGCTCAACTGGCCCATGGGTCAGTTGCTGCAAAGCCCTGCAGGGCAAGGTGATTGAAACTGAGGGCGCTGAAACTGCATCCTCCAAAACGCAAGCGACAGATCAGACGGCCTTGTCCAAGCCCAACAAACGCACCGCATTGCCTTTGAGAATACCGGGCATCACTTCGGGCTTGAAGCCAGCCACCTCGAAGTCTTTCATCCAGCGCTCAGGTGTGATCAGCGGGTAATCGCTGCCAAACAAAATGCGGTCTTTGAGCAATGTGTTGGCGTACTGCACCAGTTGCTTCGGAAAATATTTCGGGCTCCAGCCGGACAAGTCAATCCACACGTTGGGCTTGTGCGTGGCCACACTCAAGGCCTCGTCTTGCCAGGGGAAGCTGGGGTGTGCCATGACAATCTGCATATCAGGCCAGTCAATCGCCACGTCGTCCAAGTGCATGGGGTTGCTGTAGGCCAAACGAAGCCCACCGCCGCAGCGCATGCCCGAACCAATGCCACTGTGACCCGTGTGAAAGATGGCGGGCAGCTTGTGCTCGTTGATCACGTCATAAATCGGCCAGGCCATCTTGTCATACGGGTGGTAGCCCTGCACCGTGGGGTGAAACTTGAAGCCTTTTATGCCTTCTTCCTGGATTAAGCGCTCGGCTTCGCGCGCGCCCATCTTGCCCTTGTGCGGGTCGATGCTGGCAAAGGCAATCATCATGTCGCTGTTGTCGCGTGCGGCCTTAGCGATCTCTTCATTGGGGATGCGGCGGCGGCCCAGCTGCGACTCGCTGTCCACCGTGAACATGACCAAGCCAATCTTGCGCTCGCGGTAATAGACCACCGTCTCTTCGATGGTCGGGCGGCGGTTGCTGCCAAAAAACTTGTCGGCGGCACGGTCGTACTCCTCGCCGTAGTTTTCAAACGGGTTCCAGCAGCTCACTTCGGCGTGCGTGTGGATGTCGATGGCGATGAGGTCTTCGTGTTTCATGGGTTTCCCAAACAGGTGTTATGAGAACGATAGCCGAAGACCAGCACGCTGTGCGTCACAAGCAAGACCGCGTGCTGAAACCAAACCACCGATCGCCCCAGCAGCGGGTCGGCCCAATGGGTTGAAAGTTTCTCGAGGAACCGTAAATCCTAGGGAAAACACCAAGGAGAAAAAGCCGTCGCACTGATCACAATATCGTTATCAATAATAACCTTTTTGGCCCTTTAGCCATTCTCATGAGCGCGCGCCGCATGACCTTCACCCGCCACCCCCTCCTTGAACGTGCAGCCTCTCAAGGTGTTGCTTTGGAAATGCAAGGCGCAGTGGCCGTGGTGCGCCTTTGCCGCCCGGCCAAACGCAATGCCCTGAACGATGGCCTGATCGAGGCCCTGCGCGATGTGTTCCAGAACTTGCCGCCTGAGGCCGGTGCGGCGGTTATCCACGGCGAGGGCGAGCACTTTTGCGCGGGCCTCGATTTGTCCGAGCTCAAAGAGCGCGACGCGGGTGAAGGCATCTACCACTCACGCAGCTGGCATGTGGCACTGAACGCGGTAGAGCAAGGCCGCGTGCCCGTGGTCGCCGCTCTGCACGGTGCAGTGGTGGGCGGCGGTTTGGAGCTGGCCAGTGCCTCGCACATCCGGGTGGCCGATGACAGCACCTTCTACGCCCTGCCCGAAGGCACGCGCGGCATCTTTGTCGGCGGCGGCGGTTCGGTGCGTGTGCCCAAGCTGATTGGCGCCGCCCGAATGACCGACATGATGCTCACAGGCCGCGTGTACAACGCCCAAGATGGTGAGCGCGTGGGCTTTGCCCAGTACTTGGTGCCCACCGGCACGGCCTTGACCAAGGCCATTGAGCTGGCCACCCGCATCGCCACCAATGCCCCCCTGACCAACTTCGCTCTGATGCACGCCCTGCCCCGCATCGCCGAGCAACCGGCAGACCATGGTTTCTTCACAGAAGCACTGATTTCGTCAATTGCTCAGTCCGCGCCCGAAGCCAAAGCCCGAGTTCGCGCCTTCCTCGAAGGCAAAGCGGCCAAAGTGCAAAAAGCCTGAGCCGGCATACCCCAGAGCATCGGAGACAAAGCATGAGCGCCCCCCAATTTCGCCCCTTGAAGTTCGGCGTGACCCGCGTTAGCTTGCGCGATGGTGTGCCCGGAACACACTACCTCAAGGCCGACCAAGAGCTGCAAGGCTTTCCTGACCGCTTGACCGACCGCCTGCAACACTGGGCGCGCGTCAAGCCCGAGCACAGCTTCATGGCGCGCCGCGTGAAGCAGGCCGATGGCACGCTGGGCGACTGGAAACACATCAGCTATGCGCAAGCGTGGGCCACGGCCCGCAACATTGCCCAAGGCCTGATCAACCGTGGCCTGAATGCCGAGCGCCCCGTGGTCATCCTGAGCGAAAACAGCCTGGAACATGCCCTGCTGGCCTTGGGCGCCATGGTCGCTGGCGTGCCCTTTGTGCCCACGTCACCGCCTTATTCCTTGGTCAGCGTGGATTACGACAAGCTCAAACATGTGCTCAAGACCGTGACACCCGGCTTGGTTTTCGCGTCTGACGCCCGTTACGCTAAAGCCATTGCCGCCACGGCGGGTGACAGCATGGAAGTCGTGATGGTTGAAGGCGCTGTGCAAGGCCGTGAGGTGACGTTGTTCGACAGCCTGTGTGCGACACCTGCCACCCCTGCGGTGGACGCGGCAATGGCCACCACCGGCCCGGACACCATCGTCAAGTTTTTGTTCACCAGCGGCTCGACCAAACTGCCCAAGGCCGTCATCAACACCCAACGCCTGTGGTGCGCCAACCAGCAGCAAATGGCTCAGTCCATGCCGGTTCTGGCCGAACAGGAACTGGTGCTGGTCGACTGGCTGCCTTGGAACCATACTTTTGGTGGCAACCACAACTTTGGCATGACGGTGTTTCACGGCGGTACCTTGTACATCGACGATGGCAAACCCACCCCAGCCCTGATGCACGAGACCCTGCGCAACCTGCGCGAGATCGCGCCCACGGTGTACTTCAACGTGCCCACGGGTTTCGAGGCGATTGCCAACGCCATGCAATCCGATGACCAACTGCGCAAAACGCTGCTGTCCAGGGTGCAGATGTTCTTTTATGCGGGTGCTGCATTGGCCCAACCCATTTGGGACAGCCTCTACGCATCGCAAGAGCTTGAAATTGGCGAACGCATCGTCATGGGCACGGGCCTGGGCATGACCGAATCCGGCCCGTTTGGCATCTTCGTGACCAACCCCTTTGTGCAAGCGGGCGACTTGGGCGTGCCCACACCCGGGCTGGAGCTCAAACTGGTGGACACCGATGGCAAAACCGAGGTGCGGTACCGGGGCCCCAACATCACGCCTGGCTATTGGCGCAACCCCGAAGAAACGGCGGGCGCTTTTGACGAAGAGGGTTTCTTCAAAACCGGCGACGCGGTCAAATGGATCGATGAAACCGATGTCCACCTGGGCCTCAAATTCGATGGCCGCATTGCCGAAGATTTCAAACTGGCCACCGGCACTTTTGTCAGCGTCGGGCCATTGCGCGGCAAGATCATCGCAGCCGGTGCCCCCTACATCCAGGACGCGGTGCTGACCGGCATCAACTTGAAGGAAGTTGGCGCCATGATTTTTCCGACGCCTGCCGTGCGCGCCTTGAGCGGCCTGGCTGCCGATGCGCCTTTGTCCGAGGTACTCGCATCAGCCCCTGTGCTGGCCAAGTTCCAAGAGATCGTCAACAGCTTGGCCCAGAGCGCCACCGGCAGCGCCAACCGCATCGCCCGCCTGTGCCTGCTGAGTGAGCCGCCCACCATCGACAAGGGCGAAATCACCGACAAGGGCTCGATCAACCAGCGCTCCGTGCTTAGCCACCGCGCTGACACCGTGGCTGCGCTGCACGCCGACACCTTGCACTGCATCGTCAAACCCCAATGATCTCCGCGCAGGAGCGAAAGCACAAGATGACCGCCAAAGGATTTTTCAACGCGTTTGCGGATGTGTGGATGCACGAAGGCGTGCGCACCCCCATGGTGGACTATTGCGGTGCCTTGGGTCACATCTCCCCCACTGACTTGGGCATCAAGGCCGCCCGAGAAGCCTTGAAACGTGCGGGCATCGCCCCCAACGACATCGGCTCTGTCATCACTGGCAACATGGCCCCTGGCGACTTTGACCAGTTCTTCTTGCCACGCCACATTGGCCTTTATGCCGGTGTGCCGCAAGAGGTGCCCGCCATCATGACCCAACGCATTTGCGGCACAGGATTTGAACTTTTCCGTCAGGCGGGCGAACAAATCGAAGCGGGTGTGTGCAATGCCGCGCTGGTGGTCGGCACCGAGAGCATGACGCGCAACCCCATTGCCGCCTTCGACCACCGCACCGGCTTCAAGCTGGGCGCGCCCGTGGGATTCAAAGACTACATGTGGGAAGCACTGAAAGACCCGGCTGCTGGCATCAACATGATCCAGACCGCCGAGAACCTGGCCAAGAAGTACCACATCACCCGCGAAGAAGTGGACCAGTTTGCGTCCGAATCCTTCGCCAAAGCCTTAGCGGCGCAAGCGGGTGGTTTCCATGCGGGTGAGATCGTGCCGGTGATCACCGAGAAGTTCGAGCTCGAAGGCTACAAGCCTCGCGGCATCCAACTGCAAGGCAAAGTCACCGAAGTCAGTGCGGACACCCACCCCCGCATCTCGCCGCCCGAAGTGCTGGCCAAACTCAAGTCTGTTTACGAAGGCGGCGTGCAAACCGGCGGCAACAGCTCGGCCCTGGTGGATGCCGCCGCGGCCTGCGTGGTCACCTCCGGTGCTTATGCCCGAGCAAACCACAAAAAGCCACTGGCCCGCGTGGTGGCTGCTGCCGCTGTGGGCGTGCCACCCGAGATCATGGGAATTGGCCCCGCACCAGCCATTCGATTGCTGCTGGAACGCACGGGTCTGCAGCTGTCCGACATTGGCCGCTTCGAGATCAACGAAGCCCAAGGTGCACAAACCCTGGCCGTGGGTCGCGAGCTGGGCCTGGATTTGTCCAAGCTGAACGTGAACGGCGGTGCCATCGCTTTGGGCCATCCGCTGGCTGCGACCGGTGTGCGCCTGACCATCACCCTAGCGCGTGAATTGAAACGCAGTGGCTTGCGCTGGGGCATCTCCAGTGCCTGCGTGGGCGGCGGTCAAGGCATTGCACTGCTGATCGAAAACCCCGAAGGCGTTTGAACCCACCGAGGGCGCCGCTTCCAGCTCAACAAAAGGAACTGACATGAACATCCAAGGACAAACAGCACTGGTCACCGGAGGTGGCTCTGGTTTGGGCGAGGCCACGGCCCGTGAACTGGCCCGTCTGGGCGCCAAAGTCGCTGTGCTCGACCTGAACATGGACAACGCCGAACGCGTCGCAAAAGACATTGGCGGCATTGCGGTGCACTGCAACGTGTCCGACCCGGACAGCATGGCCCAAGCCATCGAGACCGCAGCCGCCGCGCACGGCCCTGCCCGCATCCTGATGCAGATCGCAGGCATCGGCACCGCCAAGCGCGTGGTGGGCAAGGACGGCAAAGCCGCACCGTTGGAAGAATTTGCCAAAGTGATCAACGTCAACCTGATCGGCACCTACAACGCCGCACGTTTGTTTGCCGAGGCTTGCAGCAGGCTCGAGCCCATGGAAGATGGCGCCCGAGGTGTGATGGTCTTCACCGCCTCGGTCGCGGCTTTTGATGGCCAAGTGGGTCAGCAGGCCTACAGCGCGTCCAAAGCTGGCGTGGTCGGGATGACACTGCCCATGGCCCGTGACCTGGCTCAGCACGGCATCCGCGTGTGCACCATCGCACCTGGACTCTTCAAAACGCCGCTGCTGGCCAGCCTGCCCGAGCCCGTGCAGCAATCGTTGGCCGCCAGCATCCCCTTCCCTGCGCGCTTGGGCAAACCCAGCGAATTTGCCGAACTGGCTTGCCATATCGTCAACAACGACCACTTGAACGGCGAAGTCATCCGCTTGGACGGCGCGCTGCGAATGGCCCCACGTTAAGAGACCCCCATGAGCAAAACCGTTGTTTACGAAGTGCAGGTGATGTTCGGTGACTGCGACCCCGCAG
>NZ_CAMBNZ010000008.1 GCF_945869175.1 Limnohabitans sp. Rim8 | reverse complement strand
TGGGGCTGGCACCGCGCCCTGAAAATGTGGAGCCGCCTGAACCGGGGCAGCCCCGAGTGCCCAGGTCTGGTGTTTGCCTTGTTGCCCGGCGGCAGTTGCCACGGCGTGGCTTACCGTGTCCCCAAAGAACAAGCCGACGAGGTCCTGGTCCGTCTTTGGGCGCGCGAAATGCCCATGGACATCTACGTACCCAGTTGGCTGCCCTGTGCCACCCCGCAAGGCACAGTTCGAGCCCTGGCCTTCACTCTGCCCCGCAACAGCCCCAGCTACACAGGGCATTTGCCCGCCGAGACATATCGGCAAATTTTTCAGCAAGCCAGCGGCCGCTTTGGCACCACGCTGGACTACGCCTTGCAGACCTACCGCAGCTTACAAAACCACGGTATCGAAGACCGCGCCTTGGCCGCTTTGCTGCGCCATGCCGATGGCCCTTCGGCTTGACCTCCTTGGAGCATGAAGCCCCGCCCACCACAAGTCCAACGGGCCCGTGCGGGCGAAAGCACACAGGGCCTGCATATACTTGCGCCATGAACATCGCCGACCTGCGCAAGAGCTACGAAAAAGCCGAGCTCAACGAAAACGCCTCCCACGCTGACCCGCTCCAGCAGTTTGAGCAATGGCTGCAAGAGGCCATCGCCGCCGATGTGCCCGAGCCCAACGCCATGACACTGGCGACCGTGGCCAGCAACCTGCGTCCCAGCACGCGGGTGGTGCTCATCAAAGGCTGCGACCCGCGCGGCATTGTCTGGTACACGAATTACGAGAGCCAAAAGGGCCAGGAACTTGCAGGCAACCCCTTTGCTGCGTTGCAGTTCCACTGGGTCGAGCTCGAACGCGTGGTGCGCATCGAAGGCCGGGTCGAAAAAGTTTCGGACGCAGAAAGCGATGCCTACTTCCATAGCCGCCCACTTGACTCGCGCATTGGCGCTTGGGCATCCCCCCAAAGTCAGGTGATCGATGGCCGCACCGTGTTGGTGACGAATGCCGCCAAATACGCGGCGCAGTTCATGCTCCAGCCCCCGCGCCCCCCGCACTGGGGTGGCTACCGCCTGGTACCCGACCAATGGCAATTTTGGCAAGGCCGCAAAAGCCGCCTGCACGACCGCTTGCGCTATTCACTGCAAGACGGGCAATGGATGCGTGAGCGTCTTGCCCCCTGAACCTGCGGTCCGCTCAAGCGGGCAGCAAGGGCAGCACCGCCATGACCACCGTCACGGTCACCATGGCCATGGCGGTGGATACGGCCACGCCCGCCGTCACCGAATCTTCCTCTTTGCGGTAACGCTGCGAAAACAAAAACACATTGGCACCGATGGGCAAAGCCGCCACCACGGTCATGACCGTCAAGTTCAATCCACGCAAGCCCAAGCCATAACCGACCGCGCACATCAACATGGGATGAACCACGGTTTTGACCAAAGACAGTCGAATGGCCAATGACATTTGCTGGCCGATGGAGGTCAATGCCAGTGTGATGCCGACCAAAACCAGCGCCACGGGGCCAAAAGCGCTGCCCAGCAAGGCCAAAGGCCGCTCCACCACCGGGTGCAGACCCCAGCCCGTTTGGGCATAGGCCAAGCCCATCAAAATGGGCAGTGGCACTGGGTGAATGATGGCGTTGCGCACCGCCGAGGCCACGGTGCGCCAAATGGCACGTCGCTCCCCAGACAAGGCCGCCTCTTCCTGGGCCACTTGCAACTCCAGCACCAAGGTTGCCAAACTCAGCAAAACCAAGGCATGCAACGAGATCAAGGTGAACAGCAACACCTGACCCTCCTGCCCATAAGCCAAACCGATGAGGGGCACGCCAATCATCAAGGTGTTGCTGAAAATACTGGCCAGTGCCAGCACCGAGGCCCGGCTGTTGCCCCCATAGATCCAGAGCATGGCCACAAACAAGGCCCCGCCCACCAAAAAATATTGCAACACAGGTTTGAAATCGAGTTGCTCGATGTGCACGCTGCTCATGGTCCGAAACAGCAGGGCCTGGGTCAAAACCAGAAACACCAGATTGGACAAATCGCGCACCGACTCCCCCCGCACCAGTTGGGCCTTGCCGGCCACAAAACCAATCAGGATCAACAGCGCCACCGGCAAAAGCGAAGAAAGAACGGGATGATCAAGGTTCATGCTCTGATTATCCCGTTGGACCCGCCGTCACAGATGGCGGAAACCACGTAGCATCGCCTTCAATGACACTACGCTGGCCATCAGAAGGTGGCCTGAACACCCAACTTGAAGCTGCGTCCCGGCAAGGGCGACTTGCCAAAAGCGGTGCTCGTGAGGATGGAGCTGGGGCTGTAAGCCAATTGGTCGGTCAGGTTTTCCAGGCGGGCAAACCAGTTCAAGACCGTGGTGTCCAGCTTCTGACGGTAAGACACGCTGGCGTTGACCAAGGTATAAGACCCCGTGGCCACACTGCCTTCGGGCACACGCTTTTGCTCGGCATGCCAGTCGGCGCCCACCTTAGCGCGCCAGGGGCCTTGGCCATACACCAGCGTGGCGCCCACACGCATGGGCGCAATGCGTGGCAAATGCTCACCCGTGCTGCTTTGGGTGGCACGCACCATGTCGGCACGCCAGTCCAAATCAAGGGTTGATGTGCCTTGCCACAAGCGCTGTCGGCCACTGGCTTCGAGACCCTTGAATTGTGCCTTGACGCCTTGGTAGCGCTGCACGGGCAAATCGTCCTCAACGTCCTGCGTGTTCATCAGGCCAATGTAGTTGGCAAATTGGCTGGCAAAGGCCGTCACATTCAAGCTGTCGTGGCCAGACTTCCACTGCACGCCCGCATCAAGGCTCTTGGACTTTTCCAAACCCAGGTCTTTCTGGCCGATTTCCCAAGCGTTGGTGGCCAGGTGCGGGCCATTGGCAAACAACTCATAGTCTTTGGGCGCACGCTGTGTGACGGCTGCATTGCCGGTCACAGACCAGGTAGACGACAGCTTGAAGACCGCCCCGGCGGCCACGCTGAAGGGTGTGAATTTCTTGGCGCCGATGGCCTCATCAAAACGGGGCAAGTCGGTGTTGCCCAAGGATTCAACGCGCACCGACTCCCAACGCGCACCTGCCGTGACTTGGCCCCAGGGGGTGGGCAACTCTTCGTGCACAAAAACAGCCTGACTGCGCGTGCGGCTGAAGGGAGCAAAGGCTTCATCGCCCACCGCAGAAAAGCGGCTCGATTCAGTCTGCACACCCACCACGCCTTGCCACCCCGCCACTGGACGGTGCCGCGCCTCGATGCGCAAGTCCTGGCCCTTGTTGGCAAACACGGTGCCCGCTTGCGCGCCCTCAAACTCGGTGTGCTGGTAATCGGTGTGGCTCAGGCGGGCTTTGACGCTGTTAAACCAGCCCGGCAGTTGGCGCACTTGGCCCTCCAGCGCATAGCGGTTGGTCTTCATGCCAATCGTCACTTCGTCTTCGGCCACGGTGCCGTAATCGCTTTGGTAGGTGTTGACCGATGCACCCAAATAGCCATGGTCCCAGAAGGTGCTGGCACCCAAAGCACCACCCCGGGCGGTGCTGGCCGAGTTGCAGATGCGCCGGGCGTTGGCAGGCGAGCCGGGTTTCGTGCATTCGAGCGACACCGGCACCCGGACATCGCCAGTGCGGCGGTTAAAACCGTCCAGGTGCAAGGCATACCGTTCGTTGCCAGCCTCCACCAAACCGGCCACACTGCGCTCGTCGTTGCCTGTGCCCGCTTGCAACTGGGCTTTGCCCAGAACGCCTGAGACCGGCGCGCGTGGGATGCGGTTGTCGATCACATTGACCACGCCGCCCACGGCGCTGCCGCCATAGAGCAAGGCGGCCGGGCCGCGCAAGACCTCGATGCGGTCGGTGGACAAGACATCCAGCGGCACCGCGTGGTCGTAGCTGAGCGCAGAGGCGTCCAGGCTGGAGGCACTGTTGTTCAACACCCGGATGCGGTCGCCATCGAGCCCACGAATGACAGGGCGACTGGCGTTGGGGCCAAAGTAAGTGCTCGACACGCCGGGCAAGCCGTTCAGGGTTTCGCCCAAAGTGTTTTGCCCGCGTTCGAGCAGGTCGGCGCGGCCCAAGGTGCTTACAGGCACGGTGGTGGTGTCGCGTCCCAAGGGGTTGCCGGTGATGACGATTTCATTGGGTACACCCGGTGCGTCGCTTTGCGCCCAAGCATTTGAAAAAGACAAAGTGGCCAAGCAGGCATAAGCCAAGGCCGAAAGCTGAAAAGAATGTGTCATGAGGATGTGATTTGAAAAACAGGAACAAGCCAGCGCCTTCCGCCCAAGGCGGAAAAACAACTAGACGGGATCAGGGATTCAAATCAGCGCAGGCGGGGCACGGGCCTGCGCGGGAGACCAGAGGGGCTGGTCAATAAAAGAATAATCGCGAAATATGGGGGCCGCCATGGCCACCATCGGGGCCAAGCCCGGTGCGCTCGTTGCAATGAGCCGTTCGGCTTGGGACAGGTGATCCAGCACACGGCACAGATCGGAGTCGGCCTCATGGCCCAAGCTGTCTGAGTGCCCTTGGTGTTGATGTTGATCCTGCGTGTGCGCAGCATGCACATGAGCCTCATGCTGCCCAGCAGGGGCCGTGAGCGCCTGCCGATTCCCGAGTTCAAAGCCATGTTCAATGCCGTGCAGATACCCCCAAAGCGGGGCCCACAGCAAGGCCCCCACCAGCAGGATACTCAGCCAGCTGGGCAGGCGAGAGCGCGGCAAACTCATGAGAGGTTATGTGAACAGCAGTGGATCAATGCGCGTGCTTCATGCCGCAGTACTTGCCCAGCGCCAAGCCCTTGCAGGCGGTTTGAAGCTCTTTGGTGCACTGGGCCGGCTTTTGACCGGACTCCAGGCATTTGGCCGCCGCCTCGTGGGCTTCGGCCATGGCACGGTGTCGGGCAATGTCTTCCTGAACGTCTTTGTTGCTGTGTTGAGCAAATGCCCCCCAAGACAAGCTCATGGCGGCAAGGAAAAAAGCAATTTTTTTCATGGGTTTTCTTTGGGCGATGGGTGATTCGGTAGGTGCGGATGGGTTCACACGGGGCATCTTACGACACCGGCGGCAGACATTCTCACTCGCGCACCAGACGCACAAAGGTTTTCCTGAACTTGTCCACCTTGGGCGCAGCCACAGCCATGCAATAACCTTGATAGGGATTGCGCTCAAAAAAGTCCTGGTGGTAGTCCTCGGCCGCGCTGTAATTGGAGAGTGCCAACACCTCGGTCACGATGGGTCGGCCAAAGGCTTGGGCCGCTGTCAACTCGGCGATCAAGGCGCGCGCCTCCTCTGCTTGCTCGGGGCGGGTGAAGTAAATGCCACTGCGGTATTGGGTTCCCGTGTCGTTGCCCTGGCGGTTGAGCGTGGTGGGATCATGGATCACAAAGAAAACTTCCAGCAGCTCGCGCAGGCTCACCTGCTCGGGGTCGTAGGCCAGCTTGACCACCTCGTTGTGCCCGGTCCGCCCCGTGCAAACGTCTTCGTAAGTGGGTGAAAGGGTTTGACCATTGCAGTAACCCGACTCGACATCGGTCACACCTCGCACCTTCACATACACCGCCTCGGTGCACCAAAAGCAGCCGCCGCCCAAAACCAAGGTTTCTGTCATGTCGCTTCCTCTCCAATATGCGGTGCATTATCAGCCGCCCACCACCCCAGCTTGCACCGCCTGCACAAAATCCCCCAGCGCAGTCTGGTCTCGGTCGCTGCGCCACAGGCAGCGGGTGTCGTAACGCACATCCACCGCTTTCAGCGGCACAAACACTGCACCGGCCAAAGCCGACTGTTGTAAGGCCTGCGGCACCAGCGCCGCGCCCAGGCCCTGCGAGACCAAAGACACCACGCTCAACCAGTGGCGCAACTCGTGCACCACCTGGGGCATCCAGCCCACCTGTTCGCACAGCATCAAGATGCGCTCGTGGTAATCGGGCGACACGGTGCGAGACACCACCACCAGGTCTTGCCCGATCAGCTCCTCCAAACTCAGGCTGACGGCCCCTGCCAAAGGATGACTGGCTGGCAAGCACGCCACCAAGGGTTGACTGGCCACCAAAATCTGCTCAAAGCCCGGTGGGACTCGGGGCGTGTGCACAAAGCCCACATCGAGCCGATCGCGCAGCAGCTCAGACAATTGTTCCGATGAGCTCAACTCACGCAGGACCAATCGCAAACGCGGGTGGCTGACCTGGAACTGGCGCAGGATTTGAGGCAAGCCGCAGTACAACATGGTCCCGGCAAAGCCGATTTGCAATTGCCCGGATTGGCCTTCGGCCACATCCCGCGCCTCACGCGCGGCAGCACTGGCTTGCGCGAGCAAAGCCCGCGCGGCCGGGACAAAAGCCATGCCCGCTGCGGTGAGCTGCACCCCGCGGCTGTTGCGGTTGAACAATGTCGCCCCCACCGAGGCTTCGAGCTGCTGGATGTTCAGGCTCAAAGGGGGCTGCGAAATCGCCAGGCGCTGAGCGGCTCGGCCAAAATGCAACTCTTCAGCGAGCATCAAAAAATAACGCAGATGACGAAATTCCATGAATATAAAATATGTATTGACGAATAGGTAATCAATATTAGACAACTATTCATGAAATGCCAACAATGGCAACTTGATCTGAATAGACCCAGGAGATAACCGATGAAACCCACTTTCCAATGGAACGACCCCTTTTTGCTGAGCGAGCAGCTCTCCGATGACGAGCGCGCCATCGTGGAAGCGGCCCACACTTTTTGCCAGGAACGCCTGCAAACCCGCGTGCTGCAAGCAGCCCGCCACGAAAAATTTGATCGCGAGATCATGAACGAAGCCGGTGCCATGGGCTTTTTGGGCTCCACCATCGAGGGCCACGGCTGCGCGGGTCTGAGTTATGTGGCCTATGGCCTGATCGCCCGCGAAGTCGAGCGTGTAGACAGCGGCTACCGCAGCGCCATCAGCGTGCAAAGCTCGCTGGTGATGCACCCCATCAACGAATACGGCTCTGAAGCCCAACGCCAAAAATACCTGCCCAAACTGGCCACTGGCGAGTGGGTGGGCTGCTTTGGCCTGACCGAGCCCAACCACGGCTCGGACCCGGCCAGCATGATCACGCGTGCCAAGCCGGTAGACGGCGGTTTCATCTTGAAGGGCGCCAAGATGTGGATCACCAATGCGCCGATCGCCGATGTGTTCGTGGTCTGGGCCAAGCTCGAAAACGAAGATGGCTCCGTCGGCGGCCAGGAAGCCATCCATGGCTTCATCCTTGAAAAAGGCATGAAAGGCCTGACTGCCCCCAAGATCGAAGGCAAGATGAGTCTGCGGGCCAGCATCACAGGCGAGATCGTGATGGACGACGTGTTCGTACCGTCCGAGAACCTGATGCCCAACGTCAACGGCCTCAAAGGCCCCTTTGGTTGCCTGAACAAGGCCCGCTACGGCATCGCTTGGGGCGCATTGGGCGCCGCGGAAGATTGCTGGCACCGCGCCCGTCAGTACACCTTGGACCGGACTCAATTTGGTCGTCCTTTGGCACAAAACCAGTTGATCCAAAAGAAACTGGCCGACATGCAAACCGAAATCACCTTGGGCCTTCAAGCCTGCTTGCGTGTGGGCCGCCTGATGGACGAGGGCAAGGCCGTGCCCGAAATGATCAGCATGATCAAGCGCAACAGCTGCGGCAAGGCACTGGACATCGCCCGCATGTCTCGCGACATGCATGGCGGCAATGGCATCCACGATGAATACCATGTGATCCGACACATGATCAACCTGGAAACCGTGAACACCTACGAAGGCACGCACGACGTACACGCCTTGATTTTGGGTCGCGCCCAAACCGGCTTGCAAGCCTTTTATTGAGCTGTGGGCAGGACACAAGCAAGGGGGCCTTGGCCCCTTTTTCGTTGGGGCAACGCCTTTTGTACGCCAGCGCCTTGACGAGCGCGTGGCCTAAAGCGTACAGTACTAACCAGTCAGTCATTAAATACCTTGTGAATTCCGTCGACGCCCTCCCACCTCACAAACGCGAACGCCGAAAACAAGACCGCCCGGGCGAATTGCTCGAAGCAGCCTTGGATTTGTTCGTGGAAAAAGGCTACGCCGCGACCCGCGTCGAAGAGGTGGCAGCCAGGGCCGGCGTGTCCAAGGGCACGCTGTTTTTGTACTTTCCCAGCAAAGAAGACCTGTTCAAGGCCGTGGTGCGGGCCAGCCTCGTGGAGCCAGTGACTCAAGGGGCGGCCGAAGTGGCCAGTTTTCAGGGCAGTTGCAGCGAATTGCTGGAGTGGATGATGCTGCAGTGGTGGCACCGCTACGGCGCCACCAAGGCTTCGGGCATCTCCAAACTGGTGATGAGCGAGGCCAGCAACTTTCCGGAACTGGCCCAGTTTTACCGGGTCGAAGTGATCGAGCCGGGTCACGCGTTGGTGCGCAATGCTTTGCAAAAAGGGATCGACCAAGCGGAATTCCGCCCGGTGAACGTGGAACTGGCCCTGCATTCCGTCATGTCGCCTTTGATCTTTTTGGTCATGTGGAAACACTCCATGGGACCTTGCAGCCCGAGTCATGAACAGATTGACCCGGAAGCTTTTATTTCTCAACACGCCCAGTTGTTGGTGCGTGGCTTGGCCCTCAGCGGGCCCCACACAAGCGTCTGATTTCTGTCACAAACCGCCATGAAAAAATCAACCCTTTGGATCCTTTGCGCCATCGCCGCTGTGGCCTTGTTGGCTGGCGGTGTGCGTTGGATGAACCCACGCCCAACGACCGACACGGCCATCAAAACCAAGGCACCCGCAGGCAGCACGATCGAATTGAGCCCCAGCGATGTCATCAAGGTCCAAGCCATGGACATGGTGCTGGACTTGCCCGTTTCCGGCACGCTCAAAGCGACACAAAGCGCCATGGTCAAGGCCCGCGCGGCGGGTGAGCTGATGGACATGACGGTACGCGAAGGCGACCCTGTCAAGGCGGGCCAAGTGATCGCACGGATTGATCCCACCGAATACCAAGCGCGAGAGCGCCAAGCCAAACAACAGGCCGACGCGGCCTGGGCACAGGTGGAAATTGCGCAAAAACAGTACGACAACAACAAGGCCTTGGTGGACCAGGGTTTCATCTCTCAAACCGCTTTGCAAAACACCGCGGCGAGCTTGAACGGCGCCAAGGCCACCCACATGGCTGCCTTGGCAGCGCTCGATGTAACCCGCAAAACCATGGACGACACCACCGTTCGCAGCCCCATCAGCGGTCAAGTGGCCCAACGCTTGGCGCAGCCGGGCGAGCGGATGGCCCTGGACGGCCGGATTGTGGAGGTCGTCAACCTGAGTCAGCTCGAACTCGAAGTCGCCTTGCCCGCCGCTGACGCCAGCTTGGTGCGCCCAGGCATGCGTGCAAAAATGAACATCGAAGGCATCGAAGAAGACGTCACGGCCAAGGTGTTGCGCATCAGCCCCAGCACTCAGGCGGGCAGCCGCAATGTGTTGGTCTACATGGGCATCGCCGGAGAAGTTGGTTTGAGACAAGGGCTTTTTGCGCAAGGCCATTTGGGCACCCGAAGCCTGCGGGCGCTCGCCATTCCTTTGTCCAGCGTGCGGACCGACAAACCCCAACCCTATGTGCAGGTGATTGATGGTGAACAAGTCAAGCACATCACGGTTCAAACGGGTACCCGAACCGAACAAACAAAGGACAACATCACCTTAACTTGGGTCGAGGTGCAAGGCTTGACCGAGGGTACACAGGTGCTCACGGCCAGCACAGGAATGGTTCGCGAAGGCACCCAGGTGAAGTTCACCGCCGGCGTGCGCTGAAAGGACCCTGAGCATGTGGTTCACCCGCGTCAGTTTGCAAAACCCCGTTTTTGCCACCATGGTGATGCTGGCCTTGGTGGTGATGGGTTTGTTTTCTTACCAAAAACTCAAAGTCGACCAATTCCCCAACATCGATTTTCCGGTGGTGGTGATCAGCACCGAGTACCCGGGTGCATCCCCTGAGATCGTCGAAAGTGAAGTCTCTAAAAAAATCGAAGAAGGCGTCAACTCGATCGCTGGCATCAGCGCACTGACCTCGCGCAGTTACGAAAACCAGTCGGTGGTGGTGATCGAGTTTCAGCTCAACATCAATGGCCGCAAGGCCGCCGAGGATGTGCGCGAAAAAGTCGCTGCCATTCGCCCCAGCTTGCGCACCGAGGTCAAAGAGCCCAAAGTGCTGCGTTTTGACCCATCGGCACGGGCCATCTGGTCACTGGCGGTCGTGCCACAGGTGGCACCAGACGGTGACAAGGCACAAGCCATGAGCGCCGTGGAGTTGACCAACTGGTCCGAGCAAGTTCTCAAAAAACGCCTGGAAAACGTGCGCGGCGTGGGCTCGGTGTCGCTGGTGGGCGGCACGCGGCGGGAGATCAACCTGTACCTGCAGCCGGCCGCCATGGAGGCATTGGGTGTCACCGCAGAGCAAGTGGTCAGCGCCGTGCGCAACGAAAACCAAGATTTGCCCGTGGGCGCGGTCCGTTCGCTGGAGCAGGAGCGCATGGTTCAAATCGAATCGCGCATGAAGCGCCCCGAGGACTTCGAGCGCATCATCGTGGCCCGCAAGGGCAATACCTCCATCCGCTTGTCTCAAGTGGCGCGGGTGCAAGACGGCGCCCAAGAACTGGAGACCCTGGCGCTTTACAAGGGCCAACGCACTTTGCTTTTGACGGTGCAAAAAGCCCAGGATGAAAACACCATCGACGTGATCGACGGCTTGGTCAAGACATTGGCCGAGATCAAGGGTCTGACACCGGCAGGCATTCGGCTCGAACCCATCACCGATGGCTCACGCCCGATTCGGGTGGCCGTGGACAACGTGCGTCGCACCCTGATCGAAGGGGCCATTCTGACGGTGCTGATCGTTTTCCTGTTCCTGAACTCCTGGCGCTCGACGGTCATCACGGGCTTGACGCTGCCGATCTCGCTGATCGGCACCTTCATGTTCATGCAAATGTTCGGCTTCACCATCAACATGATCACGCTGATGGCGCTGTCGCTGTGCGTCGGTTTGCTGATCGACGACGCCATCGTGGTGCGCGAAAACATCGTACGCCATGTGCAAATGGGCAAAAACGCTTACCGCGCTTCGATGGAAGGCACACAAGAAATCGGATTGGCGGTTCTGGCCACCACCTTGTCCATCGTGGCGGTTTTTTTACCGATTGGTTTCATGGAAGGCATCATCGGCAAGTTTTTCCATGAGTTTGGCATCACCATCGTCGCGGCCGTGATGATCTCGATGTTTGTCAGCTTCACCCTGGACCCCATGTTGTCGAGCATCTGGCATGACCCGAGCATTGCCAATCACGGCAAACACCACGCACCCGTGACTGTTTATGACAAGACCATTGGCCGGGTGACGGGCTGGTTTGACCGGGGCACTGACCAACTGGCCGAGGGCTACCAGAAAATTTTGGCCTGGTCACTGGTGCACAAACGCAAAACTGTGTTGCTGGCGGTGGCTATTTTTGCTTTGAGCCTTGTGATGCTGCGTTTCGTGGGCACCGAATTTGTACCCAAAGCCGACTTCTCTGAAACCACGGTCAGTTTTCAGACCCCCGTGGGCAGCTCACTGGAAGCGACCGAAGCCAAAGCCCGGCAAGTGGAAGCCATCATCCGGGAGATTCCGGAAGTGCGTTATACCTTGGCCACCCTCAACACCGGCAACGCGCTGGGCAAAAACAACACCAGCATTTACATCCGATTGGTGGACCGCAAGAACCGCCAGCGCAACGTGGACGAGATGTCAGGCGTTTTGCGCCAACGATTGAGCCAAGTCCCGGGCATCACCGTCACCCACGTCGGCTTGCTCGACGCGGTGGGCGGTAACAAACAAGTGGAGTTCTCACTGCAAGGTCCGGACCAACGCGAGTTGGAACGCTTGGCCTTGGGCGTCATGGAGAAAGTCCGCCAAATCCCCGGCTTGGTGGATTTGGATTCGAGCGTTAAAGCCAACAAGCCCACCCTGCGCGTCGAAGTTTTGCGCGACTCTGCGGCCGACCTGGGGCTGGGCACTGGCCAGATCGCTGGACCCCTGCGCACCCTGGTGGCCGGTCAATCCGTGGGCAACTGGCGGGCCCCAGATGACCAGACCTATGACGTGATCGTCCGTTTGGCACCCGAAAGCCGCAACGCCACACAAGACTTGGCGCGTTTGCCCTTTGTGGTGGGCAACGGGCCTGACGGCAGCCCACGGGTGGTCCGCTTGGGCCAAGTGGCCACCATCACCGAATCCACGGGCTCCAACCAAATCAACCGCCGCGACCTGACGCGCGAAGTTGCCATCAATGCCAACACCTATGGCCGCGCGGCGGGCGAAGTGTCCGCTGACATCCGCAAGATCATGGAAGGCGTGAACCTGCCACCGGGCTACCGCTACCAGTTTGGAGGCTCCACCAAGAACATGGCGGAATCGTTTGGCTACGCGGTCACGGCCTTGGCCATGGCGGTGATCTTCATTTACATGATTTTGGCCAGCCAGTTCAAGAGCTTCCTGCAACCGCTGGCCCTCATGACCGCCCTGCCCTTGACGCTGATTGGCGTGGTGCTGGCGCTGATGGCCTTCCGCTCGACCTTGTCGATGTTTTCAGTCATTGGCGTGATCATGCTGATGGGCTTGGTCACCAAGAACGCGATCTTGCTGGTGGACTTCGCCATTCGGGCCCGTGCAGACCACACCGACGCTGAGGGCCGCCAGATTCCCGGTATGCCACGAAACGAAGCACTCTTGATGGCGGCCAAGGTGCGCTTGCGTCCCATTTTGATGACCACCTTGGCCATGATTTTTGGCATGGTGCCCCTGGCTTTCGCCCTCACCGAAGGCTCGGAACAACGTGCGCCCATGGGTCAGGCCGTGATCGGCGGGGTCATCACCTCGTCGCTGCTGACTTTGGTGGTGGTGCCTGTGGTGTATTGCTACATGGACGATCTGGCCCAATGGCTGCGCCGAAAAGCCGGCTTGGCCCCAGCGCGTCAGGGACATGACACGCAGGCCCCTTAAAATCAATGAATCACCGAACAAGACCCCACAGGAGAAAAAATGGACATGAACCAAGCCCGCTTCAACATGATTGAGCAGCAAATTCGCCCCTGGGAAGTGCTGGACCCTCAAGTGCTGGCCTTGTTGTCGACCGTGCGCCGTGAAGACTTTGTGCCATTGGCAAACCGGGCATTGGCTTTTGTGGACATGGAGATCCCTCTGGGCGCCGCCCCCAACCAAGTCATGCTGGCCCCGCGCATTCAGGCCCGCCTGCTGCAAGACCTGGCGGTGCAGCCCGGCGACAAAGCACTGGACGTAGGCACTGGATCGGGCTTCATGGCCGCTTTGCTGGCCCACCAGGCCGCCAGCGTGCTGAGCCTCGAAATCGATGCAGGTCTGGCCGCACAAGCCCAAGTCAACCTGAACAAAGCGGGTGTGTCCAACGTCACGGTCCGTCATGCCGATGGCAGCCAAGGCGCTGCGGCCGAGGGGCCGTTTGATGTGGTGGTGCTCAATGGCTCGGTGGCCGAGGTGCCTGCTGTTTTGTTGCAACAACTGGCCGTGGGCGGCCGCTTGGCGGCCATCGTGGGCCAAGAGCCCATGATGCGTGCCACTGTGATCACCCGCAACAGCGAGACGGCTTGGACCACAACCGAACCTTGGGACGGCAATGCACCGCGCTTGTCCGGTTTTGTCGAACCGTCCAGCTTCAAATTCTGATTTCCACTTCTGGTCGAACCATGGAACAGCTCTACCCCTCTCAAGTGGCCGAATGGGCCAGCCAACAAACCCAACGCCCCGTCTTGCTGGATGTGCGCGAAGGATGGGAAATTCAGACCGCCAGCGCCAAGCCTGAAGGTCTGGATCTGGTGCACATGCCCATGCAAAGCATCCCCGCTCGCTTGGATGAACTCGACAAATCCAGGCCGATTGCTTGCTTGTGCCATCACGGCAGCCGCAGCATGCAAGTGGCCAACTTTTTGCTCCAACACGGCTATCAGGTCGTGAATGTGGCCGGTGGCATCCATGCTTGGTCCGAGCAGATAGACCCCACGATTGCGGTTTACTGATGACGACAGCTCCCAGATTTCAGAAAGAACTTTTCATGACACTGCGTCTTTTGCCCTTGACACTTTCATTGACGGCTGCTTTGGCAGGTACCGCTCAAGCCCAAAGTCTGGTCCTGCTTTATGAGGCGGCCAAGGGCTATGACGCCAGCTACAAAGCTGCACAGTCCCAGTACCAAGCCAACTTGGCCAAGGCCGAACAAGTCAAGGCCTTGCTGCGGCCCAGCGCTGGCCTGGGTGCCAACGTGAGTGAATCGAACTTCGATAACGTGACCATCAGCAATGCAGATGCCAGCTATGGCACGCGCAACTTCACACTCAACGCCAGTCAGCCCTTGTACCGCCCTGCCAACAAGGCCAGCTTTGAGCAGGGCATGAAGCAATTGGGCTTGGCCAAAGCCCAGCTCAAAACAGCCGAGCAAGAGCTGATCATCCGAGTCATCCAAGCCTACTTTGATGTACTGACCGCCCAAGAAAGCCTGACCTTTGTGAAGGCACAAAAGACCGCGGTGGCTGAGCAATTGGCGGCAGCCAAGCGCAACTTTGAAGTGGGTACATCCACCATCACCGATACACGCGAAGCCCAGGCTCGCTTTGACTTGGTGACCGCCCAAGAAATTGCCGCAGAAAACGATTTGCGCGTGAAAAAACTCGCTCTTGACCTTTCGGTGGGCACGACCAATGCGCAACCCCTGCCCCTCCAAGTGGGCGCCAATTTGAACGCATCCGCCATCGGCGATGCCGAAACCTGGGTTCAACAATCCACGACGCAAAACCCGGGCATTGAACAAGCACGGATTGCCCTGGAAGTGGCCCAACTCGAAATTGAAAAAGCCAAAGCCGGCCTCTTGCCCACACTGGACTTGACAGCATCGTTTGGCGGCACGCGCTTTCGAAATGGGAGCCCTTCACGGGTTGACAACAACACCGCAACGATCGGCCTGAACTTCAACATGCCCTTGTACACAGGATCGGCGACACAAAACCGGATTCAAGAAACCGTGGCGCTCGAAGACAAGGCACGAAATGATCTGGATGCGGCCCAGCGCAATGTCGCTCAAGCCACGCGAACAGCCTTCTTTGGCGTGCAATCAGGTTTGGGGCAAATCAAAGCGCTAGAAGCCGCGGAAGCATCCAGCCAAAGCGCCCTGGATGCCAACAAGCTGGGCTACCAAGTTGGCGTGCGCATCAACATCGATGTGCTCAACAGCCAAAGCCAACTTTTCCAAACCAAACGCGACTTGGCCAAGGCCCGCTATGACGTGTTGTTGGGACAACTGAAGCTCAGCCAAGCAGCTGGTGTTTTGAAGTTAGAAGACCTGCAAAAAATCAACGATCTCTTGCAGAAATAAAAAGGCTGTCCCCCACACAACCATGAACATTTTGGTGATCGGCGGTGCGGGTTTTATTGGCTCGCACATGGTCAAGCAACTGGGCAAATCAGGCTGCCGTGTCACCACGCTGGACGACCTGAGCCATGGCCACCGCGATGCTGTGCTCTACGGCGATTTTGTGCAGGGCGATCTGGCGGACAAGGCCTTGCTGGCCCAGCTGATTCAACCCGGTCGTTTTGATGCGGTGATGCATTTCGCATCGTTCATCCAAGTGGGTGAATCGGTTCAAGAACCTGCGAAATATTACGAAAACAATGTGGCCAACACCCTCAGTTTGCTGCAGGCCATGCGCTTGGCCGATGTCAAACGGTTTGTTTTTTCTTCCACGGCAGCCACGTTTGGGCAGCCGCTTTACTCCCCCATTGACGAGCAGCACCCCCAGCACCCGATCAATCCCTATGGGCGCAGCAAACTGATGGTCGAACACATCTTGGATGATTTTGACCACGCCTACGGATTGAAGTCCGTGTGCTTGCGGTACTTCAATGCAGCAGGTGCAGACCCTGAGGTGCAATTGGGTGAACGGCATGATCCTGAAACCCATTTGATCCCTTTGGTCTTGCAAGTGGCCTCCGGAAGAAAACCCCACATCCGTGTTTTTGGCCGGGATTACGACACGCCGGACGGCACCTGCGTGAGGGATTATGTGCATGTGACCGACTTGTGCGAAGCACATCGGCTGGCCTTGGAAAGCCTCATCGAAGGGGCAGGTAGCCAACAGTACAACTTGGGCAATGGGAATGGTTATTCGGTTCAAGAAGTCATTGAGGCCGCTCGCCGTGTGACCGGTCAAGCGGTGGCATCGGTGGATGCGCCCCGGCGAGATGGCGACCCCGATCGACTGGTCGCCGATGCCTCTCAAGCCAAAAAAGTACTGGGTTGGCGACCCCAGTTTGTGGCATTGGACGAGATCGTGGCGCACGCCTGGGCCTGGGAACAGTCCAGCAAGCAGCAGTCGTGAGCGGCGTCTCCTCTGCAGGTGTTGGCTTGAATCCTGTCCAAACCTCAAAGCCGAGGCGGATGCGAAGCCCCCTGTGCCTCGCCCCACAGGGCTTTCAACACTTGGGCATGCTGGACGGCAGCACCACGGCCTTGGTCCAGCAGTTTTTGACCGCCCATTTGGGCTTGGGTGAGCCATTGCGGATGGCTGAGCACCCATGACACATGGTCCAAAGCGGCCTGCATGTCGGGCACCCGCAAGGCAGCCCCGCAGGCCTCAGCCGATTGAGCGGCCTCAGAAAAATTGAATGTGTGCGGGCCCATGACCACAGGGCAGGCACATGCCGCAGCCTCCAGCAAATTTTGTCCGCCAAAAGGTGCAAAACTGCCCCCCAAAAGTGCCAGCCGACTGATCCCAAAATAGGCCTGCATCTCGCCCAAACTGTCGCCCAGCAAGACGTCCACTTGCGCCAAGCGGGTCGCATCGGGCAGCTGGTCACCCCATGCACTGCGTTTGTCACAACGCCACCCAGCTTGGTCGACCAAGGCATGCACCTCTTCAAACCGCTGAGGGTGGCGTGGCACCAACAACCACAAAACACCGAAGGCCTTGAATTTTTCCAAGCGCTCGGCATGGGTCTGCAAGGCTTGCAGCCACAAAAGCTCTTCCCCTTCGCGCGTGCTGGCCAACATCACCACAGGGCGAGATGACAACACGCTTTGCCAGCCAGAGGCCAAGGCTTGTGAAGTCTTTGAAACGGTCACATCAAATTTGAGGTTGCCAGCCACTTCAACAGCCTGACAGCCCAATGCTTCCAAACGCTGCGCATCGGCTGGTGACTGTGCCAATACCCGGCTCAGACCACGGTAGGCCGGGCCAGACAAGCCGGGCCAGCGCAACGCTTTGGCGCATGACTTTTCACTCATTCGGGCGTTGATCAGGCACAAAGGCACTTGGGCTTGACGACAAGCTTGGACTAAATTGGGCCACACCTCGGTTTCCATGAGCAAGCCCATGCGGGGCTTGAAGTGCCTTAAAAATTGCTGTGTGGCCTGCGCGGTGTCCCAAGGCAGCCAAGCCTGTTCATCTCCGGCTTGCAAAAGGCCCCGACCTTGGCCCCAACCTGTTGCCGTGCTGTGCGTCAACAACAGCCGCATACCGGGCATGGCTTCACGCAAAGCGGGCAGCAAGAGCGCCGCAGCACGGGTTTCTCCCAAAGACACCGCGTGCAGCCAAACAAAACCAGCTTGCGGCGAGCGCTCTGTGTAACGCCCAAATCGCTGGGCCACGTTCAAACCATAGTCCGGTTCTAGCCGCGCTCTGCGCCGCAGTTTGATGCGCAACAGGAGTTGCAATGCCCGCATGAGCAAGTTGTAGGCGGCCAAAACCACCCGCTCCAACCCACTCAACTCGGCAGGCCCGCCCTGCATCAATCCCCAGCCTTTTGAAAAAGTCCGCTGTAAACACGGGCAATGCCTTCAGCCTCCCGTGCCAAGGAGAAAAGTTCGCTGACACGGGCACGCGCAGCCTCCCCCATTTGAACTGCCCGCTGGGGGTTGCTCAAGACCGTCAAAACGGCTTGGGCCAGACCTGGTGCATCGCCTGTGTCCACCATCTCACCCGTCACCCCGGGCAAAGCCAATTGGTCAAACGCACCCGTGCGCGAGCAGACCAAGGCACAGCCTGTTGCGGCAGCTTCAAACGGCGTCAAGCCAAAGGGTTCGTAGCGCGGGCAGGCCACGCACAGCAAGCAGCGCTGGTACCAACGGTGCACTTCGCCTGCGGGCACTTCACCCAAAAAAACAATGCGGTCGTGCAAGCCCGCGGCGTCGATCTGCCGCTGCAGGTCTTGCTGATAAGCCTGGTGTTGCACTTGGGCCAAGCCCGCGATCACCGCCGTTGCGCCGGGCAATTTCGGCAAGGCCTCGATCATGGCTTGGACAAACACATCGCTGCCTTTGTCAGGCCGCACACGGCCAAACACGCCAATGCCATATTGGCCTGGCAAGCCCGAATCGGCCCAAGCACTGAGTTTGTCAGGGGGTGGACTGAAGCGCGACAAATCAATGCCATGCGGCACCACAGCGGTGGTGTTGGGGACAAAACTGGCGGCCAAGGGCGTGGTGGCGATGACCGCATCCATTTTGGAAATCAACCACCGAGGAAAGCGGCCATGCAAATGCTGCGCTGCGGAAGTGAACACCAGTTGGATCGGCAAACGCAAAACATCTCGCGCAAAAACAGCGGCCATCATTTCCGGATCACGCCGAACATGCCAAATCCGAAAAGCTCGCCCCTTGGGTGGCTTTTTGGACACCTGAATGGCTTGCCCCAAAGTCATGCCCTCGACACCATTGGACATGCGCGTGCCACAAAACCCCAACTTCCACTGGTGGGCTTGCAAGGGCACCAAAGCGTTGATGGTGGCCGACACACCGGTGTAGCGTTGCTTGAGGTTGAACACGATCACCTCGGGGTCATCGCTGAGAGCGGCGTTGGCGGAATTCATGGCCAGGGGTCGTGTGGGGTTCAATGCGCTGCTGAGCCCAGCTGCGCATCGGGCTTGACCGAACGCAACAGCGCCAACATCTCGCCTTCAATGCGGTGCAAGGCCGCTTCGGTTTGGCCCTCAAAACGCAGCACCAGCACGGGCGTGGTGTTGGAGGCTCGGATCAGGCCAAAGCCATCGGGCCAATCCACACGCAGACCATCGATGTCGGACACCTGGGCGGGGGCACTGAACGCGCTGGCGGCTTTGGCTTGTAAGGCTGTCGTCACATGGTGGGGCTCACCTTCTGCGCAAGCCACGTTCAACTCGGGTGTGCTGAAGCTGCTGGGCAAGGCGTTGAGGACCGCGTTGGCATCGGGCGATTGGCTCAAGATCTCCAACAAGCGGCAGCCCGCATAAGTGCCATCGTCAAAACCGTACCAACGCTCTTTGAAGAAAATGTGACCACTCATCTCGCCGCCCAGGGGTGCCTGGCCCCCTTCGGCCTCGATGGCTTTCATCTTGGCCTTGATCAGTGAATGCCCCGTTTTGTACATCAAGGCCTTGCCGCCCGCCGCCTCAATGGCAGGGGCGAGGCGCTGCGAGCACTTCACGTCAAACAAGATGGTGCCACCCGGCACGCGGCTGAGCACATCTTGCGCAAACAACTGCATTTGGCGGTCGGGGTAAATGTTGTTGCCGTCTTGGGTGACGATGCCCAGACGGTCACCGTCACCGTCAAAGGCCAGGCCCAGCTCGGCGCCCGTGGTTTTGAGGGCGTTCATCAGGTCTTGCAGGTTTTCGGGTTTGCTGGGGTCGGGGTGGTGGTTAGGGAACGCACCGTCGACTTCACTGAACAGTTCAATCACCTCACAACCCAATGCGCGGAAGATGCTAGGTGCAGAGACTCCGGCAATGCCATTGCCTGAGTCGACCACGATTTTCATGGGGCGTGCCAATTGGATATCGCCCACGATGCGTTGGGTGTAATCGGACAACACATCCCGGTGTGAAACACCCCCGCCGACCCTAAGTTGCCAGGTTTCGCTTTCCATCATCTGGCGCAGGGCTTGGATCTCATCGCCATAAATGGCACGACCGGCCAGCACCATTTTGAAGCCGTTGTAATCTGCGGGGTTGTGGCTGCCAGTGACCTGAATGCCACTTTGACAGGCGGTGTGGGCTGCAAAGTAAAGCATGGGGGTGGTGGCCATGCCAATGTCCATGACCTGCACGCCTGCGGCCACCAAGCCACGAATCAAGGCGGCCGACAAGCTGGGCCCACTCAGGCGACCATCGCGGGCCACGGCCACCTGGGTCTGGCCCTCGGCCATCGCCTGGGTGCCAAATGCTTTGCCCAAGCCTTCGGCCACCTCCTCACTCAGGCTCGACGGCACCACGCCGCGGATGTCATAGGCTTTGAAGATGGAGGCGGTGACTTGCATGTAGAACCCGTTTGTACTCAGAGACTGAGCATGGATTGTAGGTGTCAATGCACGCCAGATATGGCGTAACAGGCCCGAAACCACAGGTCCGAAATTGACCCATTCGTCAGCATTTTGAAGCTAACATGCCTCTCATGCACGCTGCCCCAGAACTGTTTTTGAACGGTCAACCCGTCGACCCGGGCCTTTGCTACCGCGCATTCCAGAGTAAGGATGCCCGTTTTGACGGACTGTTCTTCATGGGGGTGCGCTCCACAGGCGTTTACTGTCGTCCTGTGTGCCGGGTGCGTTTGCCGCTGCAAAAAAATTGCCGTTTCTTTGAAAACCCCAGCCAGGCCGAGACCGCAGGATTTCGGCCTTGCCTCAAGTGCCGCCCAGAATTGGCCCCAGCCCAGCGCTGGTGGTCCACCACCGATGCCAGCGCCATCTTGGCGCAAGCGGCGGCCCGGCTGATCGACAAGGCCTTGTCTGAGGGCCACAAAACCCCTGCCATGACCCAGTTGGCTGCCCAATTGGGCGTGAGCGATCGGCACCTGCGGCGGGTCTTTGAAAAGCATTGGCAAGTTTCACCTTTGCAATATTTGCAAACCCGGCGGCTGCTGCAGGCCAAACAGTGGCTGCACGACAGCCCCTTGAGCACATCCGAGATCGCGCAACGCAGTGGTTTTGGTTCCACTCGGCGCATGAATGCCAGCTTTGCGCAGCATTACCAATTGACGCCAAGCCAGCTGCGCCCCAAGGCTCGCGACCCTCAAGCGCCTGTATCACTTCGACTGGCTTACCGCCCGCCCTTGCAACGCGAACACCTCTGGGACTTTTTACAACACCGCTCGCTGCCCGGTGTTGAAATGTGGAAAGGTGAAGGGACGCAAGCCCAACTGCACAGAACGGTGCGCTGGTCTCCGCGGACATCACCGCAAGCGCCGATCGGAGGCTGGATCGTGGTGGGTTGGGTGCCTGATTCACCCCATGTGCAACTGCAAGTCAGCGCCAGCCTTGTGCCCGTGCTGACCGAGCTGGTGGCGCAGGTGCGCCAATGGCTGGACTTGGATGCACATCCAGCCGCCGTTGCAGCTGTGATGGGCCATGACTTCCCCCAAGCGCAGGGCCTGCGCATACCGGGCGGGATGGACAACTTTGAGCTGGCTGTGCGCGCCGTTCTGGGACAACAAATCACGGTCAAAGCCGCCCGCACGCTGGGCGAACGCCTGGTGCATGCCTTGGGCACACCTTGCCTCACGCCTTGGCCGGAGCTCCATCGACATTTCCCAAACGCCGCCACTTTGGCGCGGGACGAAAACGCCGATCTCATGGGCAGCCTGGGCATCGTGCGCCAGCGCCAACGCGCCATCCAGGCCCTGGCACGGGCTGTGGACAGTGGCCAGCTGAAATTGACACCCGGCAGTGACATTGACGCCACCTTGAGCGCACTTCAAGCCCTGCCCGGCATTGGCCCCTGGACAGCCCACTACCTGGCCATGCGGACCCTGCATTGGGAAGATGCTTGGCCAGTGCAGGACGTGGCGCTGCAAAACGCCCTGGGTGTGCGCCAACAGGCCCGGCCCACCCAAGCGCTGGAACGCATGGGTCAAGCCTGGCGGCCCTTTCGCAGCTATGCCCTGTTGGCCGCCTGGGCCTTAGCCAGCCGCTCTCACACCGCGACGGAGAAGCCATGAACACTTTCACCACCCGCACCGCCAGCCCTTTGGGCGAACTCCTCCTCGCTTGCAGCGACCTGGGCCTGTGCGGCGTCTGGTTTGAAGGGCAACTCCACGGGCCACAAGCACAGGTGGTGCAAGGCTGGCAGACAGCGCCAGAGCACCCTGTGCTGCAAGCCACTGCAGTCCAACTGCAGGATTACTTTGCCCAGCGCAGAACCGTGTTCGACCTGCCGCTGGACCTGTCTCGCGGCACAGCCTTTCAGCAAGCCGTCTGGCAAGCGCTGCAGGCCATTGCGGCCGGCACCCACCAAAGCTATGGCCAATTGGCCTCGCGCTTGAAAAACCCCAAAGCGGTGCGGGCCGTGGGCGCAGCGGTGGGACGCAATCCGGTGAGTATCATCGTGCCTTGCCATCGGGTATTAAGCAGTACCGGTCAACTCACCGGGTACGCCGGAGGATTGGAACGCAAACGTGCGTTGCTGCTGCTCGAAGGTCACCCGCTTGCCTGAAAACCCTTTTTAAATGCCCTCTTCTCATGCCAAAGGCTGGCTGACCGATTTTTTGATCTTGGCCGCCATTTGGGGCTCGTCTTTTTTATTCATGCGCGTGGCCGCCGTCGAGCTCGGCGCTCTGCCCACCGCAGCCCTTCGGGTGGCCATTGCTTCGGTGTTCCTGCTGCCACTGATGCTGGCAAAAGGCCACTGGGCTGCGTTGCGGCAGCACTGGAAGCCCGTGCTGTTTGTGGGCGTCCTCAACAGTGGCGTGCCTTTTGCCTTGTATGCCTTTGCGGTGGTTCACATCACCACCGGCTTTTCTTCCATCTTGAACGCGACCGTGCCCTTGTTTGGCGCTGTCGTGGCCTGGCTTTGGCTGGGCGACAAACTCAGCCTCTCGCGCACCGTGGGCTTGTGTGTGGGTTTTGGTGGTGTGGTGCTGCTGGCAGGCGGGCAAGCGAGCTTCAAACCCAATGACTCGGGCATTGCTCCAGCCTGGGCGGTCATGGCCTGCCTGGCCGCCACCACCTGCTACGCCCTGGCGGCCAGCTTCACCAAAAAACACATCCCCAGCCTGCCCCCTTTGGTCATCGCCACAGGCAGTCAGGTGGGTGCCACTTTGGCTTTGATGCTGCCTGCGCTGTGGTTCGCACCTGAGCACGGACCCAGTCCGCTGGCCTGGTGGGCCTTGATCGTGGTGGGCGTTGTGTGCACGGGCGTGGCCTACATCCTATATTTCAGGCTGATCGAACGCGCAGGACCTGCAAGGGCCCTGACGGTGACTTTTTTGGTGCCGGTGTTTGCCATCGCTTACGGCGTCTTGTTCCTGGGCGAAACCGTCACGGCCTGGATGCTGATGTGCGGCGCTGTGATTTTGCTGGGCACTTCCTTGTCCAGCGGGTTGGTCAAATTACCGGGGCGTTGATGCCGCGGTGAACCCGTACCGTTTTGACCCCATCCCTGGCCCGCAACTGGCCACAGCCCCCGTCCACATCCTGCCCCGCCGATTGGCGCAGCTTGGTCAGCACGCCATGCTGGTGCAAGGTGCGGGCGATCTCGGCGGCACGTTTCCCACTCGGTCGGGCAAAGGGCAAATCGGGGACGGCGTTGTAGGGGATCATGTTCATGAGGGCGTACTTGCCTTTGAGCAAACGCACAATGCCCTCTATTTCATCCATGCCATCGTTCACGCCTTCGATCAGCGTCCACTGGTACTGGATCGGGTAACCCGTAGCGCGGGCATAGGCCTCACCGGCCTCGACCAAGTCTTGCGGGTCAAAGCGTGGGGCCCGGGGCAACAGCTGGGCACGCAAATCGGCCCGTGTGGTGTGCAGCGACAAAGCCAAAGCGGGTTTGACCCGGCCTTGCGGCAAACGTTCAAACACCCGCGCATCGCCCACGGTGGAAAACACCAAATTCTTGTGTCCAATGTTGCCCACCGTGCCCAAAAGGTCGATGGCCTCCATCACCGCATCCAGGTTGTGCGAGGGCTCTCCCATGCCCATGAACACGACTTTTTTGACGGGCCTGAGGGTGCGGGCCAGTGCCACTTGCGCCACGATTTCGGCACTGCCGACATGGCGCACCAAGCCTTCGCGACCTGTCATGCAAAACACACAACCGACTGCGCAACCCACTTGGCTGGAGACGCACAAGCCACCCCGTGGCAAGAGCACGCTCTCGACCGTTTGTCCATCCTGCAGCCCCACCAACAAACGGGCTGAGCCGTCTTGCCCCGGGTGTTGCTCGCGCAAAGTGGCCAAAGCGGCCAAGTTCTCACTCAGCTCTGGCAAGGCTTGCCGTACATCTATCGGCATGAAACTCTCCAGCGGTCTGCGGCCACTGTTTTGCGCTTGGGCTTGGGCCCACAAGCGCAGCACACGCTGTTCGTGCCGCTCATTGGCGCCCAAACTGCGCAAGTGCGCCCGGATGTCCTCAATGCTGTGAATGTGGGGCTTGGGCATCAGTAATGCGGCGGGATGTCGTCTCGGAGATTGCGCACCTCTGCGCTGCCGCCTGATTCGGGCAAACGATCGCGCAGCTGGCGCAATTCGCCCATCAGGGCGTCAATTTGCTGCTGCTGGCGGTACACCTGCGCATTGAGCTGATCGAGCAAGTCTTCGGTAAAGCCCGCCTTGATCTCCAGATCAACCAAGCGGTTTTCGATGGGGGAAGGAATGTCCATGGCCCTTATTGGACCTGATTTTGGACGGGCTGATGACATCTTTTATAATCTGCTCATCGCTGAGTTAACTGAACTACTTGCAGGGCGATTCATAAATCCTGCTAAAGCGTTCGCCAGGCTCCGGTTTTTCAGGGTCGGCAACGCCGAAAAAACCACTGAAACGATAGGAGCCTTTTTCATGTCCAGCAATTTCCTTTTCACCTCCGAATCCGTCTCTGAGGGCCACCCCGACAAAGTGGCCGACCAGATTTCCGACGCCATCTTGGACGCGATTTTTAAACAAGACTCCCGCAGCCGCGTGGCCGCCGAGACCCTGACCAACACCGGCTTGGTGGTCTTGGCCGGTGAAATCACGACCAACGCGCACGTCGACTACATCCAGGTGGCACGCGACACCATCAAGCGCATCGGTTACGACAACACCGAATACGGCATCGACTACAAAGGTTGCGCGGTGATGGTTTGCTATGACAAGCAATCGAACGACATCGCCCAAGGCGTGGACCACGCCTCTGACGACCACCTCAATATCGGCGCGGGTGACCAAGGCCTGATGTTTGGCTACGCTTGCAGCGAAACCCCAGAGCTGATGCCCGCCCCCATTTATTACGCCCACCGCTTGGTCGAGCGCCAAGCCCAGTTGCGCAAAGACGGTCGCTTGCCGTTCTTGCGCCCTGACGCCAAGAGCCAAGTGACGATGCGCTACGTGGACGGCAAGCCGCACAGCATCGACACCGTGGTGCTTTCTACCCAGCACAGCCCCGATCAGTCGGAAACCGCGACCAAGATGAAAGCCAGCTTCACCGAGGCCATCATCGAAGAGATCATCAAGCCCGTGCTGCCCAAGGAGTGGCTGCTAGACACCCAGTACCTGATCAACCCGACAGGTCGTTTCGTCATTGGCGGTCCCCAAGGCGATTGCGGTTTGACGGGCCGCAAGATCATTGTGGACACCTACGGCGGCGCCTGCCCGCACGGCGGGGGTGCGTTCTCCGGCAAAGACCCCTCCAAAGTGGACCGCTCTGCGGCTTACGCAGCCCGCTACGTGGCCAAGAACATTGTGGCTGCGGGTTTGGCCACGCAATGCCAAGTGCAAGTGGCTTACGCCATCGGCGTGGCCCGCCCGATGAATATCACCGTCAACACCGCCGGTACGGGCGTGATCAGTGATGACAAGCTGTCTGCACTGGTGGCCGAGCACTTTGACCTGCGCCCCAAAGGCATCATCCAGATGCTGGACCTGCTGCGCCCTATTTACAGCAAGACAGCTGCCTATGGCCACTTTGGCCGCGACGAGCCCGACTTCACCTGGGAGCGCACGGACCGGGCTGCAGCCCTGAAGGCGGCGGCAGGTTTGTAATCTGTCCACCCATAGAGCCTGACCAAAAGTCGCTCAGCATCAGCTGGTGCGGCTTTTTGTTGGAGGTAACGCGTGATTGCGACCATCGTCGCTGTAGTCACTTGAAAAGCAACCGATGACGCATGTGATTTGGACAAGAAAAAACCCTTGCAATCCATGAATGCAAGGGTTTATTCGTTCTGGCGGAGTGGACGGGACTCGAACCCGCGACCCCCGGCGTGACAGGCCGGTATTCTAACCAACTGAACTACCACTCCTGGTAGCTGTAACTTTTGTCAGACTGCTGTTGCAAACTGACCAAGTGCCACAAAACTTGGCGACCCTACGGGGATTCGAACCCCGGTACTCACCGTGAAAGGGTGATGTCCTAGGCCTCTAGACGATAGGGTCATAACCTGGACGGATTCTTGCGAATCTATTCGACACTTTGGTGGAGGTAAGCGGGATCGAACCGCTGACCTCTTGCATGCCATGCAAGCGCTCTCCCAGCTGAGCTATACCCCCTTTGGAACAACGTGGAGCATTGCTGCTTTGAGTTAGACCTAATTGGTGTCGAGAGTCAAATTATAGACAGATATTCAGGCGTTTTTCAAACGCTCCAGAATTTTTTCTCTTTGGCTGAGAGCGAGCACCGCGTCCAGCGAGGGTGTCTGAGCCGTGCCCATCACCAGCACCCGAACGGGCATCGCCAAGAGGGGCATTTTGAGCCCGGTCTCGGTCAATGTCTCCTTGATCGTTGCCGCAATCGAAGCCTTGTCCCACGCGCATGAAGCCAACTTGTCGGCCAACAAGGCCAGCGCCGGTTTGACCGCGTCGGTCACATGCTGTGCCTTCTCTTGGGCATTGGGCACCACGTCCAAGTAAAAGGCTGAGACCCATTGCGCCAAAACCACCAGTGTGTCGCAGCGGTCTTTGAACAGACCACAAATGCTGGCCAAGCGTTCGTCGGCCACAACTCCCAGTTTGGCAAGGAAGGGATGCACAAGCTGGGCCAGATCGTCATCGCCCATGGCTTTGAGGTGCTGGGCATTGACCCATTTGAGCTTGGCTTCGTCAAACTGAGCGGCACTGCGGCCCAAGTGGTCGAGGTTGAACCACGCCAAAAACTGAGCACGGCTGAAAATTTCATCGTCACCGTGACTCCAGCCCAGTCGCGCCAGGTAGTTGACCATGGCATCGGGCAGATAGCCTTCGTCGCGGTAAGCCGTCACGGCCTTGGCGCCATTGCGCTTGCTCATCTTCTCGCCCTGCTCATTCAGCACGGTGGGCAGGTGGGCATAAACAGGCGGCTCTTGGCCCAAGGCATGGAAGATGTTGATCTGGCGCGGGGTGTTGTTCACATGGTCGTCACCACGGATGACGTGTGTGATCTGCATGTCGATGTCGTCGACCACCACGCAGAAGTTGTAGGTGGGCGTGCCGTCAGGCCTGGCGATCACCAGGTCGTCGAGTTCGTCGTTGCGGATCTCAATGCGGCCTTTGACCTTATCGTCCCAAGCGACCGCGCCACCGATCGGGTTTTTGAAACGCAGCACCGGCTTCACACCCTCAGGGATCGCAGGCAAAGTTTTGCCTTCCGCGGGACGCCATGTGCCGTCGTATCGGGGCTTTTCTTTGTTGGCCATCTGGCGTTCGCGCAGAGTGTCGAGCTCTTGCATGCTCATGTAGCAGGGGTACACATGACCTGCAGCCTGCAAGTCGGCCAGTACCGCTTTGTAGCGGTCCATGCGCTGCATTTGGTAGAACGGGCCTTCGTCATGGTTCAGTTCCAGCCAAGCCATGCCTTCGATGATCACGTCCACAGACGCTTGTGTGGAACGGTCCAGGTCGGTGTCTTCGATGCGCAAAATGAAGTCGCCGCCGGTGGCACGGGCAAAGGCCCAAGGGTACAAAGCCGAGCGGATATTGCCCAGATGAATGAAGCCGGTGGGCGATGGAGCGAAACGGGTGCGGGAGCGTGCTGGAGTTGTCGTCATATCAGAGGGTATCGAGACCACGGGACAGGTCTTTTTGAACGTCTTGCGGGTATTCCAGGCCCACAGCCACTCGGATCAGCCCTTGGCCAATGCCTGCAGCTTGGCGCTGTGCCTCCGTCAGTCGGCCATGGGACGTGCTGGCGGGGTGCGCCACCAAGGTTTTGGTATCACCCAAGTTGGTGGACAGCGACAACATTTGCATCTGGTCCAAGATGTGAAAGGCCCTTTGCCGTGATTGTTCAGGGCCATTGGCCTTCACGTCGAAAGACAGCACCGCACCACCTAAGCCCGACATCTGCCGCATGGCCAAGTCGTGCTGCGAGTGGCTGGCCAAGCCAGGGTAATGCACACGCGCGACGGCGGGGTGTTTCTCCAGCCATTCGGCCAAAATTTGCGCACGGGCTGATTGGGCACGCATGCGCAAGTCCAAGGTTTCCAAGCCTTTGAGGACGACCCAAGCGTTGAAAGGTGCCAGTGTCATGCCGCCACTTTTGAGCACTGGCAAGAACTTCTCGGTGATCATCTGCTGCGAAGCGCAGAGCGCGCCCGCCATCACGCGCCCCTGACCATCGAGGTATTTGGTGCCCGAGTGCGTGATGATGTCGGCCCCCATGGCCACGGGCCGTTGCAAAGCGGGCGTGGCAAAACAATTGTCGACCGCAAACAAAGCACCGGCGTTGTGCGCGATGTCGGCCAAACCCTGGATATCACACACCTCGGTCAGCGGGTTGGTGGGTGTTTCGGCAAACAGCAAACGCGTGTTGGGCCGAACGGCTGCTTGCCATTCGTTCAAGTCGGTTTGCGAGACAAAACTCGACTCGACACCAAACTTGGCCAAATCAGAGCCGATCAGCTTGATGGTGGAGCCGAACATGGATCGCGAGCACACCACATGGTCGCCCGCTTTCAGGAGACCCATGCACATCATCAAGATCGCCGACATGCCCGATGCCGTGCCCATGGCGGCCTCGGTGCCCTCAAGCGCCGCCAAGCGCATTTCCATGCTGCTAACTGTGGGGTTGCCATAACGGCCATAGGTGTAGCCCTCTTCGTCGCCCGCAAAACGCCGGGCGGCCGATTCCGCTGTGGGCTGCACATAGCCACTGGTCAGGTACAGCGCTTCGGAGTTTTCGCCATACTGGCTGCGCTCAACCGCGGCACGCACCGCCAGGGTTTCGATGTGCAGATCGTCAAATCGGGTGTCTTTGGTCATGGTGGGGCTCACACGCTGGCGTTGGGCAATGCCAGACGCGAGTTATCGTCGTCGCCCTCTTCGGTTTGAGGACGGGTTTGGTTCAAACGGTGGATGTCGTCGGCCGAAATATCGCCCGTCACGTACACGCCATCAAAGCAAGACGCATCGAAATCAGACAGCAAGCCCGCTGCGTTGACACGCGCTTGGGCGACGGCCGTTTTCATGGCGTCCACGTCTTGGTAAATCAGGGCATCGCAGCCAATGATTTGGCGGATTTCTTCGATGCTGCGCCCGTGTGCCACCAACTCTTCTTTGGTCGGCATGTCGATGCCGTACACATTTGGAAAGCGCACGGGCGGCGCAGCGCTGGCCATGTAGACCTTGCGGGCCCCGGCGTCACGCGCCATTTGTACGATCTCGCGACTGGTGGTGCCGCGCACGATGGAATCGTCCACCAGCAGCACATTGCGGCCCTTGAATTCGCTCACGATGGTGTTGAGCTTTTGGCGTACCGATTTTTTGCGCACCGCTTGGCCGGGCATGATGAAGGTTCGGCCCACGTAACGGTTTTTCACAAAACCTTCGCGGTAAGGAATGCCCAGCAAATGCGCCAACTGCGTGGCACTGGGTCGGCTGGACTCGGGGATCGGGATCACCACATCGATGTCGCTGGGCGGCACGGTGGAGATCACCCGCTTGGCCAGTGTCTCACCCAAGTTCAACCGGGCTTGGTAGACCGATATACCGTCCATGGTGGAGTCCGGGCGGGCCAGGTACACATATTCGAAGATACAGGGGCTCAGCTGCGACTTCTCGGCGCAAGGCTGGGTGTGCATCTGGCCTTCCAGATCCACAAAAATCGCCTCGCCCGGGGCCACGTCGCGCTCAAACTGATGGCCCGCGCCATCCAAAGCCACCGACTCACTGGCCAACATGATGGTGCCGTCTTCACTGCGACCCATGCACAACGGCCGAATGCCATGCGGGTCGCGAAAAGCCACCAAGCCGTGCCCTGCAATCAAGGCAATCACCGCATACGATCCTTTGACACGGCGATTCACACCGCGCACGGCCTCGAACACATCCATGGGTTTGAGGGGCAAGCCCCGGGTGGTTTTTTCCAGTTCGTGGGCCAACACGTTGAGCAAGACCTCGGAGTCGCTTTCGGTGTTGATGTGGCGGTGGTCGTTGGAAAACAGCTCCGACTTCAAGGCGTGGGCATTGGTCAGGTTGCCGTTGTGAACCAGCACCAAACCAAAGGGGGCGTTGACATAAAAAGGCTGGGCCTCTTCTTCGCTGAAGGCATTGCCTGCTGTGGGGTATCGAACCTGGCCCAGTCCGCAATTGCCGGGCAAGCTGCGCATGTTGCGGGTGCGAAACACGTCGCGCACCATGCCCTTGGCCTTGTGCATGAAGAACTTGCGGTCCAGCTGGGTGACGATACCCGCAGCGTCCTGGCCTCGGTGTTGCAACAACAGCAAGGCGTCGTAAATCAATTGATTGACCGGTGCGCTGCTGACAACGCCGACAATTCCACACATACTGCTATCCGTTCAATAATCGAGGCGCCCTGAAACTTTCAGGGCAAATAATTCACAAAGGTTTGCGGCAACAGTGGCTTCAAGCCCGTGAGGATGACCTGCAGCCAGGCGGGGCCTTGGGCCGTGGCCCACCAAGCATCACGCGCCACCCCGGTCAATTGCAACACCACGGTCAAGGCCAACAGCAACACCACGCCACGGGCCAAACCAAACAAGGCACCCAAAGTGCGATCCACCGGGCGCAGACCCACGGTTTCCACCAACTTTTTGATCAACCAAGACACGAAGCCAGCGGCGAACACAGTGGCCACAAACACCACCGCAAAAGCGACCGCGTACTGCACCGACTCGGAGGCGCCTTGAATCAAGGGCAGCCAAGCGACCGCATCGACCGCCAGCCACTGGGCCACCACAAAAGCAGCCACCCATCCGGCCAAAGAGAGCACCTCGTAAACCAAACCGCGCCAAAGTCCCACCAGCAAGGACGCCAGCAAAACCCCCAGCAATATCCAATCGGTGAGGCTGACCGCCATGTCAGATCTTCAAAAAAGACACTGGCAAGTCCAGCTTGCGAATGCGCGCGGCCGCTTTATCGGCCTCCTCTTTGGAATCAAAGGGTCCCACGCGAATGCGGGTGGTGGTTTTACCGTCTCTTTCGACGGTCTGGGTGTAAGTTTTGACGCCTGCTTGTTCCAGCTTGCTGCGCACATCACGCACTTTGGTGGCATCAGAGAACGCCCCGACTTGAATGACCACGCGGTCAACCGACGGTTTGGCCGTTTTGCCCTCCAGCAAGGCCTGGGCTTTGTTTCCATCTTCTTTGGGCTTAGCCACTGGCGCAGGTTTATCCGTCTTGGCAGGTGTTGTGGGTTTGGCCTCTTGTTTGATCACCGCCGGCTTTTCTGGGGGGTTTTCAGCAGGCGGGGTTTCCTTAGCCGCTTCAGGCTTGGCCGTCACGGGCGAAGGCGAGGCAGACACCACCTGTTCGCGCGCATCCAAGCTGGCTTGGGCAGAGACCACCTCAGGGGCAGACAACAACGGTTTGGCGGGCGCTTGGGCTGCGGGCACGGCAGTCGCACTGGCCAAAGGGGGGGTGGTTTGTCTATCGGGAATCACAATCGGCGTATCGACTGCGACAGGTCGGGGCTGGGTGTCAAACAGCAGCGGAAAACCGACCACCGCCACCAGCACCAACACCACAGCCCCCATCAAACGGTGACGCGCACGTCGACGGACCACCTCGATGTTTTCACTGGGGACGGCATTGACTGCTTCGGCAGAGGCAGATGGTCCAGACAATCGGAACTTAAAAAAGGCCATGACGGGTGCTCACGGGGAGAGGTGTTTGGCTTGCAGACGCGGGATGCCGTCTTTCAAAACACCGCCCACGGTATAGAAGGAGCCAAAGACGACAATTCTATCAGCCGGGTCTGCCGCATCGATGGCCGCCTGGAGGGCCAACATGGGGTCGGCATGGGTGCTCGACGCGGTGTCGGTTCGGGTGTTTTGCGCCTGCCAAACCTGCTGCAAATCGGCCGCTTTGGCCGCACGGGGCAAGGGCAAATCGGTGAAATACCACCTGTCCACCATCGGATTGACCTTCTGCAGCATGGGCAGCAGGTCTTTGTCGGCCATGGCCCCCAGCACAGCGTGGGTGGTCGGGTAAAAACCCATGGCATCCAGGTTGGCCGCCAACGCTGCCACCGAATGCGGGTTGTGCGCCACATCGAGCACCAGCACCGGCTGGCCCGGCACAATCTGAAAGCGCCCCGGCAACTCCACCATGGCCAAGCCATTGCGCACCGCTTGAGCCGTGACCGGTATGCGCTGACGCAAAGCGTCCAATGCGGCCAAAACGCCTGAGGCGTTGATCAGCTGGTTGGCCCCGCGCAAAGCCGGGTAAGCCATGCCGCTGTAGCGGCGGTCACGCCCAGCCCAAGCCCATTGCTGCTTGTCACCCGAAAAATTGAAATCTCTGCCAAACAGCCAAATATCAGCACCCAAGGCAGCGGCATGCGCCAAAACGCTTTGCGGTGGCACCGGGTCGCTCACGATCACAGGACGGCCGGCGCGCACGATGCCCGCCTTTTCGAAACCGATGCTCTCACGGTCTTTGCCCAAAATCGCGGTGTGGTCGATGTCGATGCTGGTGATCACGGCGCAATCGGCGTCGATGATGTTGACCGCATCCAGGCGGCCGCCCAAGCCCACTTCCAAAATGGCCACATCCAGCTTGGCACCGGCCATCAGGTGCAAGATGGCTAGGGTGCTGAACTCGAAATAGGTCAGGCTGACATCCCCCCTCACCGCTTCCACGGCAGCAAAAGCCTCGGCAAACACCTCGGCCGAGGCCGATTCACCATGCAGGCGGCAGCGCTCCTCGAAGTGCACCAAGTGCGGTGAGGTGTAAACACCCGTGCGGTAACCCGCTTGCAGCAACACCGCCTCCAGCATGGCGCAGGTCGAGCCCTTGCCGTTGGTCCCAGCCACCGTGATCACCGGGCAGTCAAATCGCAGATCCATGCGGTCAGCCACGGTTTTCACGCGGTCCAGCCCCATGTCAATGGCCACAGGGTGTAGTTGCTCGCACCATTCGAGCCATTGCTGTAGAGTCTTCATGGCGGCGATTGTCGCCCAGTCCTGTTTCTTTCCTTTCCGATTTGACCTATGCACCCGATTGTTTACGGTATCCCCAACTGCGACACCGTCAAAAAAGCCCGAACTTGGCTGAGCGAGCAAGGCCTGGAGGCCAATTTCCACGATTTCAAAAAGCAAGGTGTGCCTGAAGCAGCACTGGACACCTGGCTGGCCGCCGTCGGCTGGGAAACCCTGCTCAACCGCAAAGGCACGACGTGGCGAAAGCTCGATGCCGCAGTGCAAGCCGGTGTCACCAACAGCGCAACAGCCAAGGCCGTGATGCAAGAACACGCCAGCACCATCAAACGGCCTGTCATCGCTTGGCCATCCGGAAAGGTCACTGTCGGCTTTGTGCCCGAGCAATGGCCCCGCTGACAAGGCCGTCACAAATCTTTACTTTTCAGTGTGCGTGGGTTCGATCTGACCGGCTTAAACTCTGATCATTCACTCCAAACTCGCAAAAATCATGAAAACATGGGTCACCACGCCTGCACTGCTGTTCTTAGCCTTGGGCGCACAAGCGCAAGAAGTTGGACAAGTGATCTCGCGCACCGCGGTTTACCAACAAACGGCCGTGCCACGCCAAACCTGCACCCAAAGCCCTGCCGTGGCACCGGCCCTGAACTCCGGGGGCGGTGCCCTCATTGGCGCGATTGCCGGCGGGTTGATCGGCAGCCAGCTGGGCGGACGTGACAACAGAGGCCTCACGGCAATGGCAGGCGTCATTGGCGGTGCCATGTTGGGTGACAAAGCCGAAAGCCAAGGCAACGCCCCCCAGCCCACCACCACCTGCACCACACAAACCGTCTACGAAAACCGTTTGGTCGGCTACAACGTGGTTTATGAATATGCGGGCAAGCAATACAACGTGCAACTGCCACAAGACCCCGGCACGACCATTCCACTGCAAGTCACCCCTGTGGGCGTACCCCGCTCCGAAGGTCCAGCACAGACCTACTATTCAGCGGCTCCAACGGTTGTTGAGCCTGCCACCGTCATCACCGAGTCGCGTGTGGTCTACGTGCCCACCCCGGTTTACCGCCACTACCCGCCCAGTTACACGAGCATCAACTTGGGATGGAGCGCCGGGCACCGCCACGTGCAACCTTATCACCACGGTTTCAGGCCCGGTGGGTGGCGCTGAAGGGCCAAGCCCCAACAGCCCCCTCCTGCCGACTGGCCTAAAATATCGGCTTGATTTGCCTTCAAGGGTGTCTTCAGACGCCCTTTTTGTTTGATGCGGAGGAAATCCGCTCCTTTAAAGCCCCACCCATGACCACCCAAACCATCGACGGCGTCTCCGTCAACACCCATGCCAATGTTTACTTCGACGGCAAATGCGTCAGCCACGGCCTGACCTTGGCCGACGGCACCAAACTGTCGGTGGGTGTGATCTTGCCCGCTACCCTGACCTTCAACACCGGCGCCCCTGAAATCATGGAATGCGTGGGCGGCTCGTGCGAATACAAGCTTGATGGCAGCAACGAATGTGTCAAATCCAGCGCAGGCGAAGAGTTCAGCATCCCCGGCAACTCCAAGTTCGAGATCCGCGTGACAGAGCCCTACCACTACATCTGCCATTTTGGTTAAAGCGATTGATCGAGACGCCATGAGCACCATCCTGCAAAACCTGCCCAAAGGGCAAAAAGTCGGCATCGCCTTCTCCGGCGGCCTGGACACCTCCGCTGCTCTGCTGTGGATGAAGCAAAAGGGCGCCCTGCCCTACGCCTACACCGCCAACCTCGGACAACCTGACGAATCCGACTACAACGAAATCCCCCGCAAGGCGATGGAATACGGCGCAGAAAAAGCCCGCCTGGTCGACTGCCGTACCCAGCTGGCGCACGAAGGCATTGCCGCCATCCAATGTGGTGCTTTCCACATTTCTACCGGTGGCATCACCTACTTCAACACCACACCGCTGGGCCGCGCCGTGACTGGCACCATGTTGGTGGCCGCCATGAAGCAAGACGACGTCAACATCTGGGGTGACGGCTCGACTTTCAAGGGCAACGACATCGAGCGCTTTTACCGCTACGGCCTGCTGACCAACCCGAGCCTGAAGATCTACAAGCCTTGGCTGGACCAGCTGTTCATCGACGAGCTGGGCGGCCGCGCCGAAATGAGCGCCTTCATGACCGCCAACGGCTTTGGCTACAAAATGAGCGCCGAAAAAGCCTACTCCACCGACAGCAACATGCTGGGTGCCACCCACGAAGCCAAAGACCTCGAAAGCCTGCAAAGCGGCATGAAGATCGTCAACCCCATCATGGGTGTGGCGTTCTGGAAGCCCGAAGTGGACGTGAAAGCCGAAGATGTGAGCGTGCGCTTTGAAGAAGGCATGCCTGTGGCGCTCAACGGTGTGGAATACGCCGACCCGGTCGAGTTGTTCCTCCAAGCCAACGAAATCGGCGGCCGCCACGGCTTGGGCATGAGCGACCAGATCGAAAACCGCATCATCGAAGCCAAGAGCCGTGGCATCTACGAAGCGCCCGGCATGGCCCTGCTGCACATCGCTTACGAGCGCTTGGTCACCGGCATCCACAACGAAGACACCATTGAGCAGTACCGCATCAACGGCCTGCGCCTGGGCCGCTTGTTGTACCAAGGCCGCTGGTTCGACCCGCAGTCCATCATGCTGCGCGAAACCGCCCAGCGCTGGGTGGCCCGCGCCGTGACGGGTACCGTGACGCTGGAACTGCGCCGCGGCAACGACTACTCGATCCTCAACACCGAGTCGCCCAACCTGACTTACGCGCCAGAGCGTTTGAGCATGGAAAAAGTGGAAGACGCGCCGTTCAGCCCGCTGGACCGCATTGGCCAGCTGACCATGCGCAACCTGGACATCACCGACACCCGCGCCAAACTGGGCATCTACGCCCATACAGGCTTGCTGTCCACAGGCGACGGACCGCATATCTACAAGCTCGAAGGCAGCGGCAAAAAGTGATTTTTGGCTTGCCCCACAAAAAACGGCCTTCGGGCCGTTTTTTATTTCAAAGGTGGCATGTCCACCACCCGCAAAGTGACATGGGCCACCGCACAGGGAGCTTGACTCTCTTGCGGGTCGGTTTCAAGCGCCACGGCCACCACGCAGATCGTGCCCCCACTCGCAGGGTTCGCGCATTGGTGTGCAAAGTTTGGCCTTTGGCCGGGGCCAAGAAGTTCACATGCAAATCGACCGTGACCGCGATCTTGCCTGCGGGCAATGCGGTGGTGGCCGCTGCACCTGCCGCATGGTCAGCCAAGCCGGACACCACCTCCACCCCTGCGACATGGGTGTAACCCGTGATGGCGGTGTCCAGAGAACACCCAGCGAATCTCCTGGATAAAGTCGACGAGCTTGCCAACTTGCCGGCTTCACTTGTTCAGGGCTAAGATTGACCAACCCGGAGAGACACCATGAAAAAAATATACGGCTTTGTTTGCTTTTTGATCGCATTCAGCTCCATTTCGACCCTCGCTCAGACTTTTCCCAACAAACCCATCCGATTGATCGTGGGATATGCCGCAGGCGGAGGCGCCGATGCCCTGGCGCGTCTGACTGCCACACAATTGACAGAGTCATTGGGGCAACCAGTCATTGTGGAAAATCGGGCAGGCGCTGGCGGAACATTGGCGGCAGACGCCGTCGCCAAAGCGCCCGCCGATGGTTACACGCTGCTTTTTGGCGAAACGGGCCTTTTGATTGCACCGTCCATTTACGCATCCGTCCCCTTCGATCCCATCAAAAGTTTCACACCCGTGGGTTCGGTCGGTGTCACCCCCTTGGTGGTGGTCGCTCATCCCTCTTTGCCAGCCAAAAATACGACCGAACTGATTGCCCTGCTCAGGGCCAATCCGGGCAAGTACAGCTATGCCTCCCCGGGTGTCGGTACCGTCCACCATCTGGCCATGGAGCTTTTCAAAAAGCAGGGTAATTTTGACTTCGTGCATGTGCCCTACAAGGGCGCAGCGCCCATCGTTGCGGATTTGATCGGCGGCCAGATTCCATTGGCCATCATGTCTGCACCACCCGCTTTGGTTCAAGCCAAGGCTGGCAAACTCAAAGCCATTGCACTGACCAGCCCTGGCAAGCTCATCAGTGCTCCGGACTGGCCGGCTTTGGCGGATACTTTCCCTGGATTTGATGCATCACCTCGCCTTTTTGTTCTGGCTCCAGCAGGGACACCACCTGCAACCATTGCCCGACTGGATGGCGCCATCAAGTTGATGTTGGCCAAATCGAGCGTTCAAGAGTCGCTCATTGCCCAGGGTGCCACGGGGGTCCCCGGCAGTTCAGAGGAACTGGGCGTTTTCATGGCCAACGAAGTCCGAAAATGGAGCGCCGTCGTGCGAAGTTCTGGCGCCAGTGTTCAGTGACAACGGCCAATTTCAGTCCGCTGCGCACGATCTCGATCTCGTTCTTGGGCATTCGGCCACTCAACCCTTCACGCAGTTTCGCGACCGCGACCGCCATCGCTGTTGAACCGTCTCAAATCACCACCGGCTCAGGCTCCAGCCGAATGCCAAACCGCTCGTACACGCTGGTCTGAATGGCTTTGGCCAGCGTCATCACCTCGCCCCCGGTGCAGGGGTTCTCGCGCCCACCCCGGTTGACCAGCACCAGCGCCTGCTTTTCATAAACCCCAGCGTGTCCCACAGACTTGCCTTTCCAGCCACAGGCATCAATCAGCCAGCCCGCTGCCAGCTTGATGCTGCCGTCGGGCATGGGGTAATGCACCACTTTCGGGTCGCGGGCGATGATGTCGGCGCACTGCTCGGGCGTCACCGTCGGGTTTTTGAAGAAGCTGCCCGCGTTGCCGATCACCGCCGGGTCGGGCAGTTTGGCGCGCCGAATCGCCACCACCCAATCAAATATCTGCCGGGCATCGGGGTTGTGAATGCCCGTGTCGGCCATTTTGCGCTCCAGGTCCAAATAACCCAGCTCGGGCTTCCAGCGCTTGGGCAGCGCCAAGCGCACCCGCAAAATCACCGCCCTGCCCGCCAAGCCAAGCCCTTCGGAATCACCAGAGGCATGTTTGAACACCGAGTCGCGGTAGCTGAAACCGCACTGGGCGGCATTCAAGCTGAACAGCTCGCCCGTGAGCAAGTCCATGGCGTCGAGCGAATCGAAGCGGTCTTGCAGCTCCACGCCATAAGCACCGATGTTTTGCACGGGCGATGCGCCCACCGTACCGGGAATAAGGGCCATGTTTTCCAAGCCCGGATAGCCGTGGTCCAGCGTCCACGCGACCAAGGCGTGCCAGTCCACGCCCGCACCGGCCTCAACAATCCAGTGTTTGTCCGTTTCTGACGCCAAACGCACACCCCGCACCTCGACTTTGAGCACCAGCGCTTTCACGTCGCCCGTCAACACAATATTGCTCCCCCCGCCCAACACTTGCCGAGGCAAAGTGGCCAATTGGGGGTCGGCCAGCACGGCCAACAGGTCGGCTTCGGAGTGCACCCGCACAAAAGCCTGGGCCTTGGCGGCGATGCCGAACGTGTTGTACGGCTGCAAGGGGACATTTTTCTCAAGGAACATGGGAGAATTGTCGCATTCTCAACCTTCGGATTTTTACCGCCATGCCTTCGTTTGATACCGTTTGCGAACCCAATATGGTCGAAGTGCGCAACGCCGTTGACACTTGCGCCAAAGAAATCGGCACCCGCTTTGACTTCAAAGGCACATCCGCCAACATCGAACTCAAGGACAAAGAGATCACGATGTTCGGTGACGCCGAGTTTCAGCTCACCCAAGTCGAAGACATCTTGCGCAACAAGCTCACCAAACGGAATGTGGACGTGCGCTTTTTGGACATTGGCAAAGTCGAAAAAATCGGTGGCGACAAGGTCAAGCAAGTGATCAAGGTCAAAAACGGCATTGAGACCGAAGATGCCAAAAAAATCACCAAACTCATTAAAGAGAGCAAGATCAAAGTGCAAGCGTCCATTCAGGGCGATGCGGTGCGCGTGACCGGCACCAAGCGCGACGACTTGCAAGCAGCCATGGCTTTGCTGCGCAAGGACATGACCGAACTGCCCCTGTCTTTCGACAACTTCCGCGACTGATCAGGGCGCTGGGGCGTCCAAAAATCCGCCGGAGCGCAGCGTGACAACCAGTGTGTCGCGCCAACCGCCTTCTTGTTCGGGTTGAATGGGCGTGGTTTCATGGATCACACGGCTGTCATCGAGCAACAGCAAAGACCAAGGCTCGCTCAAGGTGAACCGCTGGCCACGAGGGGTGTCCATGTCAAACACCCGGGTTTCACCGCCTTTGATGCTGTGACGGCCCACCAAAAACACCGCCACCCAGTTCACGCCGTCGCGGTGTGCGCCCTCGGGTGTGGGGCGACCAATGCCATCGGTGGTGTCGATGCGAAACTGATGCGCTTCGGTGAACCAGGTCTGATGGCCTTGGGCTTTGGAGGCCACACGGGCCAACCAACACAACAAATGCAACCACGCCACTTGATGCACCACCTCTTGGCCCATGGGCTCAAACCAGCGCTGCATGCCACCGTGCAAGGCGTTATATGACAAGGGTTGCCAATGGGCTCGGTGTGGCATGGCCTGCACCTGATCGCCCGTGACCTCGAAGCTGGCGTGCCGGCGGCGGCGGTAACGTCCACCGTCTTTCAGGTATTGGTCGGGCGGCAAATGGTTCCAACTGGGCTCGAGTGCTCTCAAGGCCTCCACCGATAGACCGGCCAAAGCGCAAACACTGGCAGCCCCCAGGACCGCAAACCCCTGGTCCGCCAAGGTGGCATTCAACAGGTCAGGTGGTGTCAGCGGGGGCTGCAGCATTTGTTGGGGCATGAACGACCTCGGTGACGGTTTCAGGCGTAGCGTTGGCTGGCGAGCTTGGCGCCTTCGGCCAGGGCTTTGAGCTTGGCTTCGGCCACGGCGCGGCTCATGGGTGCCAGGCCGCAGTTGGTGCAAGCGATCAAGCGGTGCTTGGGCACGAACTGCAAGGCGCGGCCAATCGTATCGGCGATTTCCTCAGCGGTTTCGATGGCCGGATTGGCCACGTCGATCACGCCGACCATCACGTCTTTGCCTTCCAGCAATTTCATCATTTCCATCGGCACATGCGAGTGCATGCACTCCAGGCTGACCTGTTGGATGCTGCTCTTGGCCAGGGCCGGGAACACCTTTTCGTATTGACGCCACTCTTGGCCCAGCGTCTCTTTCCATTTGTTGTTGGCTTCGATGCCGTAGCCATAGCAAATGTGCACGGCGGTGGTGCAGGTCAAACCCCGCGCAGCAATCTCCAGCGCCTTGACGCCCCAATCGGCCGCGTCGTCCATGTAGACGTTGAAAGCAGGTTCATCGAATTGGATGATGTCCACGCCGTCGGCTTGCAGCGCCAGCGCTTCTTGGTTGAGCAACTCGGCAAAGGCCATGGCCATTTTGACCTTGTCGCCGTAAAAGCGGTCGGCCACGGTGTCCACAATCGTCATCGGGCCAGGCAAGGTGAATTTGAGTTTCTTGTTTGTGTGGGCACGGGCCAACTGGGCTTCGAACGCGTGCACACGGCCCTTCAGACGCAGCGGCGCAATGACCTGTGGCACCTGCGCGTCGTAGCGGTTGTTGCGGATGCCCATGGTCACTTTGTTCACAAAGTCGATGCCTTCGACCTGCTCGACAAAGCCGTGCACAAAGTGCTGGCGCGCCTGTTCGCCGTCACCGATCACATCCAAACCGGCGTCCTCTTGGGCCTTGATCCACAAGAGGGTGGCATCGGCTTTGGCTTGCTGCAGCTCGGGCCCCTGGGAGGTCCACTGGGGCCAGAGTTTTTCGGTCTCGGCCAGCCAAGCGGGTTTGGGCAAACTGCCAGCGATCGCGGTGGTGAACATGTCAAAAATCCTTGGAGGTCACAAAATAGAAGGTCAGCAGTTTGCCGCAAGTGCAAATTCCTGGGCGAGCAATTCATAAGAGCGCATTTGGGCCGCAGGGTCATGTGCCCAGGTGATGACGACCAGTTCATCGGCTTGCAGCCGCGCCGCGAGTTGACGGAGTTTTCGGCCAACCGTCTCGGCCGAGCCGATCAGGGCCGAGTCCCGCAGGCGCTCGAGCGCAAACTGTTCTGCCGGGCTGTAATCACGCGCGGCTTCTTCAGGCGGCAACAAAGGCCCGATCCGGCCCAGGTTGCGGTCCATCTTCCAGCGGGCACGGCTTTCGAACAGGCGCAGCGCTTCGTCGTCGGTATCCGCAGCCAACGCCCACACGCAAAGCGCGGAGCTTGGTTTTTGCAGACCCGCACTTGGCCGGAAGGTTTCACGGTAAATCTGCAGGGCTTCATCTGCGCCCTGACCGTCGGTGATGAAGTAAGCAAACGCATAAGGCAACCCCAAGTGGGCCGCCAACTGAGCGCCGTAATCCGAGCTGCCCAGCATCCACACCGCGGGTGCAGTGTCTGATTGCGGGTAGGCGTACACGTTGTGACCCGGATGGCCAGGCGGCAGGTTGTGGCCACTGACCCAGGCTTGCAGTTCCATCACCTGCTGCGGAAAACGCTCCGAGGCGTTGCGATCGGGGTTGAGCAATTGCGCTGTGCGGCCATCGCTGCCGGGCGCTCGGCCCACGCCCAAATCGATGCGCCCAGGGGCCAAGGCGTCGAGCACCCGGAACTGCTCGGCCACCTTGAGGGCCGCGTAATGCGGCAGCATCACGCCCGCGCTGCCCAGGCGTATGCGTTGGGTGCGTGCTGCAATGGCGGCCATCAAGACTTCTGGTGCCGTGCCCACAATGCTGGGGTGGCTGTGGTGCTCACTCACCCAAAAGCGGTGGTAACCCCAGGCCTCCGCCTGCTGGGCCAGCGCCAGCGTTTGGCGAATGGTCGCGTCCTGCCCCCGCCCGGCGGCAGCAGCAGATTGGTCAAGGATGGAAATTTTCAGATTCATTCGACTGGGTTGTGAGCAGGTGATCACCCCTTGGCAGGTGCATCCAAAGCGGCCATTTCAGCCTCTTGCAGAGCCCGCCACATGACTTTACCGCTGCCACTCTTGGGCAAGACATCGACAAAACTCACAGCGCGGGGCATTTTGTAAACCGCCATGTTCTCACGGCACCAATCGATGATGTCTTGCTCGGAGACTTGGCCCTTGTGTTCCAGCCGCAAAACCACCACCGCTTTGACCGATTCGCCCCGGTATGCGTCGCGTGTGGCGATGATGCAGGCCTCTTGAATGGCGGGATGGCGGAACATCAGCGCTTCGACCTCGGCCGGCCAGACCTTGAAACCGCTGGCGTTGATCATGCGCTTGAGCCGGTCGGTCATGAAGAAGTAGCCAGCTTCATCAACACGGCCCATGTCGCCCGAGCGGAAAAACCGCAAGCCATCGCGCTCAAAAAAGGCTTCGGCCGTGGCATCGGGGCGTTTCCAGTAACCCTTGAAAACTTGGGGTCCGGAAATCACAATTTCGCCCGACTCACCCGGCGGCAATTCGACCAGGGTCTCGGGGTCCACAATGCGCGACTCGACACTCATGAAGGGGATGCCCAAGCACTGTTTTTTGGGGGCATCGGGTGGGTTGGTGTGCGACGGGGCGGCGGTCTCGGTCAGGCCATAACCCTCCACATAGCGCAGACCGAACTGCTCCAACAAGCGCTGGGCCACAGCTTCGGGCATGGCGGCACCGCCGCCGCCAATGTAGACCAGGCTGTTCAGGTCATAGCGGTCCATGTGCGGACTGCCCAACAAGTCGATCACCATGGTGGGGATGTTGGTCCAGTGGGTGACTTTCCATTTGGAAATCAGATGCCCCGCCACATCGCGGTCCCACCGGGGCATGATCACCAAACTGGCCCCCAACAAAATGCTGGTGTGCATCACGCTCACCATGCCGGTGATGTGGAACATGGGGACCACGCAGAGCGTGACGTTTTCTGGCGTCCCGTTGCCCCACAAACCACTGGCCATGGCGTTGTGCATCAGGGTGCCGTGGGTGTGCATGCAGCCCTTGGGCAAGCCGGTGGTGCCACTGGTGTAGGGCAAAACCGCCAAGTCATCGGATTGGGCTTGGGGGGGTGGCAAATCAGTGGCGGGCGCAGCCATCAAATCTGACCAAGCGTGCACTTGGCCAGATGACAACGCGGGCAATTCACGGACCGGCAACAACCAAGGTCGCCAAGCTTCGGGCATGTCCTCGGGGCCAACGGCTTGGGCCTCAAACACATCGGTGAACTGCGTCACCACCAAGTGCTTCAGACGCTGCTCAGGAGCCAAAGCGGCGCTGGCCTGCGCCAGGTCCGGGGCCAAATCGGCGGTGGTCACAGCCATCCGTGTATCTGGATCGGTGATGTAGTGCTTCAGTTCTTCGGCCCGGTTCATCGGGTTGACGGGCACCACCACCGCATCGATGCGCAAAACAGCAAAGTGGGTGATCACCAACTGCGGGCAATTTTGCATGTCCAACACCACCCGATCCCCCGCCTCCACGCCCAAAGCCTTCAATTGCCCGGCCAGTTGCTCCGCATGGGCCATCAACTCGCGGTAAGTCCAGACCCTGCCCATGAAGACAAAGGCTGCTTTTTCGGGATAACGCAGGGCGCTGATGGCCAGGTTCATCCAAAGAGAAGTGGCTGGCGGGGTGATCTTGGCAGGCAAGCGTACGGGCCAAACAGCGGCATGGGCGGGCATCGACAGTCTCCAAGTGTGGTTTGAATCCATGTTAATCCCGCTGCGGCTTGGCTTCTGTGCGTGCTTTGTCACAGCGGAGACCTCGCCAAACGGGCATTCCTTGAGCGCCGAGGTGAAAACATCCACCAATCCACTCCACACGCCAGTATTTCAAGCCATGAATTTTAATTATTAAGCGGTTTTTTTAAATCAAAAAGATTGTTTTTTATAATTTTATTATTAAAATAAATGCCATGCAAACCTACACCACACCCGACACCCCCGAGGATTACTGCGGCACCACCTATGCAGCCAAGCTGCTGGGGCTGTCTGTCGGCACGATCCAGACCTTGGTCGAAAAAAATGAGCTGCAAGCTTGGAAAACGCAAGGCGGGCATCGCAGAATTTCGATGCCCTCTATCCGCGAATACCAGCGTAAGCACAACATGTTGACCGTCCTAAGCGAGCCCCGCGACCAGAGGCTGCGGGTCTTGCTGGTGGAAGACGATGCGGTCACCCGCGAAATGCTGCGCGGTTACTGCAACCGCTCCAACATGCCCGTCGATTGCACCGCCATGTCATCGGGTCTGGAGGCCTTGATCGACATCGCCAGCATCAAGCCCGATGTGCTGATCACCGACCTCGACATGCCGGGGGTGGACGGTTTCGAGTTGCTGCGCACTCTGCGCCAAAACCCGCAATTCAACCGCATGACAACCTTGGTCTTGTCTGCACTGACTTCTGAGGTCATTGAAAGCCGCGGCGGCTTGCCCGAAGGCTGCATTTTCATGGCCAAGCCCATCAACATGGATTGGTTCAACGGCTTTTTCACCGCTTTTCTGGCCAGTCGGTACGCCGATGCCTACAACAGCGAAGCCGTACAAACTGCCAGCCACAACGCTTGAGCACACAAGCGGCCGATACAGCGCTTGAACTCGGGCCCCACCCAGTCGTCTTTCTGGCTGGGATCCTCTTTTTTTCAGTTGGGCTTTATATACTGGGTACCCACATGTAGGCGAACCCGTGCGCTCGCATCATTTTGAGTCCCTATTGAAAATCGCCCATGGAAATCAAAGTCAACTTTCTGGACAAACTGCGTCTGGAAGCCAAATTCGATGACTTCACCGTTGTTGCCGACCAGCCCATTCGCTACAAAGGCGATGGCTCAGCCCCAGGCCCCTTCGATTATTTCTTGGCCTCCTCGGCTTTGTGTGCTGCGTATTTTGTAAAGTTGTATTGCGATACCCGCAAGATTTCCACCGAAAACATCCGCCTCTCGCAAAACAACATCATTGACCCCGAGAACCGTCACCAGCAAATTTTCAAAATTCAGGTGGAGTTGCCTCCAGACATCCAAGAGGTAGACCGCAGAGGCATTTTGAATTCGATTGAACGCTGCACCGTGAAAAAAGTGGTGCAAGCAGGCCCCGAGTTTGTCATCGAAGAGGTCGACAACCTGGATGCCGATGCGCAGTCTTTGCTCACCCTCAAGCCCAGTACCGACAAGCACACCTTCATCCCGGGCAAAGACCTGCCTTTGGAGCAAACCATTGCCAACATGTCCGGCCTCTTGGCCGACTTAGGGATCAAGATTGAAATTGCCTCTTGGCGCAACATCATCCCCCATGTGTGGTCCCTGCACATCCGTGATGCGCACTCGCCCATGTGCTTTACCAATGGCAAAGGCTCCACCAAAGAAAGCGCATTGGCTTCTGCGTTGGGCGAATACATTGAACGACTGAACAACAACCATTTCTACGCGGGTGCGTTTTGGGGAGAAGACATCGCCAACGCCGCGTTTGTGCATTACCCGAACGAACGCTGGTTCAAACCAGGGAAAAAAGATGCGCTGCCCGCTGAAATTTTGGATGCGTACTGCCTGTCCATCTACAACCCCGATGGCGAGCTGCGTGGCTCGCACCTGATCGACACCAACTCGGGCAATGCCGCGCGTGGCATTTGCTCGCTCCCCTTTGTGCGTCAATCCGACGGGGAAGTGGTGTACTTCCCCACCAACCTGGTTGAGAACTTGTTTGTAAGCAACGGCATGAGTGCCGGCAACACCTTGGCCGAGGCGCAGGTGCAATGCTTGTCTGAAATTTTTGAGCGCGCCGTCAAGCGCGAGATCTTGGAGGGTGAAATCTGCTTGCCGGATGTCCCGCAAGACGTTTTGGCCAAATACCCCAGCATCTTGGCGGGCATCCAGGGCTTGGAGGCCCAAGGCTTTCCGGTGCTGGTCAAAGACGCGTCGCTGGGTGGCACCTACCCGGTGATGTGCGTCACCTTGATGAACCCACGCACAGGGGGGGTGTTTGCATCCTTCGGCGCGCACCCGAGCCTTCAAGTGGCGTTGGAGCGCAGCCTGACCGAACTCCTGCAAGGCCGCAGCTTTGAAGGGCTGAACGATTTGCCACCGCCCACCTTTGAGAGCCAGGCCGTCACCGAACCCCACAATTTTGTAGAGCACTTCATCGACTC
>NZ_CAMBNZ010000007.1 GCF_945869175.1 Limnohabitans sp. Rim8 | reverse complement strand
ATTGGCGCCGTTGGCCGATGGGTCCTTTGCACCCTTACGCCAGTTGGTGAACAAGGTGTTCCACTCGATCACGTCAAACTGGACGTCAAAGAAGCACTGCTTGAGCGACTGTTGCACAAACTCGTTCATCGGCAAGGGCTGCATCTGGCCCGAGCCCGATGCCGAAATCTGCACCTTGACTTTGAGGGGTTTGGCTGCGCTGTGCCCCGCTTGACTCATCAAGGCTTTCGCGGCATTCACGTCGTACGTGATGTCGAATTTGGGATTGCCCCACCAGGGATGGCCCGGAGGCACGGTGCCTTTGGGGGCCGCCATCATGCCACCCAACAGGGTTTTCAAACCTTCACGGTCCACGCACAAGTTGGCCGCGTGGCGCACGCGCCTGTCCAGCCAAGGCGAGCCTTCGGCAAATGACAGCTGCCAAGGCCACACATGCGGCTGGGCGTTGCTTTCAATCTTGAAGCCACGCTGGCGAATTTGCGACATGGCATCGGGGGCAGGCGCTTCAATCCAGTCGACCTGACCACCGAGCAAGGCAGCGGTGCGGGCATTGGCCTCGGGCATGGGCACAAGCACCACGCGGTCGACCTTGGGCATGCGCTTGGCGTCCCAATAGGTTTTGTTCGCCACCATTTCGAGGCGTTCACGCGGCACGAATCGGGCCATCTTGAAAGGGCCAGATCCAGAGGCGTCTGCCGCAAACGCCGTCCACGCCGCCTTGGACTTGTCTGCCGGTGTAGCACCTGCAGCGGCATCAAATTTCTTTTGCCAATGGGCCGGCGAGGCGATGAACAGATTGGTCAAATTGATGGGCAAAAACGCATCGGGCTCGCTGGTGGTCAGCTCCACCGTCAGGTCATCGATTTTTCGGGCACTGCGCAGGGTAGGCATGCGCGAAGCGGTGACGCCCACCTGGCTGGCATCAAAATGCACCGCATCTTTGTCCAGCACCTTGCGCACGTTCCAGACAATCGCATCGGCGTTCAGCGCCGAGCCATCATGGAACTTGACACCGGAGCGCAACTTGAAAGTCCATTTTGTTTTGTCACTCGCACCAACCGCCCAAGAAGTGGCCAAGCCAGGGATCAACACACTGGGGCCATCCGATTTGGACAAATCCCAGTGGGTGAGGGCGTCGTACATCGGGATGCCGGTGAACCGGTTGCCCTCAAAGCCTTGGTCGGGCTGCCCCAAGGTGCGAGGAATGTCGGCCGCCGTCATGGCAATGCGCAAGACTTTTTCTTGCGCCTGAACCGCCATGGAGATGGCGCTGAGCCCCACTCCAACGGCCACGGTGAACGCCCAAGATGCGGGCAACAAACGAGAGGAAAGAGTAGAGCGCTTCATCAAAACTCCAGTCAAAATGGGTTGAAAAACAAGCAAAAAACCTTGGGTACTGACATGTTGAATCTGTAAATTAACATACCTTGTAAAACTCTGGCAAGGTTTTTGTATGCAATCGCCGTGCCAGACGCGACACATGACATCCGCTGCCAAGCAAGCCTTGATCGCTTCGAAATAGCCCATTGATCGAAACAAATCAGGCACAAAAATGGTGTTCTCTGGCACCATTATGGTCAGCTATTTTTGTGTCACGCCCCAATTTGGCGATGTTTTGGTATGCAATCCACACCATCAACAAACGACATGAAAGCAGTCTGAATGAAGGCTTAGCCACTGAAAAGGAACCTGCCCCATGGACGCCACGCGATTGCGCCGATTTTTGTTGATCAACCCCAACACGAACGCTTTGACCACGCAAAGGTTGCGGGATGTTTTGCAACCCCTGTTACCGCCGGGACTGGCGCTTGATGTGCAAACCGCCCGATTTGGGGCACCCTATATCGCCTGCGAAGCCAGCCACGCGGTGGCCGCACACGCTTGTCTGGACGTATGGACCACCCACCGGGGAACGCCCACGCGCCCGCTGCACGGCGTGCTGATTGGTTGTTTTGGCGATCCGGGTTTGTTTGCGCTGCGTGAAGTCAGCGGCTGCCCTGTGACCGGATTGGCCGAGGCTTCGTTCATTCAGGCCGGTGCGCGGGGACCCTTTGCCATTGTGACGGGGGGGGAACGCTGGAAGCCCATGCTGCAACGCTTGGCCAACAGCCTGGGTTATGGGGCGCAACTGCGCCACATCGAAACCGTGGCCCCCACCGGGGCCGCGCTGCAGGCCGACCCCGACATGGCCATTCGTTGCCTCAGCCAAGCTTGCCAAAACGCCGCCCAAAGCGGTGTGTCCAGCATTATCTTGGGCGGTGCAGGCTTGGCCGGTTATGCCCGCTTGCTGCAAGCCCACTGCGCCCTGCCCCTGATCGACAGCGCGCAAGCGGGTTGGGAAGTTTTACATGGGCAACTGGCCCCGCCAGCGCCAACAGACCAGGACGGTTTTTATGCCCCATGGATCGGGTTGCCGCCCGCCTTCACACAGGTCCCGACCAAAGAGAACCCCTGACCTGGCCAAGCCATCGCCTTGAGCCCTCACTTCTGGGTGACCCAGAGACGCCGGTCGGTCAACCCTCTACAAACACCCGCGCCTTGCGCGGCGTCAGCACCAGGGTCTCACCCTCTTTGAAGTCTTGCTGGCGGTATTGCGATGCCGACAACTGCGCTTCGATGATGGCGTCTTTGCCGAACATGCCCGCTTCGACCGGCTCCAACTCCAGCCGGGCCACAGGCCCCACCACGATGGCGCGGGTGAGTTTGGCCACAATGCCGGTGTGCAACGCGCCCGGTGTGTAGCGCGTCACATCCAGGTCGTGTGGACGCACATAGGCAAAGGCCTTGGCGTCTTGCACCTGACCGTGCTCCGGCGTGTCCAGGCGGATGGCGTGCTGGTCGGCACCGATGAGCATTTCGCCTTCGTGGGCGCGGCCATGGAACAAGTTCACATCGCCCAAAAAACCATAGACAAAAGGGCTGGCCGGGTGGTCCCACACGTCTTGGGGCGAGCCAATTTGCTCGATGTTGCCCTTGTTCATCAGCACCACGCGGTCGGCCACTTCGAGGGCTTCTTCCTGGTCGTGCGTGACAAAAATACTGGTCACATGCAACTCGTCGTGCAGGCGACGCAACCAGCGTCGCAGCTCTTTGCGGACCTTGGCATCCAAGGCCCCAAAGGGCTCGTCCAGCAGCAACACTTTGGGCTCGACCGCCAAGGCGCGGGCCAAGGCGATGCGCTGGCGCTGACCGCCCGACAACTGCGAGGGGTAGCGGTCGGCCAGCCAATCCAATTGCACCAGACCGAGCAAATCGTGCACCTTGCGTTTGATTTCGGAATCGCTGGGGCGTTCTTTGCGGGGCTTGACGCGCAGGCCAAAGGCCACGTTTTCGAACACCGTCATGTGACGAAACAGCGCATAGTGCTGGAACACAAAACCCACTTGGCGCTCGCGCACATGCACATGCGTGGTGTCTGCGCCGCTGAAGGCGATGGTGCCCTGATCGGCCGTTTCCAGCCCTGCAATGATGCGCAGCAGCGTGGTCTTGCCGCAGCCCGATGGGCCCAGCAGCGCAACCAATTCGCCCGACTCTATGTCGAGGCTGACGTTGTTCAAGGCGGTGAAGTCGCCGAATTGTTTATGGACATTGCGGATTTCGATGCTCATGGTTCAAATGCTTTCCGGCGAATTCAGACGAGGGCGTCAGGGGTCGATGCCAAAGGACGCTCAGGTGGCGTGTCGGCCGAGGCTTTCATGTCTTGTTCGTGGCGCCATTCGATGATGGACTTGATGGCCAAGGTGACCAGCGCCAGCAAGGCCAGCAAAGACGCCACAGCAAAGGCCGCCACCGACTGGTACTCGTTGTACAAAATCTCCACATGCAGTGGCATGGTGTTGGTCTGGCCGCGGATGTGCCCCGACACCACCGAGACCGCACCGAACTCACCCATGGCCCGTGCGTTGCACAAAATGACGCCGTAAATCAGGCCCCACTTGATGTTGGGCAGCGTCACATACCAAAAGGTCTGCCAGCCTGTGGCACCCAGCACGATGGCGGCTTGTTCTTCGTCGTTGCCTTGCGCTTGCATGAGCGGAATCAGCTCGCGGGCAATGAACGGAAAGGTCACAAAGACCGTGGCCAAAATGATGCCGGGGATGGCAAAAATGATCTTGATGTCGTGGGCCTGCAACCAAGGCCCAAACCACCCTTGGGCACCGAACATCAGCACATAAATCAGGCCCGCCACCACAGGCGAGACTGAAAACGGCAAGTCCACCAAGGTGGTCAGCACCGATTTGCCTTTGAACTCGTATTTGGCAATCGCCCAAGCGGCCGCCACACCGAACACCAAATTCAAGGGCACAGCAACGGCGGCAGTGATCAAGGTCAGGCGAATGGCCGACCAGGCGTCAGGCTCCTTGAGGGCTTCAAGGTAAGCATCCAGCCCTTTGCGCAAAGCCTCGGTGAACACCGCGGCCAGAGGCAAGACCAGGAACAAGAACATGAAGGTCAAAGCCAGGCCGATCAGGCTGAAACGGATCCAGCGTGCCTCGGTGGTGCCCGCCTGGACTTTTTTGGACGTCATGACGGTGCTCATGCGGGGGCTCCTGAGCGGCGGCGTTGCCAAGTTTGCAAGGCGTTGATGACCAACAACAACACAAAAGAAGCGACCAACATGACCAAGGCCACCGCGGTGGCCCCGACATAGTCGTATTGCTCCAGCTTGCCGATGATGATGAGCGGGGTGATCTCCGACACCATGGGCATGTTGCCGGCGATGAAAATGACCGAGCCATATTCCCCAATGGCCCGCGCAAAAGCCATGGCAAAACCCGTGAGCAATGCGGGTGCGATCGACGGGAAGATCACCCTGGAAAAGGTCTGCCAGCGCGTGGCACCCAAGCAGGTGGCGGCCTCTTCGAGTTCTTTTTCAGTGTCTTCGAGTACCGGCTGCACCGTGCGCACCACAAAGGGCAGGCCGATGAAAATGAGCGCGATCACCACGCCATTGGGGTTAAAAGCCAGCACGATGCCCAGCGGCTCCAAATATTGGCCCACCCAGCCATTGCCAGCCAAGAGCGCGGTCAGCGATATGCCCGCCACGGCCGTGGGCAAGGCAAAAGGCAAATCGACCAAGGCATCGACGATTTTTTTGCCGAAAAAGTCATAGCGCACCAACACCCACGCGACCAAGAGGCCAAAAAACACATTCACCAAGGCGGCGATCAGCGACGCGCCAAAGGTCAATCGGTAAGACGCCATGACCCGTGGGCCCGTGACGGCCGCGACAAACTGGTCCCAAGTCAAAGTGAAGGTTTTGAAGACGAGCGCCGACAGGGGGATCAGCACGATCAGGCTGAGGTAAAAAATCGTGAAGCCCAGGGTCAAATTGAACCCGGGCAACACTTTGGCTGGCGCCCGCCGCTTGGCAGGCGCCGCAATGGGCAATGCGGTCATGGAGAAAACTTATTTGACGGTGTAGATCTTGTCGAACTGACCACCATCGTTGAAATGCACTTTTTGGGCATCCGCGAAAGAGCCGAACACCTCGTTGACGGTGAACAACTGGATCGGCTTGAAGGTGCTGGCATACTTCTTCAAGACGGTCGGGTTGCGCGGACGCAAAGCGTGCTTGGCCGCGATCTCTTGCGCTTCGTCTGAATACAAGTAGTTCAGGTACGCCTTGGCCAGATCGGCCGTGCCCTTCTTGGCCACGGTGCGTTCCACCACAGCCACCGGGTTTTCGGCGACGATGCTGATGGAGGGGTGAATCGCATCCACTTTGCCCGCACCAAATTCGTTGTCCACCGACACCACTTCAGACTCAAAAGTCACCAACACATCGCCGATGTTGCGCTGCAAGAAGATGGTGGTCGCATCGCGCCCACCCTTGGCCAGCACAGGCACGTTTTTGTAGAGTTTGTTCACGAATTCAGCCGCATCGGCGTCCGAGCCACCCTTTTTCTTGACATAGCCCCATGCCGCCAAATAGGCCATGCGGCCATTGCCACCGGTTTTGGGGTTGACCACGATCACCTTGATGCCGGGCTTGACCAGATCGTCCCAATCCTTGATGCCTTTGGGGTTGCCATTGCGTGTGAGGAACAACATGGTCGAGGTGGTAGGCGATGCGTTGTTGGCAAAACGCTTGTTCCAGTCTTTGGCCACGATGCCCGTGCTGGCCAAAAAGTCCACATCGGTGGTGGTGTTCATGGTCACCACATCGGCATCCAAACCATCGTTCACGGCACGCGCTTGGGCGCTGGAGCCACCGTGGGCTTGGTCAATTTTGAGGTCCTTGCCGGTGGTTTTTTTGTAGTTGGCGACGAATGCGGCGTTGTAGTCTTTGTAGAACTCGCGTGCCACGTCGTACGAAGCGTTGAGCAAAGTCTGCGCTCTGACCGTCAGGCCCGACAAGGCCAAAACCGTCGCCAAAGTGATGCGGGAGAGTTGTTTCATGCGGTGTCCAATCGGTTGCAAATTCAGTCAAGAGCGCGATTGTGGGCGCCCTCCCTTGAATCTCAAACGAATCATTTGTAGTTTGCTTATATCAATATCCAGATATAGATAGCCATAAAAAAGCCACTGCGCACGAAGTTACACAGTGGCTTGGGATGGGCCCTTGAGCCCAAAAGCCGACGCATCGGCCTGATTCACTGGCTCAGATCATTGCGCATCGCCTTCCGAGCGCTCGTCGTCAAACTCCTCGTCGTCCTCATCGATGGCGGCCATTTCAGCATACTGGGTGGCGAGCAATTGGTTGCGGTAAGCCAAGTAGCCACGGCGGTGGGTTTCGTACAAGTTGCCAGCGTCGTAGGCTTCGGCGGCCAAACCATGCTGCTTGGCAGCTTCCAAAAAGTGCTGCGCGGCCAAAGCGTGGCACTGAGAAATACTGACAAATTCGTCGTCCAACAGATCGTCATGTTCGTGTTCGGCTTCGTTTTGAATGTCGTTCGTCATGCTGTACCCCTTGAAAGTGTTGATCGGCAAATGCCGAATTCCAGCTTCCAACATGGACAAGTATGGACAGTGACAACCATATGGCGATATGGCGACAGCGCCCACTGACCACAGTGAACGCAAAGTCGGATCATTTTTTGGTGTAAATCTGGTCAAAGCTGGCGCCATCGGCAAAGTGGGCTTTGTCGGCTTTTTCCCAGCCACCAAAGGCTTGCTCAATGGTGAACAGGTTCAATTTGGGGAACTGCTTGGCGTATTTTGCTTGGGCCTTGGGCGAGATCGGGCGGTAGAAGTTCTTGCCCGCAATGTCCTGGCCTTCGTCGGTGTAGAGGTATTCCAAATAGGCCTGCGCCACAGCGCGGGTGCCTTTTTTGTCCACGTTTTTGTCGACCACGGTCACGGCCGGCTCGGCCAAGATGCTGATGGACGGATAGACCACGTCGATCTTGCTGCCGAATTCTTTTTCCAGCAGGTTGGCTTCGTTTTCCCAACTGATGAACACATCACCTTGGGCACGCTGGGCAAAGGTGATGGAGGAGCCACGGGCCCCAGTGTCGAGCACGGGCACGTTTTTGTAGAGCGCGGCCACAAAGTCTTTGGCTTTGGCTTCGTTGCCGTATTTGCGCTTGGCAAATTCCCAAGCGGCCAGGAAGTTCCACCGTGCACCGCCCGATGTTTTGGGGTTGGGCGTGATCACGCTGATGCCGGGCTTGACCAGGTCGTCCCAGTCCTTGATGCCTTTGGGGTTGCCTTGGCGCACCACCAAGACAATGGTCGAGGTGTAAGGTGAGCTGTTGTGCGGCAGGCGCTTTTGCCAGTCTTTGGGGATCAGGTTGCCGTTTTTGTGCAGCGCGTCCGTGTCACCGGCCAGGGCCAGGGTGGCCACATCGGCGTCCAGCCCGTCGATGATGGAGCGGGCTTGTTTGCCCGAGCCGCCATGCGACTGCTTGAAGCTCAGGTCTTGACCGGTTTTGGCTTTCCAGTGGGCGGCAAAGGCCTTGTTGAATTCGACGTACAGCTCTCGGGTGGGGTCGTAAGAGACGTTGAGCAGGCTGACTGGGGCTTGGGCCTGGGCGACCCAGCCGCTGAATGACAATGCAACGATCGCGACCAGGTGGAAGAAACGGCGGTTTGTTTTCATGAGCAGACTCCAGAACATTCACATCAAAAAGCAGATGGAATGGATTGTGGAAGCCACTCTTTAAAACTCAAACAACTGTTTTTCTATTTTCTAATGCAAAAAACATCTATCAAGCCCACAAGGTTCAGCTTTCAGTGGGCAGCCAACCAGCGCCGGAGCATCTCCGGTGGGGGGGGGCCAATGACCCGTTGTGCCTGCCCCTTGCGGTCGACCAAGACCACGTAAGGCGTGACATTGGGCCAATTGGGGTCGACGGCTTGGCGGATCGCGGGCTCAAAACCATCAAAGGCGTACATCTGCGTCATGCCTTTGAAGTGCTTGGCGTGACGCAGCGCCTGCGGGCCCAAGACGTCCATCATGACCGCGTTCAAGGGGGGTTGGGTCGCCCGTTTTTTGACCGCGTCATGCAACACCGCAAAAGCAGCGGGGCAGGTGCTGCAATACGAGGTGGTGAACAAATAGGCCGCAGGACGCGGGCCTTGCGTGAGCAACTGCACCCAGATTTTTTCGTCAAAAGGCAACACACTGCCCTTGAGCGCGCCAGCATTGTGTGGGGCACCGTGGTGGGCGTGTGACGATGCAGGATTCGATGCCTGGGCCAGCGCCTGGGAGGCACATGCGAATCCCAGCACCAAAAGGGCCACTGCGGGTTTAAAAAACGATGTCATGAACCTGGATCTCCTGGTGGGTGCGCCAAATGACCACCATCTTGTCACCGCTTTGGGCCAGACGGGGGTGGTCGTTGTAACCCGTGGTTTGGCCCAGGGTTTTGAGGGTGAACTTTTGCCCGCCATCGGTCGACAGCCAGGCCTTGAGTGTGGTCTGCGCGCCTTCGCTGCTGCGCCAGACCAAGGCGACGTTGGGGCCATCGGCCAGCACATCGGCATGCTCGGCACGCGCATCGGGCAATACCCGCACAGTCTCGGTCAGCGGCTCACCTTGCGTATTGAGGCGGGCATAGCGCACAGCGGCTTGGTCTTGACCATTCACTTTGCGGATGCCAAACCAGACCGTGTGGTAACCCGTTGGATGGCCGCCTGCATTGAGCGCCAATCCAGGTCCATGGTGCGGGCAAGCATTGATCTGCCAGTCGTCGTGCGTGCTGCGGGTGATGCGATTAGCTGGGGCACCTACGCTGGCAAAAGCATGGTCTCGCGTGCTGCTGTCGAACACATGCCGCCAAGTGGCTTGCAACTGCCCTTGCGGATTGCGTGCCAAGCCGATGCGGCAGCACTCGCACGAATGATCGGCCAGCTTGGTGTCGGGGCCAAAGGTCATACCGCCGTCCTTGGACTCGTTGCGGTAAATCGCGGCACCCGCATATTTTTGTGCCGAGCCCTTGGGGGGCTGATCGCGCTTGTCCACCCACAGTGTGTGCAAAACACCTTGCGCGTCAAAGGCCACCGAATCAAAACGGTGGGTGATTTCTTGCCGATCCTGGTGCACGGTGAAAGGCGCACTGAATGTTTGCCCGCCATCGCTGCTGCGCAGCATGCGAATGAAGCCCGTGTAGGGTTTGGCCAATGGCATGGTGTAACTGATCACCGCCCAGCCTTGGGGGCCAAACACTATTTTTGGGCGGCTCTCGCCATCGGCCGCAATCGGGTCGGCTCCGGTGTTCAAGATGCGTGCTTCGCTCCACTGCAGAGCGCCGCCCAAAGGCGTGCTTTGCACAAACAGTTGCGCTAGCGCATTCAAACCCACCACCCACAAATGGCCATCGGGTGCAATGGCTGCGCCTATGGCCAGTTGCGGGCGTTGATGGCGATGCTGTGAAGTCGCAGCAAGTTGGCTGGCATCCTTGGCAGCAACTTGCGCCCCAGCCTGCGGCAGCATAAACAACCCAGCCATTACCAGGCCCCACACGGCACACCAACGGTTCAATATTTTCATGGGCTTTTCTCACAAATTCGGGAGATTGAATTAAAGGCTGGCGAATTCATGGTTACTTTTTAACAAATCATCGCCAGCCAGACTTCACGTCAACGTTGACCAAAAGATTTGGTCAGGCCCAACATGACGCTGCGTGGCGCACCTGCGGCGTAGGTGTTTTGTGTGTTGGGTGTGTAAGCGCCGCTTTTGTAGTTGCTGGACGCGTTGTCCGAATACAGCTTGTCGGTCAGGTTGCGCACTTGGCCCCAAACCTCCCAGCCATCGCCCAACTTGTGGGTGGCCGTCAGGTTGAGTAGCGTGTGGCCCGCGTAACGCACTGTATTGGCGTTGTTCATCCAGTAGCTGCCTTGCTTGACCAGTCCCAAGGCCACGCGCGATACCGGTGTGAATTTCCAACCGACTTGGGCCGTGATGGTGTGGTTGGGGGCCTGCGGCATGTCTTTGCCCGAATAGTCTTCGATCGCACCCACTTTGTCGCTCACACGGTAAGACACAAAGGTGTGTTCGGCCCAGGTCGCACCGACGCGCCAGTCCCATTCACGCAGATCTTGATTCAGGCTCAACTCCAAGCCCCGGCTGCGCGTGTTGCCTGCGTTCTTGTTGAAGCTGTTTCCAATGTCCGAGGTGTAAGACACGATGGTGTCTTTGCCGCTGAGTTGGTACAGCGCAGAGTCCAAACGGATGCCAGAGGCCAACAAGGCGCGCCAGCCCACTTCGACGTTGTCATAGGTGGCCGAGTTCAATTCTGGAATGGCCGTCTTGCCGTAAAGCTGGCTGACTTCGGGTGGTGTGAAGCCCATGCTCAAGTTGCTGTAAAGGCTGCTGCTGGGGCTGATCGCGTAGGTCGCGCCCAACTTGGGGCTGAACTTGGCAAAACTGCGCACCTCGTTGGCAGCGCCGTAGTTGGCACCGGGTGTCAAGTTGTTCTTGAAGTCGTAGCGAATGCTGTCATAACGGCCACCTGCCACCACACGGATTTGCTCGCTCGGGCTGAATTCCAATTGTGCAAAAGCAGCATCGTTGGCAATGCCCGCGCCGTAGTTGCGCACACCACTGGGGTTGGCCACGCTGTTCAAGGTGTAGCTCATGTAACGGCCGGTGGGCAGATCGCGCACCACGGCCAAGTTGTCCGACACATAGTCGTTCTGGCTGCGGTCAATGTAGACGCCTGTGACCAGGCGGGCACGCAGCCAATCGAACTTTTGCTCGTGCTTCACATCCACGCCCAACGACTCCACATGGTTGTTGTTCAAGGTGCCTTTGCAGCTTGCGCCCGAGCACCCCGAGATGGTGTAGTTAGGCAACTGGCCATGGTCGTTGTTGCGCGCGAACAGCGTCACCGTGGTCAAGCCGCCTTGGGTGGTTTCGCCTTCCCACGCCAAGTTGGCGCGGGTGGTTTTGTCTTTGCGCCAGGTGAAGGTGTTGATGCTTTTGCCCGGGTTGGTACGGAAGTCGTTTTCAAACAAGCTGCCGGGTGTGTCCGAGTCCAGGTTGGTGTGCACCAGCGATGCACGCAACCAGGATTTGTCGTTCAGGTTGTAGTCGCCACGCAGGGTGAACGAGTCCTTTTTGCCCCCACTGTACTGCTGCCAGTTGTGGGTGTCACGCTGCGAGCTGTAGTGCGAGAAACGCAAGCCCAGATCGCCCCAGGTGTTGCTCGCGCCAGAGTCCACGCGGGTGAACCCATCGGTGTTGTCGTGTCGAATGCCCACATAGCCGGTGGGCATGCGGGAAGCGCGTTGCGTCAAAAAGTTGACCGCCCCGCCCACAGCGTTGCTGCCGTACAGGGAAGATGCAGCGCCCTTGACCACCTCGACACCGCCCGAGCCGTTCATGTTGTTTTCGTTCAGCGCGTTGTGGTTGAACACACCGAGGGGACGAATCGGGATGCCGTCTTCCAGATACTGGTACACCGCGTTGGTGCTGATGGGCTGGCGAATGGCCATGCTGTGCTGCTCGTTGCCCAGATCGTTCCAATGCACACCGGGAATGCGGTTGATGATCTCACCCACCGATTTGGGCTTGTCGGCGTCCCACTGGGCGCGACTGACCGAGCCAATCGACACAGGGGTTTCGGACAGTTTGGTTGCCGAGCGCGAACCCGATACCACGATGGTGTCCAGCGCCGTTGAAGTTTGGGCTACAGCGTGGCCACTCAGGCTGGCGAACAGGCCGAACACGGCCAAAGACAAAGGAGAAAGAGAGAGGGTATTTTTCATGGCAAGTTTCAAATCGATCAATCACCGCCAGCACACAGGGCCACAGTGACAAGAAGCGCCGAACACCTGGCGGTGTTCAGTCCGGTTCAACAAGGATCAATTCGAAACAGGCGGCCCGCGAGAGGGCAAAGGCGGGGCCGTGCGTGCGATCAGCACGGCCTCGGGCAGACGCTGCACGATGTGCGAACGGGCATCGGGCACAAGGGCCAGAGCGGCCACCGTGGGCGGCGGCAGAGCGGGCGTGGCATGTGCGCACAGCGGGCAGTCCATGCTGCTTCGGACCTGAGCGTCACCGCCCTTGCCTTGCACCACCACTTTCATAAGGCCCATGCTGGAGCACACCACGTCCATGGTTTTAGGCTGCAGCGTGGCCGCCAAAACCGACACCCCCACAAACAACACGTACCAGACCAGCACAAAGCGGGCCAAGCGGCGCAACTGTGTCGTGGTGGTGGTCGAATTCGTTTGCATGGGCAGATCTGTGGTCAGCGTTCAGACCGATCAGTGTTTGTGCATCTGGCCTGCGCCATGGTTCATGGCCGGTGCAGCGGCGGTGCGGGCGGGCACTTTCAGTTCGACCGATTGGCGCTTGCCGTCTTTGCCTTCCACGACCAAGGTCACCGGCACGGTGTCACCGTCCTTGACTTGGCCTTTCAGGTCCATCAACATGACGTGGTAACCGCCGGGCTTGAGGTCCACTGCTTTGCCTGCGGGCAAAGCCAAGCTGGGCACCGCGCGCATTTTCATGACGCCGCCGTCCATGGCCATTTCGTGCACCTCGACCACACCCGCCACGGGCGATTGGGCCGACAGCAGCTTGGCGTCTTGCGCCGACTGCAGCTGCATGAAGGCCCCGGTGGCCTTTTGCTGGGGCACGGTGGCCCGCACCCAGGCGTCTTTCACAGTGACCTGAGCTTGGGCAGCCAAGGACACGGTCATGGCCAAAACAAGGGCTGACACAGACAAAGCGGGACGGGACATGGATCACTCCTGGTGGTTATCGAACAAATGAATGGGCACAGACCGTGCGTACGGCAAACCCCATCAAGCGGGGCACAAAGGCACAGGAGACGCCGAAAACGACTCAGGCCCCCAGCGTTTCAGGGAGCGGTGTTTCAGGCGAAAAAGATGGGGGGTGCGCGGGCCTGCCAGGGCTGACCCAGCAAACTGGCCAGCCGAGCGGCTGGCAAGGGCTGCAAAACATGAGACAAGCTGCCCGCTGGCAAAGGTGCCAACCTGTCGGCCACAGGGGACGCGATCAGGGGCAGGCAGGCGGGGCAGTCCAGCGCGGTATGTGCCACACCGACCACATCAGAACCTGCAGCGTCCGCTTGCACCAGTTTCACGCCGCCCATGGCGCTGCAAACCAGCTGCACGGCTTCAGGTTTGACCCAAGGCGAGGCCACCGCCACCCCGATGAACAAAACAAACCACACCAGCACGAAGCGGGTGATGAGGTGCGCATTGCGCAGGGTTTGCAGGCTGGACATGACCAAATTATCCCATGACCCGGCCACCGTCATCTGGGTGACCCCCATCCGCACCGCCTGTTGCTAAGCTTTCGCCACGACCAACACCCTTGGAGACACCCCATGCTCACACTCTGCGGCTTTGCAGCCAGCAATTACCACAACAAAGTCAAACTGGCCCTGCTTGAAAAAGGCGTGCCTTTTGAAGAGGAGCTGGCCTGGGTGGGTGCGACCGATGCCGCCGCCAGCCCCTTGGGCAAAGTCCCTTACCTCAAGACACCCGATGGTGTCATGTGCGAATCGGCCGTGATGCTGGAGTACGTCGAGCAAAAGTACCCACAAAACCCCTTGCTGCCCGCCAACCCGTTTGCCGCAGCCAAAGTGCGTGAATTGGCGCTGTTTTTGGACCTGCACCTGGAATTGGTCGCGCGCAACCTGTACCCCGAAGCGTTTTTCGGCGGCAAGGTGAGCGATTCAGTAAAAGAGAAAGTCGGCGCACAACTCGAAAAGAACGTCGCCGCGTTTGCCAAGCTGGTCAAGTTTTCGCCCTTTGTGGCGGGCGACAGCCTGACGCTGGCCGACTGTGCGGCAGTGACCCACCTGCCTTTGATCTCCGGCGCGACCAAAGTCATTTACGGCAAAGACTTTTTGGCCGATCTGCCCGCCCGCGATTACCTCAAGATGATGGGTGAGCGTCCGCACATGCAAAAGATCAATGCCGACCGCAAAGCCAACATGGAATTGATGATGTCGCGCATGAAAGCCAAAACCTGAATCTGTGCGCTTGAGCACTTGAGCCGCACCGTCGCCCGCCTGTGGTTGCGGCCATGCGGCGGGTGGTGTTGACCTACATCAACACCACATCGCCCACGACGCCTAGGATGGGGCCATGACTTCATCCCACGCCCCCACACCCTCTCTTTACCGCGAGCGCCTCTTGCATGAGCGTGCTCATCTTTTGCAGCGCATCGCCCAAGAGCGCGGCGGTAAGGTCTCGCGCGCAGACATGGCCGCCGAGCACGATGTGCGCAGTTTGGATGATCGGGCACAAGCCCTTTCCGAGCGCAACGACGAGTTTGCCATGAACGAACACGAAACGGCGCAGCTGGGTGACATCGAAGCCGCATTGGAGCGCATTCAATCAGGCCACTATGGCAAGTGCACCGACTGCGACGCCCCCATCCCGCCTGCACGCCTGATCGCTTACCCCACTGCCAAACGCTGCATCGATTGCCAGACCCTGGCCGAACAGCGCCGCTGATTTTTTCACTCCAGGATTGTTGATGAGCACTTTTCACGCCGTGGTCTGGATGGACCACCAAGAGGCCCATGTCGTCATGTTCGACCGTGAACACGTTGAAGCCCAGCGCATCCGATCGCGCAGCCTTCACAAACACCAAGGCAAGGCCAGTGACACCGCTGCCTTTTATGCCGATGTGGCCGCGGCTTTAACCGGGACGCGAGAAGTGTTGCTGACGGGTCCGGGCTTAGCACGCCATGCGTTCCGAGACTGGTGCACAAGCCACCAACAAGGCATTGCCAAGGCCGTTGTCGACAGCATCACCAGCGATCACCCGTCTGACGCACAACTGGTGGCCATGGCCAAGCAATACTTCAAGAGGTTTGACACCATGGCCACAGACCCTTCACTGACTTGAACGCCGCCTACCTTGGCGTTCGTGCGGGTTGCGTTCGGGCTCTTGCGACCACTCCAGCGGTGCACAGGCTGATATGCTTTGTGACATGCACAGCCTTTTTCATTTCGCTTTTCATGTCACCGACCTGAACGAAGCCCGTCGCTTTTACGGCGGCGTCCTTGGTTGCCAGGAAGGCCGATCCACCGACACTTGGGTGGACTTTGACTTTTTCTCGCACCAGATCTCTTTGCATTTGGGCGAGCCGTTCAAAACAACCCTGACGGGCCATGTGGGTGACCACCTGGTGCCGATGCCGCACTTCGGCCTGGTCATGCAAAAGAGCGATTGGCAAGCCTTGGCCGACCGTCTGCAATCGGCCAATATGCCATTTGTCGTCTCACCTCACCTGCGCTTTGCAGGTCAACCGGGCGAGCAGTGGACCATGTTCTTCATGGACCCGTTTGGCAACCCGATTGAAGTCAAAGGCTTTGCTGACTTGAGCACGGTTTACGCGAGCTGACGGGTACGACGCTCACCTGTTCTCAAGCCGCCCTCCTGCTGCCTGCTGAGCGTGTGCTTTCAATTGGGTTTTCGCGCTTCTATCGGCACCTCTTGTTTGGTGCGTGGCTTGCCAATCGGGCTGGCGGTCTGGCCTTTTTGGGTAGCGGCCATGTCTTCTTCGCTCGGGTATTGCCCCAGCAACCAGTAGTCAAACACCCGCCGTGCGATGGGGGCGGCTGAAGCCGCACCAAAACCCGCGTTTTCCACCACCACGGCCACCGCGATTTTGGGTTTGTCTGCCGGGGCATACGCCATGTACAAGGCATGGTCACGCTGGTACTCCGACAAATTGGCGGCGTTGTACTTGTCCTTTTGCCCAATGGTCACGGCTTGGGCTGTGCCGGTTTTCCCGGCGCTGGTGTAGCCAGCGCCTGCAAAGACACGGGCCGAAGTGCCAGAGGTGACCACGCCCACCAAGCCGTTGCGGACCACCTCCAGATGCTCGGGCTTGAAGCCCAGGTCCACAGGTTCTGCGGCGTTCACTTGGGTTTGCGCATGGGTCAAGGCGTCTTGCGTGGCCAACACCACGCGGGGTTTGAACTGTACCCCCCCATTGGCCAGCGTGGCCGTGGCCGAGGCCAACTGGAGCATGGTGAAAGTGTTGTAACCCTGGCCAATGCCCAAAGAAATGGTCTCACCGCCGTACCATTTCTTTTGCTCGGGCTTTTTGTAATAGTTGCGCTTCCATTCGGTGCTGGGCAAGATGCCGCGCACTTCGCCAGGCAAATCAATGCCCGTCATCTGGCCAAAACCGAGCGGCTTCATGAAGTCATGGATCGCGTCCACCCCCATGTCGTTGGCCAGCGAGTAGTAATACACATTGCTCGACAACACGATGGATCGAACCATGTCCACAGGGCCCAGGCCACCGTCGCCATGGCTGCGAAAGGTGTGACCGCCGTAAGTCCATGAACCCGCGTCATTGATGATGGTGCTGGCACTGCGCTTGCCCGTCGACAAAGCCGCCATGGCCATGAAAGGCTTGTAGGTCGAGCCCGGCGGGTAGGTGCCCCGCAAAGCCCGGTTGAGCAAGGGCTTGTCGATCGACTCGTTGAGCATTTGCCAGTTCTCGACGTCGATGCCGTCCACGAACAAGTTGGGGTCAAAAGTGGGTTTGCTGACAAAAGCCAGCACCTCCCCGGTGCTCGGGTCCAAGGCGACCAGCGCGCCACGGCGAGAGCCAAACATCTCTTCCACCATTTTTTGCAACTGGATGTCGATGGACAGCACCACGTTTTGCCCCGGTGTAGCCAAGTCGCTGGACAGGCTGCGCGTGGCCCGCCCGCCCGCCGAGGTCTCCACCCGGTTCACCCCGGTGATGCCGTGCAATTCACGCTCGTAACGCTGCTCCACCCCCAGCTTGCCAATGTATTCGGTGCCCCGGTAGTTGCCCGCATCGTCTTCTTCTTCGATCCGCTCTTTTTCTTTGACGTTGATGCGGCCGATGTAGCCCACCACATGGCTGGCCAGTTCGCCGTAAGGGTATTGCCGGAACAGCCGGGCCTTGATTTCAACGCCCGGGAACCGGTAACGCTGGGCACTGAACTTGGCCACCTCTTCGTCGCTCAAGCGGGTGCGGATGGGCAAGGAATCGAAACTGCGCGAATCCTCGCGCAAGCGCTTGAAGCGGCGGCGGTCTTTGCCCTGGATCTCCACCACCTCGGCCAAAGCGTCAATGGTGGCTTCCAGGTCGGTGACGCGAGAGGGCGTGATTTCCAGCGTGTAGGCCGAGTAATTGCTGGCCAACACCACCCCATTGCGGTCCAGGATGTTGCCGCGAGGCGGCACGGTAGGGATCACCGCCGTGCGGTTGTTTTCCGCTTGCTCCAGCAAGTCGTCGTGTCGCACGATCTGCAAATACGACAGGCGCGCCACCAACAACAAAAAACACACCAGCACCACGATTTGCATGACGGCCACCCGCCCACGAAACCGGTGCAGCTCGGCCTGGCTGTCGCGCAACTCGGCAAGGGAAGGCAGCCACAGCGACATGTTCAAAGGGGCCGGATGTTGTCAGGGTCAAAAGCCCGCCGCTGAGGTGCGAGCAACAAAGCCCCCACCAAGGGCCACAAAGCCGCTTGCATAAAGGGTGCAAACAACTGGCTCCAATGCGGCCATGCGTCCTGCACGATCAAACGCGTGACCCATTCCACCAAAGCCGCTACCACAAACAAAGGCACGATCTGCAGGGCTTGCTCGCGCAGCGGAAACCACAGCAAACGCCGCTGAACCGCCAAGGCGATGCTGCTGAGCACCACGTAAGACAAAGCGTTTTGCCCAAGCAAGGCCGATTCGTGCACGTCCAGCGCCAACCCCAGCAAAAAGGCCAAAACCAAGCCCACACGGCGCGGCTGATACACATTCCAAAACACCACCACGATGGCCAGCACATCGGGCAAAAAGTGCCACCCCGTCAGGCCCAGCAACATGTTCAGCAGCAAGCCCAAAACCACTGTGAACGCGATGAACCGGGGGTTGGCCGGCAGCAAGAGCGGACGGCCTGCAGGCATGATCATGGCGAGACTCCTGCCGCCGTGGTTCGGCCTTTGCCTTTGAGCTTTGGTTCGGGCGGGGCCACCGGGACCGTTGGCCAGTCCTTGACCGGCATCAGCACCAGCAAATGTCGGCCACGGGGCTTGGCGGTCGGGGTGGCATACACCCGCGCAAAAGAGGAATCGACCCGGCGGTCGATGTGGCTCACCAAGCCCACATGCAAGCCAGGGGGGTAAACCCCGTCGATGCCACTGGTGGTGAGCAAATCGCCGGGTTTGATGTCGGTGCCCGAGGGCACAAATTTCAACTCCAGGGCACCGCCTTGGGTGTTGGGGTCGCCAATCGCCACATGGCGGGTGCCCGTTCGGGCGTTCAACACGGGAATGCTCTGGCTGCGGTCGGTCAGCAAGGTGACCTCACTGACCAAAGGATAGACCCGCGTCACTTGCCCAACGACGCCGCCCACATCGATCACGGCGGCCCCTTGCACCAGGCCCGCCACCAAGCCACGGTCCACCACCAAGCGGTCGGTGTAAGGGTCGGCGGTGTCGTACAAAACTTCGACCGCCTTGGTCGGGCCAGCGAACTGCGCACGCAAATCAAGCAGTTCTCGCAATTGGGCGTTTTCCTGCGCCAGTTGCTCCACCTGCTGCAGCCTTTGGGCTTGGGCCATGGTGCGGGTCTGAAAATTTTGGGCAGCGTCTTGGGCTTTTCCCAGATCGCTGAAATACGAACCCAAGCCACTGAAAGCGCGCCCAGGCTGAAGTGACAACCATTGCAAGGGCGAGAGCACCACGGCAATGCCCGACCGCAACGGTTGAGAAATCTGGAAACGGTGGTCAGAGGCCATCAGCAAAATGGACAGCAAGGAAAGCAACACCAGCTTGGCAGACGCTGACAAGCCCTGCCGAAAAATCGGCGGGGCACTGCGTTCCAGGGTATCCAGAGCCATGAAGAGAGTGCGCCGGATGCAACCGGGCTTATTCGCTGGTGAAAATGCTGCCCAGCTGGTCCATGCGCTCCAAGGCCATGCCGCAACCGCGGGCCACGCAGGTCAGCGGGTCTTCGGCAACCAGCACTGGCAGGCCGGTTTCTTCGGCCAACAGACGGTCCAGATCGCGCAGCAAAGCGCCGCCACCCGTGAGCATCATGCCTCGCTCGGCAATGTCGGCACCCAGCTCTGGCGGGGTGTGTTCCAGCGCGGTTTTGACGGCCGAAACGATCTGATTGAGCGGATCGGTCAAGGCCTCGAGGATTTCGTTGGAGCTGATGGTGAAGCTGCGGGGCACGCCTTCCGACAAGTTGCGGCCCTTGACTTCCATTTCCTTGACTTCGCTGCCGGGGAAGGCCGAGCCGATGTTTTTCTTGATCGATTCAGCGGTGGGTTCGCCAATCAACATGCCGTAGTTGCGACGGATGTAGCTGATGATGGCTTCGTCGAACTTGTCACCGCCCACGCGCACACTGCCTTTGTAGACCATGCCGCCGAGCGAAATCACGCCGACTTCGGTCGTGCCGCCACCGATATCGACCACCATGGAGCCCGAAGCGGCCGACACCGGCAAGCCTGCGCCAATGGCAGCGGCCATGGGCTCTTCAATCAAATACACCTCGGAGGCGCCTGCGCCCAAGGCCGATTCACGGATGGCGCGGCGCTCGACCTGGGTAGAGCCGCAAGGCACACAAATGATGATGCGGGGGCTGGGGCGGAAGGTGCTGCGGGGGTGCACCATGCGGATGAACTGCTTGAGCATCTGCTCGGTCACGGTGAAGTCGGCGATCACGCCGTCTTTCATCGGGCGGATCGCTTCGATGTTGCCGGGCACTTTGCCCAACATGGCCTTGGCTTCGTGGCCCACGGCCTGCAAGGTCTTTTTGCCCTGGGGGCCACCTTCGTGGCGAATGGCCACCACCGAAGGCTCGTCCAGCACGATGCCCTTGTCGCGCACAAAAATCAAGGTGTTGGCCGTGCCCAGGTCAATGGCCAGGTCGCTGGAGAAATATCGACGAAAAGAGGAAAACATTCAGGGGTCCTTTGTCGCGCCATCCCAAGGCCTGCGGTTGGCGATTTGGGGAGGGCGCGGCGATCAAATCAGGGGTGTTGTCAGGGCGGGCTCAAAGACAGCAGAGCGGGCGGCATCAAACACTGGATAATACCCGATCCCCCGGCAAAACAGGCTCCTCTTGAGGCCGTTGACGCTGTAAAACACGGCCCCTTACAACTCTTTTCAAACCATGTCCCTGACCCCGCAGGATATTGAACGCATTGCCAACCTTTCCCGGCTGGAACTTCAAGCCGAAGAAAGCGCGCGCATGCTCACCCAGATCAATGGTTTTTTTGGCATGGTTCAAGCCATGCAGGCGGTGGACACCACCGGCATCGTGCCCATGGCCCACCCCGTGGCCGCCATCCAGGACATCACGCTGCGCCTGCGCCCCGATGTGGCCAGTGAGCCCAACCAACGAGATTTGAACCAGCGCAGCGCCCCCGCCGTTGAGCGCGGTCTGTTTTTGGTTCCCAAAGTCATCGAGTAAGCCATGCGTGAATTGCACACCCTCAGCGTGAAAGCGCTGGCCACCCTTTTGCAGACCAAGGAAGTCAGCGCCGTTGAAGTCGCCACGCGCTTTTTGGCCCGCATGGGCGGCAACCCGCACAACGCGTTTTTGGACATCGACAGCGAAGTCACGCTGGCCCAAGCCCGCGCCTCGGACGCCAAGCTGGCAAACGGCAGTGCAGGCCCGCTTGAGGGCGTGCCTGTGGCGCACAAAGACGTGTTCGTCACCCGCGACTTCGCCACCACCGCAGGCTCCAAGATCCTGAGCGGCTACCGCTCACCGTTTGACGCCACCGTGGTGCAGCGCCTGCGCACAGCAGGCATGGTCACTTTGGGCAAGCTCAACTGCGACGAGTTCGCCATGGGCTCGGCCAACGAAAACTCGGCCTATGGCCCGGTGCAAAACCCTTGGGACACAGACCGTGTGCCGGGCGGCTCGTCTGGCGGCAGCGCAGCGGCTGTGGCCGCTGGTTTGGCCCCCGCCGCCACAGGCACCGACACGGGCGGCTCGATCCGTCAGCCCGCCAGCTTTTGCGGCATCACCGGCATCAAACCCACCTATGGCCGGGCATCGCGCTACGGCATGATTGCCTACGCCTCCAGCCTGGACCAGGCCGGCCCCATGGCCCGCAGCGCCGAGGACTGTGCGATCTTGCTCAGCGCCATGTGCGGCGCCGACCTGGACCGTGACGCCACCTCGTTGGACATGCCCAGCGAAGACTTCACGGCATCTCTGAACAACTCGCTAAATGTCTTGCGCATTGGCATTCCAAAAGAGTTCTTTGGCGAAGGCCTGGCTCCCGATGTGCGAGCCGCTGTGGATGACGCTTTGCGCGAATACGAAAAGCTGGGCGCCAAACTGGTGCCCATCAGCCTGCCGCGCACCGAGTTGTCCATCCCGGTTTACTACATCATCGCCCCGGCCGAAGCCAGCTCCAACCTGAGCCGCTTCGACGGCGTGAAGTTCGGCCACCGCGCCAAGGACTACAAAGACCTGGTGGACATGTACAAAAAAACCCGCGCAGAAGGCTTTGGCAGCGAAGTCAAACGCCGCATCATGACCGGCGCTTATGTGTTGAGCCATGGCTACTACGACGCTTATTACCTGCAAGCGCAAAAAATCCGCCGGATGATCGCAGACGACTTCCAGAACGCGTTCAAGGAATGCGACGTGATCGCCGGGCCCGTGGCCCCCTCGGTGGCTTGGAAGTTTGGCGAGAACGCGGGCGACCCGGTGGCCGACTATCTGGCCGACATCTTCACCTTGCCGGCCTCGCTGGCCGGCCTGCCCGGCATGAGCGTGCCCGCCGGCTTTGGCGCCCATGGCATGCCCGTGGGCCTGCAGCTGATCGGCAACTACTTCCAGGAGGCCCAGTTGCTGAACGCCGCTCACCGACTGCAACAAGCCACCGATTACCACCTGCAAAAACCGGCAGGAGTCTGAACACCATGAGCAAACTTGTCCAAGGCTACGAAGTCGTGATCGGCTTCGAAACACACGCCCAACTCTCAACGAAGAGCAAGATTTTCAGCCGCGCCTCTGTGGCGTTTGGGGCCGAGCCCAACACGCAAGCCTGCGCGGTGGATATGGCCCTGCCCGGCACGCTGCCCGTGATGAACATCGGCGCGGTCGAACGGGCCATCGAGTTTGGCTTAGGCGTCAACGCGCACATCGCCGAACGCAGCATCTTTGCGCGCAAAAACTACTTCTACCCCGACCTGCCCAAGGGCTACCAGATCAGCCAGTTCGAGATCCCGGTGGTGCAAGGCGGTGAGGTGTCGTTCTTTTTGGAGGTGGGCCAAGAGACGGTGCGCAAAACCGTGCGCCTGGAGCGCGCCCACCTGGAAGAAGATGCGGGCAAATCGCTGCACGAGGATTTCATTGGTCAGTCGGGCATCGACTTGAACCGCGCTGGCACACCGCTTTTGGAAATCGTGACGCAGCCCGACATGCGCAGCAGCGAAGAGGCCGTGGCCTACGCCAAGGAACTGCATAAAATCGTGACCTGGATCGGCATTTGCGACGGCAACATGCAAGAAGGCAGCTTCCGGTGTGATGCCAACGTCTCGGTGCGCAAACCCGGTGGCGCGCTGGGCACACGCCGCGAGATCAAGAACCTGAACAGCTTCAAGTTCATGCAGCAAGCCATCGACTACGAAGTGCGCTGGCAAATCGACCAGATCGAAGACGGTCACACCATCCAGCAAGCCACCGTGCTGTTCGACCCCGACACGGGCGAGACCCGCGCCATGCGCACCAAGGAAGACGCCGCCGACTACCGCTACTTCCCCGACCCGGACCTGCCGCCTCTGGTGATTGGCCGCGACTGGGTGGAGCGCGTGAAGAGCGAAATGGCCGAGCTGCCCCGCGTGATGGCCGAACGCTTCGTCAAGGACTACGCCCTGCCCGAGTACGACGCCACCCAGTTGACCCAAAGCAAAGCCGTTGCCACCTACTTTGAAGCCACCGCCCAAGCCTGTGGCCAGCCCAAACTGGCCAGCAACTGGATCATGGGCGAAGTCTCACGCCGGCTGAACGCCAGCGAAATGGCCATCGAGCAAACGCCAGTGAGCGCCGCGCAACTGGCCACCCTGATCGGCCGCATCAGCGACAACACCATCAGCAACAACGCGGCGCGTCAGGTGTTTGAAGGTCTGTGGAACCAAGAAGGTGAAGTCGACGCCATCATCGAAGCCAAAGGCCTCAAACAGATGAACGACACTGGTGAGCTGGAGAAAATCATCGAGGAGGTGCTGGCCGCCCACCCCAAGAACGTCGAAGAGTTCAAGGCCGGCAATGCCAAGGCGCTGAATGGCCTGGTCGGCCCGATCATGAAAGCCAGCAAGGGCAAGGCCAATCCGGGGCAGGTCAATGCCTTGTTGATGAAAAAACTGGGCTGAGTTAGCGAATCTGAAGCAGTGCCTTGATCTTGGCTCTGACTTCCTGCAACACCTCTTGAGGCACCGCGCCCTTCTTCTTTGCTTTGCGCACACGCCAGTCCAATGATTTGACCTGGTCAGACAGAACCACACCCGGTTTTGCGCTGATTTGAATCTTGACTTCAAAGGGATAGCCTTTGACTTGTTTGGACAAGGGGCAGCAAAGCATCAACCCTTTTTTGGTGTTGTAAGCCGAAGGGCTGAGCACCAAAGCCGGCCGATGACCGGCCTGCTCATGGCCTGCTTGCGGGTCAAACTCCAGCCAAACAATGTCGCCAGCATCAGGCACATAGGCTTTCGTCGCCATCAGAGCGATTCCTGACCCATTGGCCCGCCAAAGTCCACCGCATCGTGCGCGTTGTTGTCGGTCATGGCCGCCAACAAGTCTTCCAGTTTGTATTCGGGCTGACTGACTGGCTCAATGACGATTCGGCCTTTGGTGGCGGTGACGATGACGTGCTGCTCCAAATCAAAGGCGGCAGACTTCATCACGGCACTGGGCAGACGCAGGGCTGGGCTGTTGCCCCATTTACGGATAACGGCTTCCATGACAATCTCCTTTTGTGTCTACATTGTAGATACATTCGTGAAATTTTCAATGTCTTCCCAAAGCGTGCAAGCCTTCATGAAAAGGCTCTCGTCAAATTCACGCTTCAAACGTGAAGCGTGAATGGCATTTTTGCGCTTCACACCGCATCACGACCAAGTCACTCCTGATTCAAAGGCACGATGTCCTGCTCGATCGCCCCAAACAAGCTCTCGCCGTTTGGGCCCTTCATTTCGATGCGGATGGTGTCGCCGAACTTCATGAACCCGGTGCTGGGCTGACCGTCCAAGATGGTTTCGATGGCGCGTTTTTCGGCAATGCAGCTGTAGCCTTTGGGCCACTCTGGCTTGCCGTTCACGTCCACGCTCTTGTTGCTCACGGTGCCACTGCCCACGATGGAGCCTGCGCGCACGTTGCGGGTTTTGCAGATGTGGGCGATCAGCTGGCCGAAGTGGAAGGTCATCTCGGGCCCGGCCTCGCACATCCCGACTTTGCGGCCGTTCCAGATGGACTGCAGCGTCAGGTGCACGCGGCCGCCCTGCCAGGCGTCGCCCAACTCATCGGGTGTCACGGCCACAGGGCTGAAGGCGGTGGCGGGTTTGCTCTGCAAAAAGCCAAACCCTTTGGCGAGTTCGTTGGGGATCAGATGGCGCAGGCTCACGTCGTTGGCCAGCATGATCAGGCGCACGGCCTCGATGGCTTCGTCAGCGCTGGTTTGCATGGGCACGTCGCCTGTGATCACGGCGATCTCGGCTTCAAAGTCGATGCCAAAAGCCTCGCTCGCGCAGACCACCGGGTCGCAAGGGCCCAGAAAATCATCGCTGCCGCCTTGGTACATCAGGGGGTCGGTGTAGAAGCTGCTGGGCACTTCGGACTGGCGTGCCGCGCGCACCAACTCCACATGGTTGAGGTAAGCCGAGCCATCTGCCCATTGGTAGGCGCGGGGCAGCGGGGCCATGCATTGCGCCGGGTCAAACGGAAAGGCGTGGCGCGCCTTGCCCTGGTTCAAAGTGGTGAACAGGTCTTCCAGCTGTGGGGCCAGAAAGTTCCAATCGTCGAGCACCCGCTGCAATTGGCCAGCCATGCCGGTCGCATAATGGGCTGTGCTCAGGTCGCGTGAGACCACCACCAGTTGTCCGTCGCGTGAGCCGTCTTTGTAGGTCGCCAATTTCATGAGGAATGTGTCCGTTCGGGTCGCAATGGGCTACAGTGTGCACCACCGTGGAGTTACGCATTGTTAAACCCGTTTAACTAAACGAAACCGGATTTGAGGCGACATGGACACAGACAGCACCGCTTCGCAAGCCCAAGACAATGACAAGGAACGCGCAGGCATCCAATCGGTCGAGGTGGGTTTTGCCTTGCTGGAGGTGCTGGCGCAAGCGCCTGACCCCTTGATGCTGCGGGATTTGGCCGCCGCTGCCCACATGAGCGCGGCCAAAGCCCACCGCTATCTGGTGAGCTTTCAGCGCTTGGGCTTGGTGGTGCAAGACAGCAGCACCACCCGCTACGAGCTGGGGCCCGCCACTTTGCGCCTGGGCTTGGCCAGTTTGTCCCGCTTGGACGCGGTCAAGCTGGCCCGGGCGCGTTTGCCCGCTTTGATTGAGGCGACCGGCCACACCACGGCCTTGGCCGTTTGGGGCAACCGAGGACCGACCTTGGTGCATTGGCAAGAAACCCCACTGGCCGCTCCGGTCAGTCTGCGCTTGGGCGATGTCATGCCCCTCTTGTCTTCGGCCACCGGGCGCTGCTTTGTGGCCTTCAACCACCAGGGTGGCGGGGCCGACAAAGCCGCCCCCATGATTGAAGAAGAATTGGCCTTGGCCCGCAAACTGGGCCGCAGCGACTTGCCCAGCACAACTGACCAACTGCACGCCATGGTGCAGGAAACCCGGCAGCAAGGCTTGGGTCGCGTGGTCAATGTGCTGTTGCCTGGCATCTCAGGCTGGTGTGCTCCGGTTTTTGATGCCGATGGGCACTTGGTCCTGGGCGTCGTGTCGCTGGGTTCGTCCGCCACACTTGACACCGCATGGGACGGCCCGATTGCACAGCAACTGCGCCAATTTGCCCAACGTCTGTCGGCCGACCTGGGCTGGCTGGGCTGATGCCCCCTATGCGTGCTTCACCGGCAGCCCACAACAAGGCCACCTTGTCGGGGCCGCCTTCTCGCCGCACTTTGGCCGTGCTGGTGCTGAGCGTGCTGGTGGCGCATGGCCTGGCGCTGCTGAGCCTGTCGGGCACACTGGATCTGCGCTTGCCCACCAACAACGAGGTGCGAACCGGCCCTCTGCAAACGCGTTGGGTGCCACCGCCTGCGGCGGCAGTGCCTGCGCCCACCCCCCTCAAAATGGCCCCCCCCCAAACCCGCATCGCCACAGAAGCATCGCCCCCCGCGCCCCAAGCTGCATCGGCCCCTGAGCCGATTCCTGAAACGTTGACCGAAGCGCCCGCCCAGATCGACCCCTCCACGGCACAGGTCACGGCATCGAACGCGCCAGACTTGCCACCGCTCACCACTGAGCCCAGCCAAGCGGCCCCCTTGCCCGCGTCGGCCGAGATCACCCCGCCCCAGCCGCAGAACCCAGCCTCACCATTTACAAATGCCAGCGACGCACAGACACAAGTGGCCACGGCCGACATGCCCCTGATTCCCTTGGGGGCCTTGCCCCCTTCCAGCCTGTTGAACTACCGCCTGACAGGGGCGTCCAAAGGGCTCACTTACCACGCCACCGGTGAGTTGCGCTGGCAATTCAACGACACGGCTTACGCCACGAGTTTGTCGGTTCGGGCTTTTTTGCTGGGCACACGCCACTGGCGCAGTGTGGGCCAAGTGAACGCCACGGGTCTGGCCCCCACACGTTTTTCAGACAGCTGGCGCAACGAGCGTGCCACACACTTTGACCGCGACAACAACCGGGTGGTGTTCAGCAGCAACGCGCCCGTCGCCGTTTTGGAGCCGGGCGCCCAGGACCAAGTCAGCCTGTATGTGCAACTGGCCGCCGCCATGGCGGGCGAGCCCCAGCGCTTCCAGCCCGGCACGCGCCTGCAAATTCAAACCGCCACCATCCGCGATGCCTTGCCTTGGTTGTTGACCATGGAAGCCGCCGAAACCCTGAAATTGGACGCTCAAACTTTGCTCACCGCCAAATGGGTGTGCCAACCCCGCAACCGGTTTGACGCCAAAGTCGAGTTTTGGATGGCCGAGAAATACGGCTGGATGCCTGTGCGCATCCGCATCACCCAAGTCAATGGCGATTTCATCGACATGACGCTTGTGGGGCAGGAGCCCTTGCCAAGCTTGCCCATCAATGCGCTTCCCGCAGCAAAAACCCCAATATCTTGAAGCTCATCGAAAAAATCCAAGGCATTGCACCCAAGTTGAGCGAGAATGAAACTATGAACCTGCTGTACGAATCAGATACTTTCGCCGTGATGCATGTGTTGGCCAACGCGCCTGCCGAACCGGCCCCTGTCAGCAGCAAGCCCCTCCTGGAACGCCACGGTTTTGAAATCGTGGACAAACGCTCAGGCAAAGAGGTGTACCTGGACGGCTCCTGGGCCGAAATGTTTCAGCAACAGATCCAGGCTTGGCAACAGCACACGCCCACACAAGAAGAAGTCGAAGACACCCTTGAAGGCTATACCGGCTTGGCCCAACAGCCGGTTGTGGTGCACTGATCAGCTGCCCGAAAGGAACAGCACCTCTCAGGCGGCTTTGGGGGGACCGTTGAGCCAATTGAACAGTGGCCCCACCAAAATCAAAACCGCCACCAAGCGGCAAACCTGAAAGGCCGTGACCACCGGCACCCCCAGTTGCAAAACTTTGGCAGTGATGGCCATCTCGGCGATGCCACCGGGTGAAGTACCCAAAATCAAGGTGGCCGGCTGCAAGCCGGTGGCCCAAGCCAAAAACAGGCCAAAACCACCCGACAAAGCCATCATCGCCAAAGTGCCCAAGGCCACAGACGCCAACCAACGGGGCGCCACATGGATAAAGCCGCGCTGAAAGCGCACCCCCAAACTGACCCCAATCACCAATTGGGCCGCGTTGGTCAATGCCGTAGGCAAGGTGGTGCCGCTCATGCCCGCCAGCGCCAGCCCCATGGACACCAGCAAAGCGCCCATGAACCATGGGTTGGTGCGTTTGAACCAAGCCATGAGCCCCACGCCCGCCGCCGACACCAGCGCCAGCCACAGCAAACTGACGCCCTCCGCGGCCCGCGTGCCCGGCAACAAAAGCGGGTCGACCTGCAAGCCCCAATGGCTTTGCGCCCATTGCATGGCGAAAGGCACCGACAGCACCACAATCACCAAGCGCACGCTGTGCGCCGCAGCCACCAAGTCGGTGCGGGCACCATGGCGTTCGGCCAGCAAAGTCATTTCGGAAGCCCCGCCGATGGCACTGGCAAAGTAACTGGTGGCCCGCCATGCCTTTGGCGGCAGGTGCGCAAAATCGGCGGCATGTTGTCGCTGTAACCACAAGCCAAACACAGCCCCCAGCGCCAGCGCCCAAACCACCGTCAAGGCCACCGCCCACCACAGGCTGACCACCAGGGCGCTGACCTGCGGCGTGAAGTACAAGCCCAAAGCCACGCCAATCACCCATTGCCCCCCATTGCGCAGATAGGTCGCGCTACGGGTGGGTGCGCCCAGCACAGACGCCATCGCCGTGACCAGCAAAGGCCCCAGCATCCAAGGAATGGGGGTGCGCAACCACAGGCACATCTGGGCGGCTGTCCAAGCGGCCAGCAGGGTCAGCACCACCCGGGTCAGTTCAGGAACGTTCATGGGTCAAAAAAAGACCGCCCAAGCGGGCGGTCGGGGTTCAATCAGCAGATCAGTGGGCTTCAGGCGTGACGGCGAATGCTGTCGGCCACCGTCTGCACGATCTGGTCGATGTGCGCGTCTTCCACAATGTAGGGCGGGCAAATGACGATGTTTTCCCCAGCCGGACGCACCCAGACGCCGTGGTGGAAGCAGTCCATGAAAATGTCATAAGCCCGCTTGCCGGGTGATCCGGCCATGCTGGCCAGTTCGACCGCCCCGGCCAGGCCCAGCGTGCGGACACCGACCACGTTGGGCAAGCCCTTGAGGGCACTGTGCATTGCATCGCCCAACACCCGACCTTGCTGGCCCGCACGGGCAAACAGGTTTTCTTCTTTCATCAAATCGAGGGTGGCGATCGCTGCTGCACAGGCCACCGGGTGACCTGAATAGGTGTAGCCATGGAAAAACTCAATGGCGTGTTGCGGCGAATTGGCATTCATCATCGCGTCGTAGATGAAGTCACGGCAGATCACCCCGCCCAGAGGAATCACACCGTTGGTCACCGCCTTGGCGAAGTTCAGCATGTCGGGCACCACGCCATAAAAGTCGGCCCCAAAGTTCACACCCAAGCGACCAAAGCCGGTGATGACCTCGTCAAAAATCAACAAGATGCCGTGCTTGTCGCAAATTTCGCGCAAGCGCTTCACATAGCCTTGGGGCGGGATGTACCAACCCGCGCTGCCTGCGATCGGCTCCACGATCACGGCGGCAATGTTGCTCGGGTCGTGCAAGACCAAGATGCGGTTTTCCAGCTCCAGCAGCGGGTCTTCGGCCCACACCGGTTCTTCATGGTGGATGTAGGGGTGGTTCACCGGGTCATGGATGAAGCGCATGTGGTCCACCCGCGGCAGCAACTGCGCGCCATAGACCTTGCGGTTGGCAGGCAAACCGCCCACGCTCATGCCACCGAAGTTCACACCGTGGTAACCCTTCTCGCGGCCAATGAACACGTTGCGGTGGCCTTCACCGCGGGCACGGTGGTAGGCCAGGGCGACTTTGAGGGCGGTGTCGGCCGCTTCCGAGCCGGAGTTGCAAAACAGCACCTTGTTCAAATCGCCCGGCGCCATGGCGGCGATCATCTCGGCGGCCTTGAAGGCCTTGTCGTTGCTGGCCTGAAAAGCCGTGGCGTAGTCCAGCGTGTCCAGCTGCTTTTTGATGGCCTCGTTGATCGGCTTGCGGTTGTGGCCTGCGCCCACGCACCACAAGCTGGAGATGCCGTCGATCACTTTTTTGCCGTCGTGGGTGGTGAAGTGCATGCCCTCGGCCCCCACGAACACGCGCGGGTCTTGGCGGAAAGTGCGGTTGGGGGTGAAGGGCAACCACTGGTTGTCCATGTTGAAGTCGGTGTGGGCCACGGCAAAACTCCTCGAAATCGGTGAATACGCTCAGTTTAATGGGCAAACAAGCGGCCTGCCGCCCAAGGGCGACAGGCCACGGGCCACTGCCTCGGTGGTCTTTACAATAGAACGGTTCTCATCGATGCCCTGTTTCATAAAAGAGGGCGTCATTGCGCCATCGATGTTCTGCCCTGCTGCTTGTACCCATGACCACGACCTACATCCTGACCCTTTCTTGCCCAGACCGCACCGGCATCGTGCATGCCGTATCCGGTTTTTTGCTGGAGCGCGGGGGCAACATTGAAGAAGCAGCCCAATACAACGACCACGACACCGGCCTGTTTTTCATGCGGGTGCAGTTTGCGTGCGATCAGTTGGGCGGTGAGGGCTTGAAGGCCCAATGGGCCACATTTGCCCAGACCTTTGACATGCAGTGGGACCTGCACGCCACCGCCCAGCCCATGCGCACCGTGCTGATGGTCAGCAAAGAAGGCCACTGCCTGAACGATTTGTTGTTCCGCTGGAAAAGCGGTCTTTTGCACTTGGACATCCGCGCCATCGTGAGCAACCACCGCGAGTTCTACCAACTGGCGGCCAGTTACAACGTGCCGTTTCACCACATCCAGGTGAACAAAGACAACAAAGCGCAAGCCGAGGCCAAGCAGTACGAGATCATTGAGGCCGAAGGGGCAGAGCTGGTGGTGCTGGCCCGCTACATGCAAATTCTGAGTGACGACCTGTGCCGCAAACTGGCCGGACGCGCCATCAACATCCACCACAGCTTTTTGCCCAGTTTCAAGGGCGCCAAGCCTTACTACCAAGCGCATGACCGGGGCGTGAAGCTCATCGGTGCCACCGCCCATTACGTGACGGCCGACCTGGATGAAGGCCCAATCATCGAGCAAGATGTGGCCCGGGTGGACCACAGCAAGACCGTGGAAGACCTGACCACCATTGGCCGCGACACCGAAAGCCAGGTGCTGGCCCGCGCCGTCAAGTGGCACAGTGAGCACCGCGTGCTGATCAACGGTCACAAAACGGTGATTTTTAAATGAATGACTTTGCGGGACAGATCTTCAGCTCTGTCCCCAACTGATTCACCATGTCCGTCGCCTCACGCATCCCGCCCATCCAATGCCTCTTGACCTTTGAGGCCTTGGCGCGCTTGCGCAGCGTGACCCAAGCGGCAGAGGAACTGTGCGTGACGCCCAGCGCCGTGAGCCATCGGGTCAAGCAGCTCGAGCAAATCATGGGCACCAAGCTGTTCGGGCGGGCCGATTTTTCGCTGACCACCGAAGGCATTGAATACCTGGCGCATGTGCGAGAAGGCTTGGCATCTTTGCAGCGCTTTCCCAGCGCCAACCACACGCCCGGCCGGCGCAAACTGCGCCTGGCGGTCACCCCCACGTTTGCCCGGTCCATCTTGATGCCGCGCCTGAAAACCTTTTTGGACGCCTACCCCGAGATCGACATCACTTTGCAAGTGAGCATTCCACTGCTCGACGTCGTGGCCGAAGATGCCGATTTGACGGTGCGCTTTGGCTCCGGCCGCTATTCGGATGTGGAGCACATTTGCCTGGCCAAGGACGATGTGACGCCACTGGCCTCCCCCGCCTGGTTGCGCGAAAACGGCCCCTTTGCAAGCGCCGAAGACCTGCACGGGGTGGCCCTGTTGCGCAGCCCCTTGGAGCCGTGGCGTACCTGGTTTGCCGCGCACGACCTGGACTGGCCCGAGCCTTTGGACGGCTCCTCCTTCAACGACATCGGCCTCATGTGTGACGCCGCCGCACAAGGTCTGGGCGTCGCCCTGATTCGCTCCAAACTGGGGGCCCCCTGGATCGAAAGCGGCCAACTGGTGCGCTTGTTCGAGCGCAGCGTACCCAGCCCACACGCCCATTACCTGTGCTGGCGCACCGGCACCATGGAGCGCTGGGAATGTGCCAGCTTTGCCGACTGGCTGAAAAAAGCACTGGCCTGAGCGGTCAAATTCACAAGCCTCTGAAAGTTTATTCATCCACTTCGGCCAGGCTTGCGCTTACAGTGAGAGCTTCCACTACAGGTCTTGCATGCCATGAGCGCCCACACCCCTGCCGAAACCCAGCAACTGACCGCCACCGAACGCGCCGAGCGCCAACGCGCTGTGGTGAAGGCCTTGGGCCGGGTGTTGCCCGCTGACGCGATCCTGTACACCCCCGAAGACACCACGCCCTACGAATGCGACGGCCTGACCGCCTACCGCGAGCGGCCTTTGGTGGTGGCTCTGCCCGAAACCGAGGCGCAGGTGCAAGCCGTGCTCAAAACCTGCCACGCTCTGCAAGTGCCGGTGGTGGCCCGCGGCGCGGGAACCGGCCTGTCGGGTGGCGCCATGCCGCACCGCTTGGGCGTCACACTGTCGATGGCGCGCTTCAACCAGATCAAAACCGTGAACCCCGTCAGCCGCACCGCGGTAGTCCAATGCGGCGTGCGCAACCTGGCCATCAGCGAGGCGGCTGCGCCCTACGGCCTGTATTACGCGCCCGACCCGTCCAGCCAAATTGCCTGCACGATTGGCGGCAATGTGGCCGAAAACTCGGGCGGTGTGCATTGCCTCAAATACGGCCTGACGGTGCACAACGTGCTCAAAGTCAAAGGCTTCACCGTCGAGGGTGGCCCTATTGAGTTTGGCAGCGACGCACTCGACACCTCTGGCTACGACCTGCTGGCGCTGCTGGTGGGCAGCGAAGGCATGCTGGCCGTGACGACCGAAGTCACCGTCAAGCTGGTGCCCAAGCCGCAACTGGCCCGCTGCATCATGGCCAGCTTTGACGATGTGCGCAAAGCGGGCGACGCGGTGGCCGCTGTCATTGCCGCCGGCATCATTCCTGCAGGCCTGGAGATGATGGACGGCCCCATGACCGCCGCCGTCGAAGACTTTGTGCACGCCGACTACGACCTGAGCGCGGCAGCGATTTTGCTGTGCGAGAGCGACGGCACGCCCGAAGAGGTCGAAGAAGAAATCGGCCGCATGAGCGAAGTGCTACGGGGCTGCGGCGCGACCGCCATCACTGTGAGCCGCGACGAAGCCCAGCGCATGAAGTTCTGGAGCGGCCGCAAAAACGCCTTTCCAGCCTCTGGCCGCATCAGCCCCGACTACATGTGCATGGACTCGACCATCCCGCGCAAGCGCTTGGCCGACATCTTGCAGGCCATCTCGGAGATGGAAAAAAAATACGCGCTGCGCTGCCTGAACGTGTTCCACGCAGGAGACGGCAACCTGCACCCGCTAATTTTGTTCGATGCGAACGACGCCGACCAACTGCGCCGCTGCGAGCTGTTTGGTGCCGAGATTTTGGAAACCAGCGTGGCCATGGGCGGCACGGTGACGGGCGAGCACGGCGTGGGCATCGAAAAAGTCAACAGCATGTGCGTCCAATTTTCTGCCGAGGAAAACGAGCAGATGTTCGCCGTCAAACGCGCCTTTGACCCGCAGGGCCTTTTGAACCCCGGCAAGGTCATCCCCACACTGAACCGTTGCGCCGAGTACGGCCGCATGTTGGTTCGGGCCGGCGCAATCAAGCACCCTGAGCTCGAGCGCTTTTAACGCCGGGTGCTGCCGTCCCCGGGCTGAAAACGCAGGCGCAGACTGTCCGGTATGCGTCTTTACCCATTGGTCGTTCTTCTTATCATCGTCCCAATGGGTTGAATACCCACCCGTCCATCACCGCCACGCGGGTGCAAAGGCACCCTGAGCCCAGGAGAACATTTTGCGGATCGCCACTTTTGTCCACAACGGAAAACGCCACGTCGGTCAGGTCTCGGCCGACGGCCTGCAGGTCACGCCCTTTGCCCTGTCCGATGCCCAAGCCCAGCACGGCGCTCAAGTCCTGATTGATGCCCTGGTGGCCGGGCAAGCCTTGCCCGCATTCACCGGTGCACCCTTGGCCGTGGACTCGGTCAAATTGGAGTCCCCTTTGCCAGTGCCGCGGCGCAACGTCTGGTGCGTGGGCCGCAATTACCATGCGCACGCCAAAGAGCTGCAAGCTTCGGTCTTCAAGGACAGCAACGCCGACGCCCAAGCCTGGCCCATTGTGTTCACCAAGGTGCCCGAGTGCGTGGTTGGCCCGACCGACGACGTGCACCTGCCCGGCGCTGCCGTGTCCGACCAGATCGACTACGAAGCCGAGTTGGCGGTGGTCATTGGCCAAGGCGGTAAAAACATCCGCCGAGCCGACGCCATGAAGCATGTGTTTGGCTACACCGTGGTCAACGATGTGACCGCCCGCGACGTGCAGATGCGCCACCAGCAATGGGACATGGGCAAGTCGTTCGACACCTTCTGCCCCATGGGCCCTTGGATCGTGACCGCCGACGAACTCGACGGACGCCAAACCCGTGTGCGCTGCTGGGTCAACGGCGAGTTGCGTCAGGATGGTCCGACCGAAAACATGATTTTCGACATCCCCACCCTGATCGAAACCATCTCACGCGGCATCACGCTCTACCCCGGCGACATCATCGCCACGGGCACCCCCGCAGGAGTGGGCATGGGCCTGAACCCTCCGCGCTACATCGCCAAGGGCGATGTGATCCGCGTTGAAATTGACGGTGTGGGCAGCATCGAAAACCGTTTCGTATGAACAAGCAGGCAGGGCTTGACCTGATCTGCCCGCGAACCCTTTAGGAGACAAGACATGAATCGACACCCCTGGATGCGTGGTGCGCTGGGTTTGGCCATGGCCATAACGCTGGCGTTCACCGGCCTCACCGCCACAGCACAGACCTACCCCAACAAGCCCATCACCATGGTGGTGCCGTTTCCACCCGGCGGCGTGGCCGACACGGTGGGCCGCCCCGTGGCCGAGGCCATGTCACGCCACCTCAAGCAAAGCATCGTGGTTGAAAACAAGGGTGGCGCAGGCGGCGGCATTGGCATGGCCCAAGTGGCCAAGTCCAAGGGCGATGGCTACACCGTGCTGATGTCCTTGTCTTCGCTGGTGGTCTTGCCAGAGGCCGACAAGATCTTGCAGCGCCCCCCCATGTTCCAGGTCAATCAGCTCAAAGCCATTGCCCGTTTCACAGCCGATCCCACCGTATTGGTGGTGCGCAGCGAAAGCCCCTGGAAGACCTACGCCGAATTCATGGCCTATGCGAAGTCGAACCCTGGAAAAATCTCGTTTGGCTCGTCTGGCAACTACGGCACCATGCATGTGCCCATGGAACAACTCAAGGCCGCCACCGCCACCTTCATGCTGCATGTGCCTTACACGGGCGCTGGCCCTGCGGTCTTGTCTTTGCTCAGTGGACAAATCGAAGCCTTGTCCACAGGCCCTGCCAGCGTGAAACAGCACATCGCCTCAGGCCGCTTGCGTGCTTTGGCACACTGGGGTGAAGGCCGCCTGGCCAGCATGCCCGAGGTGCCCAGCTTCAAAGAATTGGGTGTCCCCATTCAGTATTCGCAATGGTCGGGCTTGTTTGTCCCCGCCGATACCCCTGCTACCGTGGTCGACAGTTTGCGTCAGGCCGCCAAGTTTGCAGCGCAAGATGCCCGCGCCGTGGGCGGATTGGCCGCTGCTGGCACGTCTTTCATGTACCAAGACGCCCCCGAATTCGAGCGTTTTGTGCAAGCCGATGCCAAGGAGATGGGGGCCCTGGTCACCCGCATCGGCAAGGTCGATTGAGCGCCCCAACGGCTACAAGCGGATTCCCTTTTGACAACCTTCTGGAGACAACTCATGAACAAGCTGCCCCATTCCCTGAAATTTGCTTTACTGGCCATGACCCTGGCCTCTGGCGGGGTGCAGGCGCAAAGCTACCCCAACCGTCCCGTGAAAATCGTGGTGCCCTTTGCAGCGGGCGGACCGGCCGACAATTACGCCCGTTTCATGGCTTTGCGCTTGGGCGAAGAACTCAAGCAATCCTTTGTGATCGACAACAAACCGGGGGCGGGCTCGATCATCGGCACCGACCTCGTGGCCAAGTCGCCTGCTGACGGCTACACCTTGCTGATGATGTCGAACACGCACACGGTGAACGAGTCCTTGATTCCCAGCAAGCCCTTTGGCCTGATGAAGGACTTTGTGGGCATCGCACCCGTCAACTACTCCAACTTGCTGCTGGTGGTGCACCCGTCGGTTCCCGTCAAAACCGTGGGCGAATTGGTGGCCTTGGCCAAATCCAAACCCGGCAAGCTCAACTACGCCTCGTCGGGCAATGGCACCCCCTACCACATGGCCGGTGAATTGTTCAAGTTCATGGCGGGCATCGACATGACGCATGTGCCCTACAAAGGCAGCTCGGGCGCCCGCACCGACATCGTGGGCGGCCAAGTGGACCTGATGTTTGATGCCGAAACCACCATGGCGGTCATGTCGCGAGAAAACAAAGTCCGCGCTTTGGCTGGCACAGGCCTCTCCCGCTCGGCCAACTTGCAAGACCTGCCCACCGTGGCCGAAACCGTGCCGAAATTCGAGGCCACCATTTGGCTGGGCCTCATGGCGCCCAAAGGCACACCCGCCGAGGTGGTGAACAAACTCAACGCCGAAGTGCGCAAAATCGTGAACAACCCCGAGGTGAAAGCTGCTTGGGCCAAGCAAGGCGCGGTGCCCATGTCGATGAATGTGTCCGAATTTGAGCAGTACCTGAACGCCGACATCGCCAAGTGGGGCAACATCGTCAAGATTTCGGGTGCCAAGCCGGACTGAACCATGACCTCAGTGGTGGTATTTCAGCTGAACGGCCACCCGGTGTCCGTACAAGGCCCAAGCGGACAAAGCCTGCTCGATGTCTTGCGCAACACGCTGTCACTCAAAGCCACACGCATGGGTTGCGGGCAAGGCCAGTGCGGAGCGTGTCGCGTGTTGCTCAACGGCCATGCTGTGGCCGCTTGCGAAACACCCCTGTGGGCCGTCGAAGGCCACGCCGTGACGACCGTGGAAGGTTTGGGACAACGGTCTGCGCCTCATGCCTTGCAGACCGCGTTCATTGAAGAGCAGGCCATGCAGTGCGGCTTTTGCACCAGTGGCATTTTGATGTCGGCCGCCGCCTTGCTGGAAAAAAAGCCCCAGCCCACACGCCAAGAGATTGTGGACGCCATCGACGGGCATTTGTGCCGCTGTGGTGCGCACAACCGGGTGGTGCGGGCGATTGAAAAAGCCGCCGCCCGGCTGGCCTTGGCATGAGCCCCGAATCCCTCAAAGCCCAACCGCTGCTGCGCCAATGGCTGGCCTTGGGGCCGCAGGGGCAAGTGCGGGCATTTTCTGGCAAGGTGGATTTGGGCCAAGGCATTTCGCATGCGCTGCGTTTGATCGTGGCCGAAGAGTTGAGGGTGCCTGTCGACCAGATCGACATGGTGCCAGCCAGCACAGCATTGAGCCCCGACGAAGCCGTGACTTCTGGCAGCCTCTCGGTGCAGCACTCGGGCTCAGCGTTGCGGTGCGCGGCGGCCCATTGGCGCGAGGCCTGCCGGCAGGCCATGGCCGAGCGCCTGGGCGTGGCGCTGTCAGACGTGCGCTGCGACAGGGGGCAGTTTCATGTACACGGCCACACCCCTCAAGCTTCATACGCTGAACTGTCAAAGCCCGCGATGTGGGACAGCGCCATCGAGCCTTCGCATGTGCAAGCGGTGCACGCTGAACAAGACCGGCGCAGCAGCACGTCCAGCCCCCAGCGCCAGGACGTGGCCGCCAAAGTGTTCGGCGAGTTTGCGTACATCCACGACCGCACCATGCCCGGCGAATTTGAGCCCATGTGCCACGGCATGGTGTTTCGGCCTGGTACCCTGAGTTCCGAGGTGATCGAACACGAATTGCAAGCACTCGTTGCCGACTTGCAAGCCACCGCCGGTGTGCTCCAGGTCGTGCGCGACGGTCTGTTGCTGGGCGTCTTGACCGAGGCTGAACACACCCTGGACACCATCGCCCGCAAGATCGAGGCTGGCGCTGCACTGGGCCAGTTTTGGCGTTGCGCGGCCGAAGTCCCCGACCCGCTGAACACATCGGCTTGGCTCAAAGCGCAAGCCCTGGAGACCACGACGGTGGTCGACACCTCGCCCCCCAATTTCAACCGCGGCACGGCCCATCAGCGCGTGGTCGCCGAGTTTGAGCGGCCTTTTGCGCAGCACGCTTCGATTGGTCTGTGCTGTGCTTTGGCGCAATGGTCTGGGCAGCAGACGGCCCCACAGCTGGAGGTCTGGTCCCACAGCCAAGGCATTTACAACCTGCGCCGTGACTTGGCACTGGCCTTTGAAGTGCCCACGGAACAGGTGCAGGTTGCGCATGTGGAGGGCGCGGGCTGCTATGGCCACAATGGCGCTGACGATGTGGCCTGGGATGCCGCCTGGTTGGCGCGGTTTCTGCCCGGGCGCCCTGTGCGGGTGCAATGGACACGCCAGGCCGAGCTGGGCCACGCGCCCTTGGCCCCGGCCATGGCGGTGCGCGTCGAAGCCGATGTGGGCGAAGACGGTCAATTGAGACACTGGGCACAAACCGTTTGGGGCCAAGGCCACGGCACACGGCCCGGCCGGGCCAAAACACCGGCCTTGCTGGGCGCATGGCAAACCGCCAATCCATCCCCTGTGACCCTGGCCGTGAATGCCGCCATGGCGGTAGGCGGTGGCTCCGAGCGCAACGCCCAACCCCCTTACAACATCCCCTCGGTGAAAGTCCTCAACCACCGCGTGCTGAACATGCCGTTTCGGGTCTCGGCGATGCGGGCCCTGGGCGCACCGCTCAATGTGTTGGCGGCCGAGTCGGTCATGGACGAGTTGGCCCATGGGCTGTCCCAAGACCCCCTGGCATTTCGACTCGCACACCTGCAAGGTGCCGAACATGCGCGTGCGACAGCCGTGTTGGAAAAAGTGGCCCACATGGCCGCATGGACAAACCCACGACCCCAAGGCCAACCTGAGGGCTGGGGCCGGGGTTTGGCCTATGCGCGCTACAAAAACACGGGCGCTTTGTGCGCGGTGATGGTCGAGCTGGTGGTGGCCGAAAAGGTCAAGCTACACAAACTCTGGATCGCCGCGGATGTGGGCCATGTGGTGGACCCCGACGGGGCCATCAACCAGCTCGAAGGCGGTGCTTTGCAAGCGGCCAGTTGGGCACTGTGCGAAGCGGCTCAACTGAGCCCCCAAGGCATCGTCTCCAACGACTGGACGCGTTACCCGATTTTGAAATTCAGCGACATGCCCGAAGTGACGGTGTCCTTGATGGATACGGCAGACCAGCCCAGCCTGGGTGCTGGCGAATGCAGTTCAGGACCGACCTGCGCGGCCATTGCCAACGCGATTTTCAATGCCATCGGCGTGCGCGTGCGCAGCATGCCATTCACCCCCGACAACATGGTGCGTGCCATCGACAGCGATGAAGCGCCACACCTTTCTTCCCCCTAACCCAGAGGTCAACATGCATGTATTGAGTGGCGGCGCAGCCGCAGCCGTGGTCCAAGGCGTTCAAGCCGAATTCGAGCACACCACGGGCAGCCGCATCGAGGGCACTTTCAGCGCCGTCGGCATGATGCGCGACAAGTTGCTGGCAGGCTCACCCTGCGATGTGGTCATCCTGACCCAGCCTTTGATCGCGCAGCTGATCGACTCGGGCCATGTGGTGGCCGGCAGCGCACGCTCTTTGGGCTTGGTCAAAACGGGGGTCGCCGTGCGCAGCGGCTCGGCCCACCCCAGCGTTCAAACACGCGCCGAACTCCATGCCGCCATGAGCGCCGCCCAAGGCATTTACTTTCCCGACCCGGACAAGGCCACGGCCGGCATCCATTTCATGAGCGTGCTCAAGGCGCTGGGCCTGAACGAGCGCCTGCAAAGCCGTTTTCGCGTGTTCCCCAATGGCGCAACGGCCATGGCTGCGATGGCCCGAAGCGAAGACAGCGGTTTGATCGGCTGCACCCAAGTCACCGAAATCAACTACACCCCAGGCGTGGACTTGGTCGGTGTGCTGCCCGCCGAGTTCGAGCTGAGCACCGATTACACCTTGGGTGTTTGCACCCATTCGCAAGCGCCTGAACAGGCGCATCTCTTGGCGCAATTGCTGGCAGGCCCCGCCTCGGCCCAGGTGCGAAAGCAAGGTGGCTTTGAGTTTTGATTTGGGACGGGGCTTAAAACCTCCTGCCCCATCATATGGTTGCGCACGCAACCATATCCCCCTACAATCGGCTAAAACACCTTTTGGCCCATGTCCACCCCCCAACCTCTGCCTTGCGGTCCCTCGCCAAGCGCTGCATCCAGCGCTGCAGCACTGGAACGCACACTCACCTACCGCCTGCACCGGCTGCACAAGCTGACCGACTCGGACAGCCAATCGGCCTACCCCGAGCACACGGGCTTGTCGATGAGCGACGGACGCTGCCTGACGACGATTGGCACGTTTGAACCTTTGTCGGTGAAAGAATTGGCCGAAAAAGCCAACCTCAACAAAGGCCAAGCCAGCCGCGCTGCACAGGCCTTGGTGGATCAGGCCTTGGTGCTGAAAAAAGACCACCCGGGCGATGGCCGGGGCGTGGTGTTGACCCTGACACCCTCTGGGCGCCAGGTTTTCGAGCGCGCCATGGCCATGGTTGCGCAACGCAACGAGCAAATTTTTGGCTGCCTGACGGCGCAAGAACAAGCCACCTTGAGCACGGTGTTTGACCGCCTGATCGCCCACGCCCGGCCACGCTGAATCACCTCCCACACAAGCCCTATGCACACCCCCAGCACCCAAGCGCGCCCGTCGATCTATTACCAGTACGAAGTTTTCAAGCCCTGGCTGGCCTCGGTACACCCGCATCAAGACCGGAAAAAAGTCGTGGTCGTCGGCGCTGGCCCAGCGGGCATGGTCACCGCACTGGAGCTGGCCCGGCACGGCGTGCCCAGCGTGGTGCTGAGCGCCGAACTGCAGTTCTCTCAAGGCAGCCGCGCGATTTGCTTCACACGCCGCTCGATGGAAATCTTGCAACAAGTGGGCGTGGCCGATCGCATGACCGCCAGTGGCCTGCCCTGGCGCTTTGGCAATTCGTTTTACCGGGGCCAACGTGTGTTCCGCATGGAGGCACCCCACGATACCGATGACCGGTTTTTCCCGATCATCAACGTGCAGCAGCAGTTTCTCGAGGAATACCTGCACGACGCTTGCCATGCCCACCCACTGATCGACTTCCGCTGGGGCAACAAGCTCACCCGGGTCGATCAACAAGACGGCTACGCCGTGCTCGAAGTCGACACGCCAGAGGGCCCTTACGCCCTGGAAAGCGACTGGGTGGTGGCTGCCGACGGCGGGCGTTCGGGCATCCGAAGCGCCATGAATTTGCCCATGGAAGGCGCTTCTTACGAAGGCTTTTTCGTGATCGCTGACATCCAAATCGACCTGCCATTGCCCACCGAGCGTCTGGCCTTTTTTGACCCTGAGTGGAACCCCGGCAACACCATCTTGATGCACCGCGAACCGAACGGCATCTGGCGCATGGACTACCAACTGCCCCCAGGCGAAACGCCTGAAGAGGCGCTGCGCCCCGAATCGCTCCAGGCCCGCATCGACGCCCAACTGGCCATGATCGGCCATGCCGGTTTGAAGTGGGTGATGGATTGGTCCTCGGTTTACTCGGCCCGCACGCTCACGCTGCCCGACTTCGTGCACGGCAGTGTCATTTTCACCGGTGACGCCGCGCACCTGCTGCCGATTTTTGGTGTGCGCGGTGCCAACACCGCCTTTCAGGATGCGCAGTCGCTGGGCTGGCACCTGGCCTTTGTGGTCCAGGGCCTCGCAGGCCCAAAGCTGCTGACCAACCACAGCAGCGAGCGCGTGGGCGCAGCCCGAGAGATCATCACCGAAGCCGGCAAGAGCACCCGCTTCATGGCACCGCCCAGCCGGGGCTTTCGCTTGCTGCGCGATGCGGTCTTGTCGCTCTCGCTCACGCAAGACTTTGTGCGGCCGCTGTACCACTGGCGCACCTCGCGCCCACACGCGTACACCCACTCCATGCTCAACAGCACCAACGACGACAACAGCCTGTTCAAGAGCGGCCCGGCCCACGGAGCGCCACCCCAAAACGTACGCCTGGGATGGCGAAATGGCCAAGAGGACTTTTTGCTCGACCACCTGGGTGGCGGCTTTGACCTGCTGTATTTCACCGACACCGACCTGCCCGACGATCTGCAAGCGGTGATCGCCTCGGCACGCGCCAAGGGGCTCCCTTTGAAGGTCATCGCAGTCGGGGCCGCCCAGCCGGTGACAGGTGCCAACCAACACCTGCCCGACACCGACGGCCACCTGCGCGGGCGCTACGGCGTCCCCGCCAATGGCGGCGCTTATTTGCTGCGCCCTGACCAGCACATCTGTGCGCGATGGCTCACACTGGACGCCTCTCGCTTGCAAGCCGCCCTCGCCACGGCGCTGCCGTCCTAAGGAAATCACCATGCCCCACAAAGCCCTCACGATCGACGGTCTTGAAACCGTTTACGACGCATTGGCCACAGCCATAGACCAAGCGGGGGACGACAAGTCACAGCTGTTCCTCGTCAAGCTCGCCTTGCTCAACGCCAACGCCTTGGCCGACGAAACCCTGTTTCAGCAGCACATCAGCACCGCTTTACAAGACCTCTGACCCCGCCCCCATTCACCAGGAGACTTCCATGCTTGTTCAATCTGTTCACCACGTCGCTTACCGTTGCAAAGACGCCAAGGAAACCGTCGAGTGGTACCAAAAGCACCTCGACATGAAGTTCGTGTTGGCCATCGCCGAAAACGAAGTGCCCTCCACCAAAGCACCTGACCCCTACATGCATGTGTTTCTGGATGCGGGTCATGGCAACGTCCTGGCCTTCTTCGAGTTGCCCAGCCAGCCCGAGATGGGCCGCGACGAGAACACCCCCGCTTGGGTGCAGCACTTGGCGCTGAAAGTGGACTCGATGGAGACCCTGCTGGCCGCCAAAGACAAGCTGGTGGCGGGTGGGGTCGAGGTGCTGGGGCCCATCGACCACACCATCTTCAAGAGCATTTATTTCTTTGACCCCAGCGGTCACCGCCTCGAGCTGGCCGCCGACTGCGGCACGCCCGAAATGATGAAAAAGCTCGACGAGGTCAAGTGGGACATGCTCGAAGAATGGAGCCAAACCAAGCGTGCGCCTCAACACGCGGCGTGGATGCACGACGGCAGCATGGCGTCTTGAAAGCAGTTGCATGACCATGCTCAACGAAACCCACAACCCCGCACTTCAAAGCTGGATGGCTTCGGCCAACACCCCTGGCACGGACTTTCCGCTGCAAAACCTGCCTTTCGCGGTGTTCCGTCGCCCAGGCGCTGGCGAAGCTTTCCGCTGCGGTGTGGCCATTGGCGACCAGATCGTGGACCTGGCGGCTGTGGCCCATTCGGGTGTCTTGGCAGGTGAGGCTGCGGCTGCAGCACAAGCCGGTGCGCAAGACAAACTCAACGCGCTGATGGCGCTTGGCACCTCGGCTTGGAGCGCCTTGCGTCTGGCCCTGTCTCGCGCCCTGCGCGAAGGTGCAGCCGAACAGGCCGCACTGCAAGCTTGCCTCGTCCCGCAAGCCGAAGTGGCCTACGACGTGCCCGCCCGGATTGGCGACTACACCGACTTCTACACCTCGGTTCATCACGCCAGCAACATCGGCAAGCTCTTTCGCCCAGACAACCCGCTGCTGCCCAATTACAAATGGGTGCCCATTGGGTACCACGGCCGTGCGTCCAGCATTGGTGTGTCGGGCCAGCAGTTCCGCCGCCCGATCGGTCAGACCCTGCCACCCGGTGCGGATGCCCCGTCGCTGGGGCCCTGCAAGCGGCTGGACCTGGAGCTGGAGCTGGGCATCTTTGTCGGCAGCGGCAATGCCTTGGGCGAACCGGTGCCGATTACCCGTGCCGAAGACCATGTGTTTGGCATCTGCTTGCTCAACGACTGGTCGGCCCGCGACATCCAGGCTTGGGAATACCAGCCGCTGGGCCCATTTCTGTCCAAGAACTTTGCCACCACGGTCTCGCCCTGGGTGGTGACCCTGGAAGCACTGGCCCCTTACCGCGTTGCCTTTACCCGGCCCGAGGGCGATCCTCAACCCATGGCTTATCTGGATTCAGCGGCCAACCGGGCCGAGGGCGCGTTCGACATCCAACTGCAAGTGGGCCTGCAAACCCCCAAAATGCGCGAAGCCGGACAGCCTGACGCCAGCATCTGCCGCACCACCTACCGCCACGCCTACTGGACGGTGGCGCAAATGCTCACGCACCACACGGTGAACGGCTGCAACCTGCAGCCGGGCGACCTCTTGGGCAGCGGCACCCTGTCGGGCCCCACACTCGACCAAGCAGGCGCTCTGATCGAGCTGACCGCAGGTGGCAAGAACCCAATTGTCCTGCCCAACGGCGAGCAACGCACTTGGCTGGAAGACGGCGACAGCGTGGTGCTGCGCGGTTGGTGCGAGCGCGAAGGCGCAGCGCGGATCGGTTTTGGCGAGTGTGTGGGCAAGGTGCTGCCCGCACGCCCATGAACAGCGTCAAGCGAGGCAGGTGAATTGGGTAGTCAATTGCGTTATAGCCCGAATTGACCTCGGTTTGTCCCTGCTCCTAAGATGGGGACAGCCTGGTTCGGCGAAACTGCCGGGCGCTTTGTCCACCCCCGGAGACTTCTCATGAACCAATCCCTGAATGTTTTGAGCACCGGCTTGATGGGCATCGCCTTGAGTGCCAGCGCCCTGGCCCCAACCGGCAGCTTGCGTGCGGTCATCAACCTGGGCAATCCCATCCTGGCCCGCAAGGACGCACAAGGCGCCCCTGTGGGCGTGTCGGTCGATTTGGCGCAGGCCTTGGCTGCGCAATTGAAGCTGCCGCTGACGCTGATCCCTGTCAACTCTGCAAGCCAATCGGTCGAGCTCGTCACCCAAGAAAAGGCCGATGTCGGGTTTTTTGCCATCGACCCGGTACGCGGGCAGGGCATCGCCTTCACCTCAGCTTACGTTCAGATCGAAGGCAGCTACCTGGTGCGACAAGACTCGCCGCTGAAAGGCAACGACGAAGTCGATCGTGCCACGCACCGCGTGGTGGTGGGCAAGGGCAGTGCCTACGACCTGTTTCTCACGCGCGAGCTCAAGCAAGCCCAATTGGTCCGAGCCCCCACCTCGCCCGAGGTGGTGTCGTTTTTCATGGCAGGCACCTGCGACGTGGCCGCTGGCGTCAAACAGCAACTGGAATTCGATGCACGCAGCACCCCCGGTGTGCGCCTGCTGCCGGGGCGGTTCATGGTCATTGACCAGGCCATGGGCTTGCCCAAGAGCCGCCCAGCCAGTGCCCACGATGTGCTCAGCCGTTTTGTGACCGACATGAAGGCCAGCGGCTTTGTGGCAGCGGCGCTCAAACGGCACCAAATTGAAGGCGCCGCGGTGGCGCCTTGAACGGCGATCTCACCAGCTGTCGATGGGCAGCGCATCGCCGATGGCTTGGACACGCCCCGCTGCCAGGCCCGCCACCAACCATTCGCGTGTTGCGGCCGGATCGATCACCGCGTCAATTTCCAGCGTAGCGGCCATGTGGATGGCGCTGCCGTTGTCGTATTGCTGCGCCAGCAGATGGTTGAACAAGGCTTCGCGCTCAGGGCCTTCGGGCAGGGCCTCCAGCTCTTTGCGGTAACCCAGGCGCACCGCGCCTTCAAGGCCCATGCCACCAAACTCGCCGGTGGGCCAAGCCACTGTGGTCAGGGTTTCGTGAAAGCCGCCGCCCGTCATGGCCATCGCGCCCAAACCATAGCCCTTGCGCAACACCACGCTGAGCATCGGCACCCTCAGGTGCGCAGCCGCCACAAACATGCGCGAGACATGGCGCACTTGGGCAGTGGCCTCGGTGTCAGGCCCCACCATGAAGCCGGGCGTGTCCACCAGGCTCACCAGGGCGAAGCCATGCGCGTTGCACAACTGCATGAAGCGGGCGGCTTTGTCTGCCGCATCGGCGTCGATCGCCCCGCCCAGGTGCAGGGGGTTGTTGGCCATCAGCCCGACCGGGCGGCCCGCGATGCGGGCCAGCGCAGTGTGGATGCCCACGCCAAAACCCGTGCGCAGCGGCAACAGGCTGCCCTCGTCAGCGATGCCCTGCATGGCCGCTTGTGTGTCGTACACGCGCAGGCGGTTTTCGGGCACCACATGGCGCAGCGCATCGACTGGAGGCGATTGCCAGGTTTTCGCCTCGCCCTGGAAAAAAGACAGATAATGCCGCGCCGCTGCCACAGCTTGCACCTCGTCATCGACCATCACATCGATCACGCCATTGGCGTGCTGAATCTCGCTCGGGCCAATTTGCTCGGGCTTGAAGACGCCAAGGCCACCCCCCTCGACCATGGCCGGGCCGCCCATGCCGATGTTGCTGCCGCGCGTGGCGATGATCACGTCTGAGCAGCCCAGCAAGGCGGCGTTGCCCGCAAAACAGCGCCCGGCCACCACCCCCACCACCGGCACCCGGCCATTGAGTCGGGCAAAGGCGGCAAATGTCGTCAGGTTCAGGCCCGCCACGATGGCCACATCGACATCACCCGGACGCCCCCCGCCGCCTTCTGCGAACAACACCACAGGCAGCTTGTGGTGCAAGGCCACGCCCAGCATGCGGTCGGTTTTTTGGTGGTTGCGCATGCCTTGTGTGCCCGCCAGCACCGTGAAGTCATAGGCCATGACCACCACACGCTGACCGTTGACGCAGCCGATGCCGGTGACCATGCCGTCAGCAGGCGTGTTGCGCATCAAGTCGTCCGCGCTGCGGCGGCGGCTTTGGGCGGCCACGGCCAAGGCACCGTATTCGACAAAGGAATCGGGATCACACAGATCGGCGATGTTTTCTCGCGCGGTGCGCATGCCCATGGCATGGCGCTTAGCCACAGCTTCGGGGCGCTGCGCGTCTTGTGTGAAGGCCAGGCGGTCTTGCAGTTTTTTCAGGTCGGCGCGCGCCTGGGCAGGGACAGAAGCCACAACGCTCGAAGGCGAAGCCACAGGCTGCGAGACACCCTCGTTCAAGGGGGTCAGCACGCCCAAGACATCGCCCTCGGCGACAGCTTCACCGGCTTGAAAGTACAACTCACCCACGCGCCCCGCACCGCTTGCACGGATTTCGTGTTCCATTTTCATGGCTTCCAGAATCACCAGCACGTCGCCAGCGGCCACGGCCGCACCGGGAGCCACCAGCCATTGCACCAATTGCGCCTGAAGGGGAGATTGAATGTTTTGCATCCGAACATTGTGCGCGGGCGCTGAAGCGACACCCGGTCAAGTCCGGGACAATTTAGACTGTCTTTTTTGACCATCCCAAACCTTCGCCATGAACTTTGAGCCCCTGATTGAGCTGACCCGAAATGGCATCCAGGAATGCGTGCACATGGGCGCGCTGGCCGTGACCGACACCGAAGGGCGCGTGCTGGCGCAAGTGGGCAACCCCCACTGGCTGTGCTTCACCCGCTCCACCCTCAAGGCGATGCAAGCACTGCCACTGGTGCAATCGGGCGGGGTGGCGCATTTCGGCTTCACGCCCAGCGAACTGGCCCTGATGTGCGCCAGCCACAACGGCGAAGAGATGCACGTCGAGCAGGTCACCTCCATCCTGCGCAAAAGCGGCAGCAGCACAGGCCAAATGCGTTGCGGCTGCCATGTGCCCTACCGCTTCACTTTTTTCGACCAGCCCATGCCCGAAGGCTTTGCCTACGACGAAAGGCACCACAACTGCAGCGGCAAGCACAGCGGCTTTTTGGCCTACTGCGTGCAGCACGGACTGCCCACCGACCGATACACCGAGGTGGACCACCCGCTGCAGCAACACATTCGCCAGGCTGTGGCGCACTTGGCCGGCTTGGGTGAAGAGGAGCTGGCCCTGGGGATCGATGGCTGTTCGGCCCCCAACTACGCCATGCCCTTGTCTCGCCTAGCCCGCTGCTATGCGCGCTTGGCCAAGCCCGAGTCGGACGGCCTTTACGGTGCCAGCCTGCAACGGCTCGGCGAGGCCATGAGCACCTACCCCGAACTGGTCTCGGGCACCGGTCGCAACGACGCCGACTTCATGCGGGCCAGTCGGGGCGATTGGGTCACCAAGGTGGGCGCGGATGGCGTGCAGGTGGTGGCCAGTCGCTCGCGTGGGCAAGCCTTGGCCATCAAGATCATGGACGGCAACAAGGCCGCGCTGTTTGCCGCCACCGCCTGTGCGCTGGACCAACTGGGCTGGCTTGATGAGGCTCAGCGTCAAGAACTCGCCCCTTGGCGTGCGCAAGCGCTGCTCAATGTGGCGGGCATGCCGGTGGGCGAGCGGCGCTGCGTGTTCCAGCTGCGGTATGTGTAGGAGCCCCGCCCTCAGGGCGATGGTTGGTGACTTTGGGGCGGTCTTCTGGCGCCTTCAGCGTTTGCCAAAAATCGCTGTCCCCAACCGCACCAGGGTGCTGCCCTGGGCGATGGCGGGGGCCAAGTCGGCGCTCATGCCCATGGACAAGGTGTCCAAAGGCAGGCCTTGCTGGCGCAACGATTCGAACAAGGCCTTGGCCTTGGCGTGGACCGCCCGCATCTGCGCCTCGGTCTCGGCGGGCTCGGGAATGGTCATCAGGCCCCGCAGTTGCAAGTGCGGCAAAGCGGCCACGGCCTGCGCCAGCGCGGGCAACTCTGGTGGGCTGACGCCCGACTTGGTGGAGCCACCGTCCACATTGACCTGAATGCACACCTGCAAGGGCGCCAGCGTGGGGGGGCGCTGCTCGGACAGGCGCTGCGCGATTTTGAGGCGGTCGATGCTGTGGACCCAGTCAAAGTGCTCGGCCACCAATTTGGTCTTGTTGCTCTGGATGGGGCCTATGCAATGCCACTGCAGCGGTAAATCGCGCAGGGCCGCCATTTTTTCCACCGCTTCTTGGATGTAGTTTTCACCAAAGGCGGTCTGCCCTGCGGCATGGGCCGCGCGAACCGCTTCAGGCCCCCAGGTTTTGGAGACCGCCAGCAACTGCACGCTGTCGGCCAAGCGACCTGCAGCTTCACAAGCGGCCGCGATGTCGGTGTGAACCTGGGCGAGGTTCTGGGCGATCAAAGAATCCATGGACTGAGGTTACCAAAACCTGGCGCCCCACAGGGTGGACGCCACCTGGGCGACCACAAAGTCGCACACTTGCTGCTAAATTCTCTTTTTTTTCAACCTGTACTGAGATGTTCATGAGCCAAATTGCCGCCAAAACCTATGACCCTGCACCCGCCCGCCAAGTGGCCTTTTTGGGCTTGGGCGTGATGGGCTACCCCATGGCCGGTCACCTGGCCCGCGCCGGTCATCGTGTCACGGTTTACAACCGCAGCGCGGCCAAAGCCAACGCCTGGCTGGCCGATTGCCCCGGCCATGCCGCCGCACCCACCCCACGTGAGGCGGCTGCAGGTGCGGACATCGTGTTCGCCTGCGTGGGCAACGACGCCGACCTGCGCAGTGTGGTGTTGGGGCCAGATGGCGCTTTTGCCGGCATGAAGCCCGGTGCCATATTTGTAGACCACACCACCGCCTCGGCCGAAGTGGCGCGCGAGTTGTACGCCCAAGCCCACAGCTTGGGCCTGCACTTTGTGGATGCCCCTGTCTCGGGCGGCCAAGCCGGGGCGCAAAACGGCATGCTCACGGTGATGTGCGGCGGTGACACCGCGGCTTTTGAGGCAGTGAAGCCTGCCGCGATGGCGTTTTCGCGTGCCTTCACTTTGCTGGGCTCTTCGGGGGCTGGCCAGTTGGCCAAGATGGTCAACCAAATCTGCATCGCCGGCTTGGTGCAAGGTTTGTCCGAAGCCGTGGCCTTTGGCCAGCAGGCGGGTCTGGACATGCACCAGGTGCTGGACGTGATTGGCAAGGGTGCCGCACAGAGCTGGCAACTGGACAACCGTGGCAAGACCATGGCCGACGACAAGTTCGAGTTTGGCTTTGCAGTGGACTGGATGCGCAAAGACCTGGGTCTGGTGCTGGATGAAGCCAAGCGCAATGGTGCCCGCTTGCCGGTCACGGCTTTGGTGGACCAGTTTTACGCCGATGTGCAAAAAATGGGTGGCGGGCGCTGGGACACGTCCAGCCTGATCCGTCGTTTGCGCTGACCTCACCCCGGCCATTCGCCCACAAAAAAGCGACCCGAGGGTCGCTTTTTTGTCACATTTGGCGTCTGCTCACTTCGATGAGGTGGGCTGGCTCAAACGCTTGAGTTCTTCTTCAGAAATTTCGTCGAAGACGCGAACCACTTTGCTCACCCCCCCAATGCCGCGCACGATGTCGGTGGCACGTTTGGCTTCACGGGCGGTCACGCGTCCCATCAGGTACACAATGCCGCGGTCGGTGACGACTTTGATCGAGTTGACCTGCAGGTCTTTGGCGTCAATGAAGGCGGCTTTGGCCTGACCGGTGATCACCAGGTCTTTCGAACGTTGGGTCAGGCTGCTGGGCATGGTCACCGCCAAATCGTTCACCACCGACTGCACGTTTTCTTGGCTTTGCGCCAATTTTTCTGCCCGGTCTTTGTCGGCTTGGGTCCGCGCCTCACCGCTGAGCAGCACTTTGCGGCTGAAACTGGTCACATTCAAATGGACACGGTCACCCAAATCCTTGCGCACGGCACTGGCCACCTTGAGCTCGATGGCCTCGTCCTCCAATTGCGTGCCGGCGGTGCGCCGATCGGTGGCCACGACGCCGGTCATCACCGCGCCGCCCACCAACAGGGGCGCGCATGCCGACAAGCTGGACAAAGCAGCTGCCAAAACAACACCGGACAAAACCAAAGATTGAAGATTGCGTTTCATTTAAACAGGCTCCTGTTCACCCAACAACTGGGTATCCATTCCATCACACAGACAATGCAGCACCAGGTACTGCACCTCACGAACTCGGGCGGCCCGCTCATGCGGCACGCACACATGCACATCGGTTTCCCGCAACTGGCGGGCCAATCCTCCGCCATGGTGACCGGTCAAGGCCAAGACGCTCATTTCGCGGTCATGGGCCGCTTGCACGGCTTCGACCAGCGCGGGCTCTGCGCCGTCCGCGCTGATGAGCACCAGCACATCCCCCGCTTGACCCAAGGCCAGGACCTGGCGAGCCAAGGCCTGACCATCGGCCCAGCGGGTGGCGCTCACGGCGTCTGACGACAAGGCCATCGCAGCCAAACCAGGGCGTTCGCGCTCAAAACCCCCGACCAGCAAGTTTGCGAGGTATTGCGCCAAGGCGGACGAAGGGCCCAGGCCACCGACCAGCACCTTGCCGCCTCCGGTCACACACGCCAAAACGGCTTGCACAGCCGCATCTACAGGTTGGGCCAAAGTCTCGGCCACCTGGTAATGCAAATCTGCACTGTCGATGAAGTGTTGTTGGATTCGAAGGTCTGGCATGCGCAGGGAATGATAACCCCGACCGCAACGCTCTCCAGTGATAAAACATATATTTGCACGGTATGGGGCCGGTCCAGGTGTCCGTGTGATGCACATCAGCCCCGATCAAAAGCCGCCTGCAACCAGTGCGGCCCTTGCGCCTCGATGGTCACCACATCAAATCGGGCTGGCGGCAAGCGTCGCCAGCGCAACAGGTAGTGTTGCGCCGCAAAAATGATGCGCCGTTGTTTCACGTGCCCGATGCTGGCAGCGGCCCCGCCGTGGTCCGCTCGGCTGCGTTGCCTGACCTCGACAAACACCACCGTGCCGTCTGCGGCCTGCATGATCAGGTCGATTTCGCCACCGCCTCGGCCGGGCGTCCGATAATTGCGCTGCAGCAAGCGCAAACCGCGTGCTTGTAAATAAGCCAGCGCCTCGTCTTCGCCCGCATCTCCCCGGGCTTTGGTGGTCTGGGCCACCGCGTCTTTTTTGAGGAATTGCATTGACTTTGTCTCCCTTGTCTGCCACGTTCGCCAAAGCCCTGGAGGCTGCGCACGACGCTGCCGGGTCGCAAAACAACCCGGCCAGCACACTGTATGTCGTAGCGACACCGATTGGCAACCTCGCCGACATCAGCCTGCGGGCCCTGCATGTGCTGGCCAAGGTCGATGCCGTGGCCTGCGAAGACACGCGCCACACCCAGCAACTGTTGCGGGCTTATGGCCTGGAACGACCCGGCTCCCAGCTTTTGGCAGTGCACCAACACAACGAAGCCGAAGCGGCCCAGACCGTGATCGCCCGTCTTTCTCATGGCGAACGGGTGGCCTATGTGAGCGATGCAGGCACCCCCGCCATCAGCGACCCAGGCGCCCGGCTGGTGGCCGCCGTGCGGCAGTCGGGCTACCGCGTGCTGCCCCTGCCGGGGGCCAGCAGCGTGACCACCGCACTCAGTGCGTCGGGCATGACGGGGGACCACGGTTTCGTGTTTGCGGGTTTTTTACCCCACAAATCGGGCGAACGCCAGCGAGCGGTGCACGCCCTGGCCCAAGAAAGCCGCGCCGTGGTGCTGCTCGAAGCGCCACACCGCATCGAGGCTTTGGCGCAGGCGCTGTCGGTCCTTGGTGAGCGCCGCATCACGGTGGGGCGTGAGCTGACCAAACAATTTGAACAAATAGAAACCCTCACAGCCCAAGCTTTTCATGGCTGGCTGGCCGAAAAACCCGACCGCCAGCGTGGCGAATTTGTGCTGGTCCTGCACGATGCACCGGTCGCAGCGACTGCAGGCGAAGGCCTGCGCGTGCTGCAAGTGCTGCTGCCTGAACTGCCACTGAAAACCGCCGTCAAGCTGGCGGCCGAGATCACGGGTGAATCGAAAAATGAGCTGTACGACCAAGCTCTGGCACTGAAAAAAACGTGATGGGGTGCTTCAGCGTTTGCGCAGTCCCAAACCCACCACGGTGGCCACCACCAGCAAAGCCCCCACCAATTGCATGAGGGCGATCGATTGCCCAAGCAATGCCCATGCGAGGACCAGGGCAAACACCGGTTCGACATTCATGATGGCCGAGTTGCCCACCACCCCCAATTTGGGCAAGACCGTGAACATGATGGTGAAGGCCGTCCCGTACAAAAAACTGAGCGCAGCCAGTCCCCACCAACCGGCCAAGGCCGTGGGCCAATGAAAGCCCTCTTGCGACAAAGCGCCACTGATCGCCAACAAAGCGACCAGCCCCATGGTCGAAAACGTGCGCAAGCGCCCATCCAAATCGAGTGTTTCATGTTCCGTGAGCACCATGGCCAGACCAAAAGTGGCCGATGCCGCCAAAGCAAAGGCAATCCCTTCACCAATCTCTCGCCAATGGGCCGCCGCCCCCAAACCGGAGGCGGCACCGAACACATCCAGCGCCAGCGCCAAGCCCCCCAACATCAATGGCATGGCCAAGATCACCGCGCGCTCGGCCTGCTGGCCGTACAAAATTCGAGCCCACAAGGCCGTGGAAAGTGGGTAGGTGTTGAATGCCAACAAGGCCAAGGCCACAGGCAAACGGGCCACAGCAGAATAAAGACACACGCTTTGCACTGCGATGAGTGCGCCAATGGCCAGCAAAAACTTCTTTTGCCGGACGGTGGTGCCCCAAGGCACTTTGTGCCGCCAGATTAAAAAACCCACCACCAAAGTGGTGAGGCTGCTGCGAACACTGACCGCAGTCACCACATCCACGCCGTGGTTGAAGGCCAAACGCGCTGCCACATGGTTGGCACCCATCATGAACGCGATCAACAGCAAGGTGGCAAAGGCGGCACCTGTGAGGGCTTTGCGTTCAGAAGTCATGCCCTCATTGTTTGGGGTACAAGCCCAAGCCCTTGGCATGCAGGCGACTCAGGCCCAACAAGGCATCGGTCATCGGGGTGTTCACCTGGGTGAGTTGACCCAACTCGCGCACAGCCGTGACCAGGGCATCGAGCTCCACGGGTTTGCCAGCAGCCACGTCTTGCAGCATGGATGTGCGAAACGCCCCCAATTTGCGCGTGACCGCATGGCGGTCATCGGGCTGCTGCGCAATGGGAATGCCGATTTTTTCGCCAATGGTTTTGGCCTCAAGCATCACGCTGGAGACAAACTGGCGCACCAAATCGTCGTCCAGGATCCGGTCGGTCGTGGCCCCGGTGATGGCGCTGATGGGGTTGATCGTCATATTCCCCCACAGCTTGTACCAAATGTCTTTTTGAATTTGCGGCGACTGGGTCGCGTTGAAGCCCGCCTGCTTCAACAAGGCGTGCAAGGCCTGCACCCGAGGCGTGTCTTGCCCCGACGGCTCTCCCACGATCAAACCATCGCCAAAGTGGTGGCGGACCACGCCGGGCGCATCGACCGAGCAGCTGGCATGCACCACGCAACCGATGATGTGCGGGGAAGGCAAAGCACGGGCAATGGCGCCATCAGGGTCCACACACTGGAGCGCACGGTCTGCCACCGGCCCGCCAAAGCCTTGTAAAAACCACCAAGGCACGCCGTTCATGGCCGTGAGCACGACGGTGTTGGGGCCGATCAGTGGGCCCACCTGCGCCGCCACCGAGGCCATCGCAGGGGCTTTGACCGAGATCACCACCAGGTCCTGCACACCCAGAACCGCCGCGTCGTTGGATGCCTTCACAGCCACGCTGTGCATTTCGCCGCCCTGGTGCAAGCGCAGACCGTTGTGCTGCAAGGCCGCCAAGGTATCCCCCCGCGCCAGCACGCTCAGTTGCGCTCCGTGGCGCGCCAAGTGCACCCCCATCCAGCCGCCGATGGCGCCCGCACCAACGATGGCGATTTTATGAAATGACGGTGTGCTCATGCGCGCCACCCACTGTCCAAACGATCCACCTGACGGACCAGTGCTTCAAACACGTCTTGCCCGGCCCCATGGTTGGGGTTGAATTGAAGGGCGTCCCGGGTGCATTTGGCGGCAATGTCTTCTGGCACCGGGATCGGTGCACCCATGCTTTGCGTGGCCAACTGGATTTCGCAGGCGCGCTGCAGTGTCCACAAGATCGCAAAGGTCTGGGGCAGTGTTTGCCCCCAAGTCAAGAGGCCATGGTTGCGCAAAATCACGGCAGGCTTGTTGCCGATGCTCTGCAACACGCGCGGCCCTTCTTCGGCATGGATGGTGATGCCTTCAAAGTCGTGGTACGCCACCATGTCGTGCAACTGGGCCGAGTAAAAGTTGCTTTGCAAGAGGCCTTCTTGGAGGCAGGCCACGGCCACGCCTGCCGTGGTGTGGGTGTGCATCACGCAGTGGGCACCCTCCAGCCCCGCGTGCAGCGTGGCATGGACCACAAAGCCGGCGGGATTGACCTTGTGGGGCGAGCCGTCCAGCACCTCGCCTTGCATGTTGATTTTGACCAGATTGCTGGCGGTGACCTCGCTGTAGTGCAGCCCAAAAGGGTTGATCAAAAAGTGCTTGCCACCCCCGGTCGCGCTGTCGGGCAACCGCAACGTGATGTGGTTGTAGATCATCTCGGTCCAGCCGAGCAGGGCAAACACGCGGTAGCAAGCAGCCAGCTCCAGCCGGGCCTGCCATTCGTCCGGGTGGACCCGCGCTTGCAGCGAAGGTACAACGGGTAGAGGCGCAGGGAACATCGTGGTCTCCTTGTTCATTGAATTTTGGGGAACTAAATTGGGGTCGTTAATTGGGGTCAAGTAGTAATTGGGGTCAGATCCCAATTAATAAGTCGCGCCTTTGGCTGGTGCGGTCACGGAGGGGGCTGATTTGAAATGTGCTGCCAGTTCGGTGGTGTGGCGCATCAAAATCTGCGTATCCAGCCCCACAGCGACAAACACCGCGCCAAGCGACAGGTAATGCGCGGCCAATTGGCGGTCGGGCGAGAGGATGCCCGGCGCCTTGCCCGCCTTCAGGATGCGAACGATGGCGTCTTCAATGGCCGCCTGCACTTCGGGGTGCGCGGCGTTGCCCACATGGCCCATCGAGGCCGACAAATCGGCGGGGCCGATGAACACCCCATCGACCCCGGGCGTGGCGGCAATCGCGTCGAGGTTCTTCAGCGCTTCGCGCGATTCGACCTGCACCAACAGACAGACTTCTTGGTTGGCGCGCTTGAAGTAATCCGGGTAGTGGCCCCAGCGCGAGGCGCGTGCACCGGCCATGCCGCGCACACCGCCCTGGCCGTCGTCTTGCGGGTAGCGCATGGCCTGCACCAACTGAGCTGCTTGCTCTGCCGTGTCGACCATGGGCACCAGGATGTTTTGCGCGCCGAGGTCAAGGTATTGCTTGATGAGCGCCGTCTCGCCCAAGGGTACGCGGCAAACCGCGTGGCTGGCAGGGTAGGCCGCCACGGTTTGCAACTGGGCCTGAATGCTGCGCAGGTCGTTGGGGGCGTGTTCGCCGTCGATCACCAGCCAGTCAAACCCGGCCAGAGCGCAAATTTCGGCGGTGTAAGCATTGGCCAAGCCCATCCACAGGCCGATTTGGGGCTGTTGGTTTTGCAAGGCTTGCTTGAAAAGGTTTGTGGGCGTATTCATCGGGCGTTTTCTCGTTCTAAAGGGAAGAAGGCTGACAGGCTGGTGGTGCCGGGGTGGCGGGCTGGGCGATGTGGCAAAGCGAAGCGCCTCTGAGCCCAGGCTGCCACCTCGGCACCACCAGCGCTCCACAGAGGCAAGACGAAGCCTGACATTCAGACAAACCGGAACTCCAGCTTGCCCAGCGGCCCGTAATCGACGTCAAACACATCGCCCACTTTGGCAGGTGCGGGTTTGGTGAACGAGCCCGCCAAAACGATTTCACCGGCTTGCAGGTGCTCGCCCCAGGGCGCGAGCTTGTTGGCCAGCCAGGCGATGCCCACAGCGGGATGACCTTGCACGCCTGCGGCCAGACCGGTTTCTTCGACCACGCCGTTTTGCCGCAGCACCGCGCCACACCAAGGCAAGTCGGTGGTCAAGGGGTCCACCCGCTTGGCCCCCAAAACGATGCCCGCATTGGCCGCGTTGTCGCTGATGGTGTCGAACACCTTGCGCATGACTTTGGTGTGGCGGTCAAACTGCTCGATGCGGGAGTCGATGATCTCGATCGCGGGCGTCACATACTCGGTGGCGTCAAGCACCTGCTGCACCGTCACATGGGGGCCACGCAGTTCTTTCTTCAGGATGAAGGCCAGCTCCACTTCGACACGCGGGGCGATGAAATTGGTAAAGGGAATGTCCAGCACCTGACCGGGGGTGCAGGTGTAGCGCATGTCATCCAGCAAGGTGCCATAGTCGGGCTCATCGATCTGGCTGGAGACCTGCATGGCGCGGCTGGTCAGCCCAATCTTGTGGCCGATCTTGGTTCGGCCTTCGGCGAACTTGAGCTGCATCCAGGCGCGGTTGATGCGGTAACCGTCTTCAATCGTCATGCCCGGAAAGCGCTTGGAAAAGTGCTCGATCTGGACACGGGATTTTTCGGACTGGTTGAGCTCTTGGGCGAGCTGCTGGATTTGGTCGTTGGTGAACACGGACATGGCTCAGGCCTTGTTGAAAAGCGGATGCAGGTTGCTGTGCTTGGCGTCAAACACCTCTTGGCCCACGTCGATTTGGAGCGTGATGCCAATGTGGCGCTGCGCCATGACGGGGGCAAAAAAGGCTTTGGCCACTTCGAGCAGGGTTTGCCCGGCGCGTTGCTGCGTCGCCTCGCTGCGGCCACGGCCCATGCGCACATTCAGGTACAC
>NZ_CAMBNZ010000006.1 GCF_945869175.1 Limnohabitans sp. Rim8 | reverse complement strand
ACCGGTACGAATACCAGATGCAGTTATCCCGCGTTGGCAGCATCGATGCCAAGGTGTGGGTAAGCCAAGAGCTGTCCGCCAACTTTCATTAACTTTTTCAAGGATGTTCTCATGACCTCACGTCGCACTTTCATGGGCCAGTCCGCTGCGGCGGCCTCGGCTCTGGCCTTTCCACTGGTGGGCGGGGCGCAACCCAAGCCTGTCAAAGTGGGCGTCTTGCACCCTGTCACGGGTGCCTTGGCTTACTCGGGTCAGCAGTGCCGCATGGGCGCGCTGATGGCGATTGAGGACATCAACAAAGCAGGTGGCATCAAGTCGCTGGGTGGCGCCAAACTCGAAGCGATGCTGGGCGATGCGCAGTCCAACCCGCAGGCTGGCACGGCGGAAATTGAAAAAATGAACGAAGCCGGTGTGAGCGCCGTGGTGGGGGCCTTTGCCTCGGCCATTTGCTTGGCCACCACGCAAGCAGCAGCCAAGTACAACCTGCCCCATGTGGTGGATGTGGGTGTGGCCGATCAGATTGTCGAGCGAGGCTTGAAAAACACCTTCCGCTTTGGTCCTGGCTACAAAAAATGCGCCGAAGTGGCTGTGTCCAGCCTGCATGTTTTGAACACCGCCGCTGGCAAGCCTGCCCGCACCGTGATGATCGTGCACGAAGAATCTTTGTTTGGCACGGGTACGGCCAATTTGCTGGCCAAAGAATTGCCCGGTTATGGCTATGAAGTCAAAGAAATCATCAAACATGCCAACCCCACGCGTGACTTCAACAACATTGCGCTGCGCATCAAGCAGGTCAACCCTGACATCCTGATTCCGGCCAACTACTACAACGAATACGCTTTGTTGGTGCGCACCTTGCAGCAGCAAAAAATCACACCCAAAGCCATCTATTCGGTGCTGGGTGGTGCGGCGTCGAGCTACAAGTTCGTCAAGGAATTCCCAGAAGCTGCCAACGGCATCATCGATTGCAACCATTGGTTTAACCCCAAAGACAAGCGCTCGACCGAGTTGCGCAAGCGCGTGGAAGCACAGGGCCAGTTCTTCAGCTATGAAGTGTTCATGACCTACACCGCCATGATGCTCCTGGCCGATGCGATCGAACGCGCCAAGTCGACCGACCGGGCGGCCATCATCGATGCGCTGGCCTCGAGCAAATTCGCCAACCACATCATGCCCTACGGCCCCACGCAGTTCGTCAACGGCCAGAACATGGGTGCGCAGCCTTTGATGACCCAGGTCCACAAAGGTGACATCAAGGTGATCGTGCCACGTGATTACCGGGAAATTGAGCCGATTTTCCCGCTCAAGGGTTGAAGGCGCGCTGAATTGAAAGATCCCCGATGCTCGACTTGAACATCCTGTTTCCTTCGCTGCTCAATGGCATCACCACTGGTGCTGTCTATGCATTGATTGCGTTGGGCCTGACGCTGATTTATGGCGTGCTGCACATCATCAATTTCGCGCATGGCGCGGCCTTGATGGTGGCGCTGTATGGCGTTTACATGCTCAAGGAAAAGCTCGGGATCGATCCTTACATGGCGCTGCCGATCATGGTGCCTGCCATGTTCGTTCTCGGCTACGCATTGCAGCGCGGCATCATCAACCGCGCCAGCCATGGCAAGGATGAAAACATCCTGCTGGTCACGCTGGGCATCTCCATCGTGCTGGAAAACCTGGCGCTGCTGTTTTTCAAATCCGACACCCGAACCATTGAGACCGCCTACACCCTGACCACGGTCGAAATCGGTCCGGCCTTCATTGCCTTGCCCAAGTTGGTGTCCTTTGCGGGTGCTTTGCTGGTGTCGGCGGTGTTGTTGCTCATCGTGCAAAAAACCGATCTGGGCCGAGCGATCCGCGCTGTGTCCAAGGAAAAGCAGGGGGCCCGGTTGATGGGCATCGATGTGGACCATGTGTACGCCATGTGCTTTGGCTTGGGGCTGGCCAGTTTGGGCGCGGCTGCCTGCTTTTTGATGCCTGCCTATTACGTGAATCCGCAGGTCGGCAATGGTTTTGTCTTGGTGGCCTTCACCATCGTGGTGTTGGGTGGCATGGGCAGTTTTGCCGGCGCATTGCTGGGTGGTTTGCTGATTGGTGTGGTGGAGTCGCTGGGGGGGTTGCTGTTGGGCGAGTCCCTGGGCCAAGTGGGCATTTTTGTGATTTTCATTGTGGTACTTTTGCTCAGACCGCAAGGATTTTTTGGAGCGAAGGCATGAAAGACTTTCGCAACATTGCGCTGTTTGTGGTGGTGGTCGGTGCGGTGCCCTTTTTCACGCAATCGGGGGTGATGCTCAACTTTGTCATGACCTCGCTTTACGCCTGTTTGTTGTCGCAAGCATGGAACATCTTGGGGGGGTATGGCGGACAGTTTTCGTTTGGCCATGCGCTGTTTTTTGGCACCGGTGCTTATGTTCAAGCCATTGCGCAAATGCAGTGGGGTCTGAGCCCCTGGGTGGCTTTGCCCTTGGCCATGGGCTTTGCGGCGGGTGTGGGCGCCTTCGTGGGCGCAGCCTCTTTCCGATATGGGCTCAAGGGTTCGTACTTTGCTTTGGTCACATTGGCCTTTGCCGAGGTGTTCAGGATTTTGGCCACCTCGGTGCCCTTTACCGGCGCAGGTGTGGGTTTGATGCTTCCGCTCAAGGAGTCGGCGTCCAATATGCAATTTGGCAGCCGCGCCGGGTTCATTTGGTTGATGTTGGGGCTGGTGGCCTTGGCCTTGTGCATCACTGCATGGCTGCGCCACTCTCGCTTTGGCGCATACCTGCAAGCCGTGCGCGACAACGAAGACGCGGCCCGAGCCATTGGCGTGAACCCCTTCAGCGTCAAGCTGATCGCCACCATTTTGTCGGGTGGCCTGATGGGTGCTGGTGGCGCTTTTTATGTACAGGTCTTTCAGTACATCGACCCGGCCATTGCATTTGGTTCACACACTTCGGTCGAGGCCCTGGTGGGCGCGATCGTGGGCGGATTGGGCACGTTGTGGGGGCCGCTTTTGGGGGCCGTCAGCTTGCACATCCTGGCCGACCTGACACGTAATCTGTTTGGCCAGTTGCCCGGCATCAATATGGTGATATATGGCGTGGTGCTGATCGTGATCGTGATGTTCCTGCCGCGCGGCATTGCGGGGCTGGGCACCATCACACCACTGCAGTGGCTGCGTGGCGGCAAGTCTGGTGGAGAAAAACCATGAGCACGCTGCTGCAACTCGAGGGCTTAGGCAAGTCTTTTGGTGGCCTCAAGGCGGTGCAAAACGTGAGCATGTCGGTCACCGAAGGGCGCTTGAGCGCCCTGATTGGCCCCAACGGAGCGGGCAAGACCACCTTGTTTGCGCTCATGTCGGGTTTTCTCACCCCTGACATGGGCCGTGTATTGTTTACCGGTCAGGACATCACCGGCCAGCCACCGCACCTGAATGCCCGCATGGGCCTGACGCGAACTTTTCAGATCGTGCAGCCCTTTGCAGCACAAACCGTGCGCGAAAACATCGCGGTCGGGGCGCACCTGCATTGGCCTGGCCGCTCGCAAGCGCTCGAATTTGCCGAGTCGGTCGCGCTGCAAGTGGGCTTGACGCCTCAGCTCGACAAATTGGCCAGCGACCTCACGGTGGCCGGGCGCAAGCGGCTGGAGCTGGCGCGTGCATTGGCCACGAGGCCCCGCTTGCTGCTGCTCGACGAGGTGCTGGCCGGATTGAACCCGCAAGAAATCGCCGAGATGATCCCGGTGGTGCAAGGCATTGCACAAAGCGGTGTGACGGTGCTGATGATCGAGCACGTCATGCAAGCGGTGATGAGCCTGGCCCAAGAGGTCTGGGTGCTGGCCCAAGGACAACTGATTGCCCAGGGCACCCCGGCCGAGGTCACCCACAACCCTGCTGTGATCGAGGCTTATCTGGGCCACGGCACGGCCGAGCGTTTGCACAAGAACACAGCCCATGCGCAGTCCGCCCAGGAGGTTCAGGCATGAACGCTTTGTTGAATGTTCAGGGACTCAAATCCGGCTACGGTGTGGTCGAGGTCTTGCGCGGTGTGGCGCTGCAGGTCATGCCCGGCGAACTGGTCGCGCTGTTGGGGAGCAACGGCGCGGGCAAGACCACGCTCAATCTCACACTCAGCGGCTTGGTGGCCGCGCGCGCAGGACAAGTGGCTTTCAACGGTCAAGACATCACCGGACTGCATTCACGGCAGGTGGTCAAGCACGGCCTGATCCAGGTGCCCGAAGGCCGCAAGGTGTTTCCCAACCTGAGCGTGCACGAGAACCTGGAGCTGGGTGCCTTCACGCGTGGCCGTGAGCGGCGGGCGCAAAACCTGGACAAGGTCTACGAGACCTTTCCACGATTGAAAGAGCGCGTGGCCCAGTTGGCAGGCACTTTGAGCGGTGGTGAGCAGCAGATGCTGGCCATTGGCCGGGGTCTGATGGCCGAGCCGCGCTTGTTGATTCTGGACGAACCATCGCTGGGTTTGTCCCCCTTGTTGGTGGAAGAGTTGTTTGGCCTGATCGCTCAGCTGCGCAGCAGCGGTCTGGCGATCTTGCTGGTGGAGCAAAACGTGGGCCAGTCGCTCGACATCGCTGACCGGGCTTACGTGATGGAAAACGGGCAAATCCGTTTCAGCGGCACACCGGCCCAGTTGTTGGCCAGTGACACGCTGCGGCAAGCCTATCTGGGCATGTGAGGCCAGATTGTGCTTTGAGGGCATTGAGGGCATTGGGGTTCCCCTGCCGCAGGGACCTGATGGATTGGAAGACACGAAGGACAGCCTTATGACACATACATCTGCTTTGCAGCAAACCAAGACCATGCGCCGTGCGTTGGTGTTGGGCACGTTTCTGGTTGGTGCCACTTGGGCGGCAGGGGCTCAGGCCCAGTCGCAACCGCCCATCAAAATTTTGGTGGGTGCCCCCGCAGGCGGCACCACCGACACCATGGCCCGCACCCTGGCGCAGGTGTTGGGTTCGCAACTGGGCCGCACGGTGGTGGTCGAAAACAAGCCTGGTGCGGGCGGCAATCTGGCTGCTGATGCCGTGGCCAAGGCCGCACCCGATGGCAACACCTTGCTCATGAGCTTCACCAGCCATGCCATCAATGCTTCGCTGTACCCCAGTTTGCCCTTCGATCCGGTGAAAGACTTCACGCCCTTGACCATGGTGTCCACTTCGCCATCGATTTTGGTGGCCCACCCTAAGGTGTCCGCCAACAACGCGGCCGAGTTGGTCAAACTGGCTAAAACCAAGCCGGGCCAGCTGAACTTTGCCATTGGGGCTCTGGGCTCGTCGCTGCACATGGCGGGCGACGCGTTCAAGATGCAGGCAGGCGTTTTCATCGTCAACATTCCTTACCGGGGCACGGCTCCTGCGGTGCAAGACGTGCTGGCCGGTCAGGTGGACCTGATGTTTGCGGCAGTCGGCAATGTGCAGTCGCACATCAAGGCGGGCAAACTCAAGGCCCTGGGGGTCACCAGCGCCAAGCGTCTGGCGGCATTCCCCGATGTGCCCGCGATTGGCGAGAGCCTGCCAGGCTACGAGTCCAGCGCCTGGTTTGGCCTGTTTGGCCCGGGTCGCATGAGCCCCGATGTGGCCAAAAAGTTGGCCGATGCAGCACGTGCCGCAGTGCAGTCGCCTGAGGTGAAGCGGCGCATCGAAAACGAAGGGGCCACACCTGTGGGCAACAGCCCTGAAGAATTTGCCCGGTTTGTGGACAGCGAGATTGTTCGCTGGCGCAAGGTGGTTCAGTACGCTGGAGCGAAACCCGAATGAACGCTGCTGTGTCGCAAACCCTGGCTCAAAAACTCATTGCCCGAGCGTCGGGGCGCGCCCATGTGGCCGTGGGTGAGGTGGTCACCTGCCAGGTGGACCTGGCCATGTTCCACGACTCGTCTGGCCCACGTCGGCTCAAGCCCATGCTCGACGAGTTGGGGGCTGAAATTTGGGACAAAAACAAAGTGGTGCTGGTGTTGGATCACTATGTGCCTGCACAAGACGCCGATGCCCAAAAGATCATCCAGCTCACCCGTGACACAGCCAAACAATGGCAATTGCCGCATGTGATCGACAGCGAAGGCATTTGCCATGTGGTGCTGCCTGAGCGAGGCCATTTGAAGCCCGGCATGTTTGGCGTGGGCGGCGACTCGCATTCGCCAACAGGTGGTGCTTTTGGTTGCTACATGTTTGGCATCGGCGCGACCGAGATGTTGGGCGTGTGTGTGACGGGCCAAATTTGGGTGCAGGTGCCGCGCACATTGCGCATGCACTGGTCGGGCCGCTTGCAACATGGCGTGTCGGCCAAGGACATGATGCTGCACATGGTGGGCCGCTTTGGCATGAACGGTGGCCAATACCAAGCGGTTGAGTTTGCGGGCTCTGCCGTGCAGGCACTGTCCATGGCCGAGCGCATGACCCTCTCCAACATGAGTGCAGAGATGGGCGCGCAGGCGGGTCTGATCGCGGCCGATGAAACCACCTTGAAATACCTGCAGGATGTGGGCGTGGACAAGTCGCATTTGACCCGGGCCCAGCAGTGGCATACCGACGAAGATGCCGAGTTTGAGCAGCACAATTTTGATGCCAACCGCTTGAACCCCCAAGTGGCCGCGCCGCACAGCCCGGCCAACACACGGGATGTGGCCGATTTTTCTGACATCCAACCCAGCATTGCTTACATCGGTGCCTGCACCGGGGCCAAGCTGGAAGACCTGCGTGCTGCCGCGTCGGTGCTCAAGGGCCATCGCGTGGCTGCCGGTGTGCAACTCATGGTGGCCCCAGCCAGTGCCCGTGAACAAGCGCAAGCCACGCAAGAAGGCGTGATGCAAATTCTGCAAGATGCCGGGGCCATCGTGTTGCCCAACAGTTGCGGCGCGTGCGCAGGCTATGGCGCAACTTTCCCTGAAGGATCGACGGTGATTTCGACCACTGCCCGCAACTTCAAAGGCCGCATGGGGCCGGCCAGCGTGAATGTGTATTTGGCCTCGCCCTACACAGTGGCGGCCTCGGCTTTGCGCGGGCACATCTGCGATGCGCGCGAGGTGCTCGCATGATGCAGCGCGCATTTCACAACGCACGGGCTTGGCGCTTGGGTGCCGATGTGGACACCGATGCCCTGGCCCCGGGCGCTTACATGAAGCATGGCCTGGAAGTGATCGGCTGGCATTGCCTTGAGGCGGTGCGCAGCGATTTCGCATCCGGTGTCCGTGAGGGCGATGTGATCGTGGCAGGGGCCAACTTCGGCATCGGCTCATCGCGCGAGCAGGCCGCCGGTGTGCTGAAGCACTTGGGCCTGGCGGCGGTGATTGCACCTTCATACAGCGGCCTGTATTTTCGCAACGCTTTCAATTTAGGCCTGTTGCTTTTGACCTGCCTGGACGCTGACAAGATCCAAGAGGGCGAGCGCTTGGGCATGCTGTTGGATGGCGACACCCCCGTGTTGGTGCGCGCCAATGGCCAGCGCCTGGCTTGTGCGCCTATCCCCGAATTTTTGATGGACATGGTCGACGCAGGGGGCTTGCTCCCCCTGCTCAAACAAAGGAAGCCCGCATGAATCCCAACGAGACAGTGATGGACCCTGTGACCCTTGCCGTGCTGCGCGGTCGGCTCGAACAAATTGCGGACGAGATGGACGCGACGCTGTACCGCAGCGCCTTCAACCCCATCATTGCCGAAGCACATGACGCCTGCCACGGTCTGTACGACGCCATCACCGGCGATACCCTGATTCAGGGTAAGTCAGGTTTGCCGGTGTTCGTGGGGGCCATGGCTTTTGCCGTACGGGCAGCCATGCGTGTGGCCGCTGAGCGCGGTGGCATGCAGCCGGGCGATGTGTGGTTGTTCAACGACCCGTATGAGGGCGGCACGCACGCCAATGACTTCAAACTGGTCAAGCCCTGCTTTCGTCAGGGGCAGTTGTATTGCTTTTTGGCCTCGGCCGCGCACTGGCACGATGTGGGCGGTGCGGTGCCCGGCAACTACAACCCGGCCGCAACCGAGTGCTGGCAAGAAGCGGTGCAGATCCCGCCGGTGCGCATCTTGCGCGGCGGCGCGCTCGACGACGATGTGCTGGCCATTTTGCGCGCGAACACCCGCCTGCCCGACAGCCTGTGGGGAGATTTGAACGGCCAGTTGGCTGCGCTGGAGCTGGGCGCACGCCGCCTCGATGGTTTGCTGGACGAATATGGCGATGCCAAAGTGGCACAAGCCTTGGTCGAGCTGCGCACACGCGCTGTGCGCTTGATGCGCTCGCACATCGGCAGCTTGCCCGATGGCCGTTACAGTTTTGAAGACGTGCTGGACAACGACGGCGTGAAAGACGAGTTGCTGACCATCGCGCTCGACATGACGGTGAACGGTGACCGTCTCACGCTCGATTTTTCGCGAACCTCGGCGCAGTGCGCAGGCCCGGTGAACATCTCGCGGGCCACGGCGGTGGCCGCTTGTTACGTGGCTTTGAAGCATGTGTTCCCCGATGTGCCCGCCAACGCAGGCGTGCTCGATGCGGTGGACTTCATCATCCCCGATGGCTTGGTCATCAGCGCCTCGCGGCCCCGTCCAGTGGGCGGTTACACCGAAACCATTTTGCGCATGATCGACGTGATCTTCAGCGCCACCGCCTTGGCCGATCCGCAGCGGGCCGTGGCCCATGCCTACGGCACCATCAACGCCTTGTCGATCGCGGGCCACCGTACGGACGAGAAGCGCAAAGGCCAGCGCTGGGTGATGTTCAGCTTTTTTGGCGGCGGCCATGGCGGCCATTCGGATGGCGATGGTCTGTCACACGGCAACGCGCCGATCTCCACCGCCACGATCCCGCCGATGGAAATTTTGGAAGCGGCCTACCCGGTGCGTTTCACCCAGTGGGCCTTGCGCCCCGGCTCGGGTGGCGACGGCCAACACCGGGGTGGTCTAGGGGCGATCTACGAGATCGAATTGCTCGAAGACAGCGCCGAAGCCTTCATCTTTGGCGAGCGCGGCAAGTCGGCGCCCAAAGGCATACACGGCGGTCAACCCGCATTGCCCAATGTGTTTGAGTATTGCCAGAGCGGCGCGTGGAAGACCCCGCCCATGGTCTCGAAGATGCTGGGCATCCAATTGAAAAAGGGCGACCGTGTGCGCCTGCAAACACCCGGTGGCGGCGGCTGGGGTGAGCCTGCGGAACGCTCGGTTCAAGACCGCGCCAAGGACAGTGCACTCGGATACACCAAGGAACAAGCATGAGCGAGCCATCATGGAACCCAGCCCATTGGGTCGTTGGCGTGGACGTGGGTGGGACCTTCACTGACCTGTTTGTGCTGGACGAAAAAACCGGCCAGGCCCGCATTGTCAAAGTGCCGTCGACCCGGGGTGAAGAAGCCCGGGGGTTCATGAATGGCATCGCCAAAGTGACCGGGGCCACGGGGGCCGAAGGGGCCAAAGACATCGCCACCATCGTGCACGGCACCACGGTGGGCACCAACGCCTTGCTGGAACGCAAGATCGCCCGCACCGGCATCATCACCACACGCGGTTTTCGCGATGTGCTGGAGATGCGCCGCCGCGATCGCCCGCAAACCTGGGGCCTGCGCGGCAGCTACACGCCCGTGGTGCCGCGAGCTTGGCGTCTGGAAGTGGACGAGCGCGTGCTGGCCGATGGCCAGTTGCACACGCCTGTGGACCTGGTCCAAGTGCGCGAACAGGCCCGCGCCTTGCTGGCCGAAGGCTGCGAGGCGGTCTGCGTGTTCTTTGTGCACGCCTATGCCAACCCCGGTAACGAACAAGCCGCTGTGGCCGCTGTGCGGGCCATTTGGCCCAACAGCTACGTGACGGCGGCCAGCGAAGTGTTGCCCGAAATTCGCGAGTTTGAGCGCTGTTCCACCGCCACACTCAATGCCGCTTTGCAGCCTGTGGTGGGCAGCTATTTACAGCGCCTGGAGGGTGATTTGCGTGCACAGGGCTTTGGTGGTGAACTGCTGATTGTGCAAAGCAATGGCGGCGTCATGTCGCGCCAGACTGCTTGCGATGTGCCGGTGCGCACTGCACTGTCGGGCCCCGCTGCAGGTGTGATGGCCTGCGCCGAAATCGCCCGCGCTTCGGGTTTTGAAAACGTCATCACCGGCGACATTGGCGGCACTTCGTTTGATGTGTCCTTGGTGGCTGGAGGTGAAGCGGCACTGGCTGCGCAAACCTCTATTGAATTTGGCTTGGTGGTGCGCTCGCCCATGATCCAGATCGAGACCATCGGTGCCGGTGGCGGCTCCATCGCCTCGGTCGATGCGGGGGGCATGCTGCAAGTCGGCCCCGAGTCGGCAGGCAGCATTCCCGGCCCCGCCTGCTATGGGCGTGGCAACACCCGCCCCACGGTGACCGATGCCAATGTGCTGCTGGGCCGCATCGCGGCCGACCGGCCTTTGGGCGGTGGCCTGCTGCAGAAATTGGATTCGGGTTTGTCGGAGCAAGCCATTGCCCAGCATGTGGCCGAGCCTTTGGGCTTGACGGCGTTGGCCGCGGCCGAAGCGATTTTGACGGTGGCCAATGCCCGCATGGCCGGTGCGATCCGCGTGGTGTCGATTGAGCGTGGGCATGACCCACGTCAATTTGCCTACATGCCGTTTGGCGGCGGCGGCGGCCTGCATGTGTGCGCCATGATGCGCGAGGTGGGTGTCACCACCGGCATCGTGCCGCGTTACCCGGGCGTCACCTCGGCGCTGGGCTGTGTCATGGCCGACATGCGACACGATGCGGTGCAGACCCTGAACGTGGCCTTGGCCGATGTGTCCTGGCCTGCTTTGCTGCAACGCGTGGATGGTTTGGCCGAAGCTTGCCAAGTGCGTTTGGACTCTGCGGGTGTGAACTTTGTGCGGGTGGATGAAGTCATCAGCTTTGACATGCTCTACATGGGCCAAACGCACACGCTGCAAGTGCCGGTGAAACTTGAAGCTTTGCATGCGGCAGGCTTGCTGGCCGCTTTTGAAGCCGCTTACCAGCATGCCTTTGGCCGCGTGCTGCGGGGCCCGGTGATCCGTGTGATGAACCTGCGGTATGCCCGCATCGGGCGGCGCCCCAAGTTCGATCTGGCCGTGCTGGCTCCGCAAGGCGAGGGCCGCACCACCCCGGTGGGCCAGCAGCAGGTCTACCACCAGGGCCAGTGGTGGACGGCACAGCGCTTCGAGCGCCTGAGCCTGCCTGTGGGCACCGTGGTGCAAGGCCCCGCCATTTTGGAGCAGCCCGACACCACGGTGTGGTTGGAGCCAGGTTTTGAAGGCCGGGTGGACAAACTGGGCAACCTCTTGGTGGAGCGCACAGCATGAACTTGAAAAATGCGAAATTGGGCATGGTCATTGTCGACTTGCAAAACGATTTTCTGGCCCCCGACGGTGCGTATGCCCGGGGCAATACCCTGAGCGCCGAAGCGGTGAAGTTGCCCGAGCGCATGGCACCGGTGGCGCGTGCCATCAAGGGGCGCGGTGGGTTGGTCACGGCCAGCCTGTTCACCCTGTGGCCAGATGCCCAGGGCGAGCCCATGATTTCGGCGCACCTCAAAGAGCGCCGCCCGTTTTTGCGTCAAGGCGACTTTGCACCGGGCAGCCGGGGCCAGGCCAATGTAGACATGCTCGCGCCCTTGGTCGATGTGTCGGTGTTCAAGGTGGCGTATTCGGCCTTCTTCAACACGCAACTTGATTGGGTACTCAAAAAATCGGGCATCGACACCTTGGTGGTGTGCGGCATCGTCACGAACGGCGGCGTGGCCAGCACGGTGCGTGATGCGCATGTGCGCGATTACCACGCCATTGTGTTGTCGGACGGTTGTGCGGCCTTCAGCGAAGCCGCACACCAAGCGGCTCTGGCCGACATGGCTTCGGTGGGTGATGTGATGGACAGCGCCACTTTTTTGAAGCATCTGGGCTGAAGGCATGGACGCGCCGTTGCCGCAAGTTCGCCCGGCTGCTGAACTTTCAGCCCATGTGCATGCCGACGACCACACACCGGTCGTGATCGTGGGTGCTGGCGCTTGTGGTCTGACCGCTGCGCTGGCTTTGCACCGCTTGGGTGTGGCCTGCGTGGTGCTGGAGCGTGACGCATTTGCCGCTGGATCCACGGCTTTGTCTTCGGGGTTCATTCCGGCGCCTTGCACACAGGCGCAAGAGGCCCAAGGCATCCAGGACAGCGTTGCAGCATTTGCCGCCGACATTCAGGCCAAGGCCCATGGTCAGGCTGCGCCGCATTTGGTGCAGGCCTATGCCCAGCACATCGGTCCGGCCATGGATGCTCTGGCCACCCACCACGGTCTGCCCTGGCAGGTGCTGGACAACTTTTTGTACCCCGGCCACAGCGCCCACCGCATGCACGCCGTACCCGAAAAAACCGGTGCTGGATTGATGAGTCGCCTGCAAGCGGCGGCCGATGCGGCAGGCGTGGTGGTTTTGACGCAAGCGCAGGTGACCGAGCTGTGGGCCGATGGTGTGCAACGCCTCCACGGGGTGGGTTTTGTGCGTCCTGATGGGCAAACCGAGCGCATCCGCTGTGATTTGGTGTTGCTGGCCTGCAATGGTTTTGGCGGGGCCACCGCGATGGTCCAAGACTTGTTGCCCGAGATGGCCGAGGCCACCTATGCGGGCCATGTGGGCAACGACGGCAGTGCCATTGCATGGGGCCAACAACTGGGCGCACGCCTGGCTGACTTGGGCGCGTACCAAGGGCATGGCTCTTGGGCGGTGCCCCAAGGCGCTTTGATTTCGTGGGCGCTCATCATGGAAGGTGGCGTGCAGATCAACGCCCAAGGCCAGCGCTTTCACGACGAAACCCAGGGCTACTCGGAAGCAGCCGTGCAGGTGCTGGCGCAGCCCGGTCGTGTGGCTTGGAATGTGTTCGACGGTGCACTCTTGAATTTTGTGCAGGAGTTCCCCGATTTTGTGGCGGCGCAAAACGCTGGTGCGGTGCAACATTCAGCCGATGCGGCTGAGTTGGCTCAACTGATCGGTTGCCCTTTGGAAGTTTTGCAGGCCACATTGAACGCAGTGAAACCGGGCACCGACACAGCCACGGGCCGCACATTCAAACGTGCACTGCAAGCGCCGTTTCATGCCGTCAAGGTGACCGGCGCTTTGTTCCACACCCAAGGCGGCCTGGACATTGACGCACAAGCCCGCGTGTTGCGTGGAGACGGCACCCCACTGCCCAATTTGCTGGCCGCAGGCGGCGCGGCCCGGGGCGTTTCCGGCCAAGCGGTGTGGGGCTATTTGTCGGGCAACGGCTTGCTCAGCGCCGTGGCGGGCGGGCATATCGCGGCGCACACCGCACAACAACTTTTGAAGGATTCGCCGCCATGAGCCAGCCCCACAATTTGGCCCAATGCCTTTTGGCCCAGCGCTTGCAACAAGAGCAGGCCTTGCTTGCGCCAGGTGTGTACGACGCGCTCACCGCGTTGGTCGCGCAGCAGGCGGGTTTTGAAGCCTTGTACCTGTCGGGCGCATCGATTGCTTACACACGCTTGGGGCGTTCAGACATCGGCCTGACCACCGCCACCGAAGTGGCGCAGACGCTGGCCCACATCACCGACCGGGTCAGCATTCCGGTCATCGTGGACGCGGACACGGGCTTTGGCAATGCGCTCAATACCCAGCGCACCGTGCGTGATTTTGAGCGGGCTGGGGCCGCGATGATCCAGATCGAAGACCAGACTTTCCCCAAACGCTGCGGCCACCTGGACGGCAAAGGTGTGGTGCCGGTGGCCGAGATGCAGGGCAAGCTGCGTGCAGCGCTGGATGCCCGCCATGACCCCAACACCTTGATTTTGGCCCGCACCGATGCGGTGGCTGTGGAAGGTCTGGACGCCGCCTTGGAGCGGGCCGAGCGCTATTTGGAATGCGGCGTTGATGCCTTGTTCATCGAAGCTTTGCGCTCGGATGAGCAGATGAACAGCGCCTGCGCACAGTTTGCCAACCGTGTACCGCTGTTGGCCAACATGGTCGAGGGCGGCAAGACGCCGGTGCAAAGTGCGGCCGAACTGGGTGAGCGCGGTTTCAAAATCGTGATCTTTCCCGGTGGCACAGCGCGTGCAGTGTTGCACATGCTGCAAGGCTATTACGCCAGCTTGCACACACACCAGACCACACGGCCTTGGCAAGCACAGATGCTGGACTTTGATGGCCTGAATGCGGTGATTGAAACGCCGCAGCTGCTGGCCTTGGGACAACGCTACGAAAGCGGGAACAATGCATGACCTCCGGCCTTGTTTTGCGTGGCCTCCAAGTGGGCGACATCGGCTGGATAGCCCACCGCCAGGGCATTTTGTATGCGCAGGAATACGGCTGGGACAGCACGTTCGAGGCCATGGTGGCCGAAATTGCCGCGCAATTTGTCAAAAACTTCGAGCCGGCCAAGGAAAACGCTTGGATCGCCGAGTGCGATGGACGGGTGGTGGGTTCGGTGTTTGTGGTCAAGGTTTCAGACACAGAGGCCAAGTTGCGTCTGTTGTATGTGGAGCCCGAGATGCGCGGCACTGGTTTGGGCCGGCGTTTGACGCAGACCTGCATCGCATTTGCCAAAGACCACGGCTATCAAAAATTGAGTTTGTGGACCAATGACATCTTGCATGCGGCCAGGCACATTTACCAAACGGCAGGTTTTGTCTTGCTGTCTGAAGAGCCGCACCATTCGTTCGGACACCATTTGGTGGGTCAGTATTGGGCGCTCGAACTTTAAATTCAACGACAGGAGACTTCCACGACATTCCCTTCACTTCGCCATGGTCTCAGATGGCTGATGGGCTTCACGGCCTTGGTGGTCATGGCTGCGTCGCAAGCCCAGACAGCTGTGTTTTACCCCACGCAGCCCATCAAAATCATTGTGCCTTTCATGCCAGGCAAAGGCATGGACACGATTGCCCGTGCCGTGGCGCCCCGGCTGAGTGAGCGTTTGGGCCAACCGGTGGTGGTGCAAAACCAGGCAGGTGCCAGCGACAATATAGGCTCGCATGTTGTGGCCAAGTCGGCGCCTGATGGCACACCTTGTTGATCACGGCCAACACCATGCTGATGGCCACGCAAATGACCGCCAAGAGCAGTTACAACCCGATCACCGACTTTGCACCGATTGGCATGACGGCCTAAGGTACCTTGATGTTGGTGGCCCATCCCAAAACGGGGATCAAATCGGCCAGCGACTTGGTGCGCATGGCCAAGGCGCAGCCTGGTCGTCGAGATGCGCCAAATTTTGGACAATTACAAAAAAATCATTGAATTTTCCGTGGAGGCTTTGACAAGCGCTCGTTGAATCTTGAGTTCACCGGTGCTGTCACAAGCGTGTGAAATGGGCACTGACCAGTTTCATTGGCCGGCTGGGCACCAGCCCATTTCAAGCCAGTGCGCATAGCCTGGCTTGAAATCCCAGGCGGTGTGCTGGACCGGTGTGCCCTTGGGCAAGACATGCTCGGTCAGGTGGTCCAGACAGGGGCTGATGGCCCCCATGCGATGCAGCCAGGTTTGGGCCGAAGGGCTGTCCATGGCCACGGGGGCAAGACCCTCTTGGGGTAATGGCAGTGCACCTTTGGGTGCGCAGCGCCCTGACATGCGGTCATGCACACTGCCCCATGCCACCGAGCGCATGTTTTTTTGAATTTGGTACAACTGCCACTCGACACTCGATAAATCCGGTCCTGTGAAGCGCAATTGCCCCAGCACATTGTCAAACCAGAAGAACGCATCGGAATGGGCTTGCACCAGTTGAGGAAGACGGGCCAGGCCATCGCCTGTGTGCATGTGCAATGCCACCCCAAGGTGCTTCAACGTGGTGCCATGGCGCCATCGAAACAAGGGCGCAGCCAAGGGGTCAATGTCCCAGGCGTGAATGGTTTTGAATTGTGCAAGCCAGGCCGTGGGCATCATCCACCCGGCGCTCGCACCGATCAGCACCAGTTGTTGGCGCGGCATGGTTTGCGCCAGCAGCCACGCTTCGATGTGAGCCGATGCCGAGGCCCAGCGCTGTTGAGATCGCCATGCGCGCCAGTGCCAGTGCCATCCACCTGTGAGGTTCATGCGTTACTTGAAATGCTGGGGGTCGTCTGCAACAAACAACTCAAATGATCTTGCCTCGACGCCACCAACCCATCGCTCCACCGCAGGCGACCAACAGCATGCCCAAAAGGGCACACAAAGCAGACACTTCTGTGAGGCGGTGTTTTTTGAGGACAATTTGGGTGCTGATCGAGTCGTAAATTTGCTTCAATTCTTGGGAGCTTTGGGCGCTGAAATACTCTGCCCGTGTGATCTCGGCGATCTTTTTCAAGGTGTCTTCATCGAGCTTGACACGCATTTGCATGCCTTGGGCTTTGAGGACTGTGCCTTGTGTTGTGCCCACACCCACGGTGTACACACGCACACCCAAATCGGCAGCCACTTTGGCCATTTTCAGGGCATCCGGACCGATGTTGCTTTGGCCATCGCTGAGCAAAACAATGGCCGCTGAGGTGTTGGAGCCTGGGGGCACTTTGGGCAAGGCAGGGTTTTTTTTCGTTTTTTCTGTCGCTGACGCAGAGCCACCCGCTGAACCGCCCAAGGGGGTACCGGTGTTCTCTGCGCGGTTTTCACCCTCGATCAGGCCAGGCACATCCAGGCCCGAGCCTGGCAGCATGGCTTGCAGTGCAATCACAATGCCACTGCCAATGGCAGAGCCCGGTTGCAAACTCAGGCTGTCGATGGCCTGCAGCACCAAATCGCGTTGATCGGTGGGCGCTTGCACCAAAGCCGCAGCGCCTGCCACACTGACCAGGCCCAATTTGACTTGGCCTGTTTGTCCCAAAACAAAATTCCTGGCGGCCGCTTGCGCCGCCTCGATCCGACTCGGTGGTACATCGCCGGCGCGCATGCTGCCAGAACTGTCGATGGCCAACATGACGGTGTCCATTCGGCTGGGCAACAACAAAATGGCTTGAGGCCTGGCAATGGCCACCAACAAGATTGTCAACCCCAGCCATTGCAGCGCCGCTGGGGCATGGCGGCGCCAGTTTTTGGCGCCTGTGACTTGGGCATCCAGGCCAAGCCAAGCGCTGGTGGGGCGTCTCTTATTTCGCAGCCAAGCCAGGTACAGTCCCCAGACCACCGGCATGATGGCCAGTGCCCAAAGCAGGCGGGGCCAGACAAATTGGACCGAGTGCCATTCAGGCATGCAAGCCCCCAGGGTTGCGTGCAGCCCAATCTACCGCGCCCGCAGGTGCCATGGCTCCCGAGCTGACGCTTGCGTTCACGCCCGCGCCCATTTGGCTGACGCGTTTGCGCAGTTGTGCAAACCGCAGCAAGGACAGGTCCAGCGCCTCGTCTGTGCGCAGCACCAAACCATCGACACCGGCTTGGGCCAAGCCCATGCGCAGCGCAGCCTCTCTTTTTTGGGCCAAATCGGCAAAGCGCTTGCGAAAACCGGCATCGTTGGCATCCACCAACAATTGATCACCGGTTTCCGCATCTTGTAACCACAGCATGCCCACATTGGGCAATTCCAGCTCCAAGGGGTCTTGCAAGCGCAGCGCCACGACATCATGGCGCCGTGCCAACATGGCCAGTGGTTTTTCCCAGCCGGGCTCGCTGATGAAGTCAGAGACCACAAACACCACCGAGCGACGCCGCACCACCGACAGGGTTTGTGCCAACCACAGGGACAGTGCGGAGCACTGTGCAGAGGTCGATGCATCCTTTGACGGGGTGGTCTTGAGCAAGGTGTGGACCAGGTGCAGCAGGTGACGCCGCCCGCTTCGCGCTGGCAACACGCAGTGGGCTTGGGTTTGGCCATTGAAGACCAAAGCGCCCACGCGGTTGCCATGCCTTGTCAGCATCTGGCCTAAAAGGGCCACCGCTTCGCAGGCCCGTTCGCGTTTGCTGGTGCCGCCGGAGCCGAAACTTGTCGATCCCGACAAATCCACCACAAACCAAGCCGCCACTTCGCGGTCTTCTTGGTGCTCTCGGACATAGGGCGTTTGCATGCGCGCGGTCACGTTCCAGTCGATGTGACGCACATCGTCGTGAGCTTGGTATTCACGCAGATCGGCCAATATCAAGCCTGTACCGCGAAAGAGGCTTCGGTAATCGCCTTGCAATTGGCCATCCAGCCGCTTGAGCACCGTCCATTCCAGCCTTTGCAGCCATTGCGTGGCATCAGACATGGCCGCAAGCCCCGATGGGGGGGTCCCCTGCTGCCCAGCGGTCTTGGGCGGGGTGGGCGTTTCAGTGCGTTTGCGAAACAGGAATTTGAACATGGCGGTCCAAAGGTTTCTCGGGTGCAGGCACAGCCTGCAATATTTTCAGAATCAGTCCATCGGCCGTCATGCCTTCAGACAGTGCTTCATAAGACAGCACCAAGCGATGACGCAGCACGTCAGGCACCAGGTCGATCAGGTCTTGTGGCAAGGCGTAAGGTCGCCCACGCAAGAATGCCAATGCCCGTGCCCCTTCAATCAGGCTGATGGTGGCGCGCGGGCTGGCGCCAAAGGTCAAGTAAGAGGCCAATTGCGGCAAACCGCAGCGCACCGGATCGCGTGTGGCCGAGACCAGTTTGACCGCGTACTGCACCAAGGCGGGGTCCACATAACCTTGACGGCACTGGGCTTGCAAGGCCATCAGCTGGTCGGTGTCGACCACCGCGGCGGCTGTCGCCGGCATGCCGGTGACGCGTTGCACGATTACAAACTCCTCTTCTTCAGTGGGGTAGCCCACCAGCACTTTCATCATGAAGCGGTCCACCTGCGCTTCTGGCAAGGGGTAGGTGCCTTCGGTCTCGATCGGGTTTTGGGTGGCCATGACCAAAAAAGGCCGTGGTACAGCGTGGGTTTCGCCGGCAATCGTGACCTGTCTTTCCTGCATCACCTCGAGCAAGGCGCTTTGCACTTTGGCGGGGGCGCGGTTGATCTCGTCGGCCAACAGTAAATTGGCAAAAACCGGTCCTAAAACGGTGCTGAACTCGCTGGTTTTTTGGTTGTACATGCGCGTGCCCACCAGATCAGCCGGTAGCAAGTCAGGGGTGAACTGGATTCTTTTGAAGCTGCCGCGCACGGCCTTCGCCAGGGTGTTGACGGTCAGGGTTTTGGCCAGCCCGGGCACCCCTTCGATGAGAAGATGCCCCTGTGCCAAGATGGCCACCAAGATCCTTTCCAAAAACGCGTCCTGGCCGACCACCACGCGTTTGACTTCGTAGAGCACACGCTCCATGAGTGCAGCATTCACGCTGGAAGTGGGGGGCGTCTGGCCCTGGTTCCAAGCCAATTCAGAGGGGTTCATGCACAAGGCCTTTCAAGATCGGGGGGTTGAGAAGGGTCATCCATCGGGGCGATCAAAATGGGGGAATGCCCAGGCTGGACCCCGCGCTTTCAATGGTGGCCGCAAACACAATGCCGATGAAAGTGCGGTCCGATGTGGGGTTCAAGATGGCGGTGACAATGCCCACCACTTCGCCGGCCATGTTGATGAGGGGGCCACCGGAATTGCCCGGGTTGGCTGCGGCATCGGCTTGGATCAAACCGCGCATCATGGTTTTGCCTTCCGAGCCGAATTGTCGGTTCAGGCCCGAAACCACGCCGGCCGACACCGAAGGGCCAATACCAAATGGAAAACCAACCGCCGCCACTTCGTCTCCCGGCTGCAGATTTTGGCTGCTGCCCAAGGTGGCGGGCTGCAAGTCATCGGGCAGGCGACTGGCCTTGATCACGGCCAGGTCGTTGTGGGGTTGAACGGCGATCACCTGTGCATCCGACTCCAGACCATCGGCAAAAGTCACTTGAATGCGCTTGGCCCCTTGAACCACATGCAAGTTGGTCAGGATGATGCCTTCTTCAGAGATGACCACGCCCGAGCCGACCCCGCTGTCTTGCAATCCACCCTGTGGATTTTTCTTGTCTTCGTCTTGCGTGCGCACGCGCACCACGGCAGGTGCGATCCGCAGCGCTGCGCGGGCTGCGCGGGAGGGCAACTCTTGCGTGTTCAAGGTGTGCAATACCGCGGCATGGATGTCGTCTTGCGTGATGGCCTGTGCAGGTTGGGCAAGGCGGGTCAAGGCCCAGGTGAGCACGGCCGAGACCACCGCCATCCAGAAAAAAGCCACCCACAAAGGCAAACGTTGAATTGTTGCTGCATGCCAAAACGACTTGGGCAGGGCAGCGGACCCTTGGCCGGTCAAGGGTGCAGGGGGTGGTCGGCTGTAAAGTGCGGCGCGTTTCATGGGTGGCGTGGCCTTCGGTGATACAGTGACAAATCTGCATCCATCCTGCCACACAACATGCACTTTATCTGGCCCGAGGGGCTTTGGCTATTGCTGTTGATCCCCCTGTTGGTGGCGGGGTACATCTGGGCTTTGCGCCGCCAACGTACCGTGACGGTGCAGTACCCGAGCTTGGGATTGATTCGACCCGCATTGGGTGCCAGCAGCCGGATTCGGCGACACATCCCCCCTGCGTTGTTGCTCGTCGCATTGACCCTTGTTCTTTTAGGGGCAGCCCGCCCCAGTGCGCGGGTGAGTTTGCCCGCCGATTACATGACGTTGGTCTTGGCCATGGATGTCTCGCGCAGCATGCGGGCCGAGGATGTGCCACCGAGCCGAATTGTGGCGGCACAACAGGCAGCCAAAACGTTTTTGCAAGATTTGCCTGCCCATGTGCGTGTGGCCGTGGTGACTTTTGCGGCCAATGCGCAATTGGTGCAATCGGCCACGGACCAAAAAGAAAGTTTGTTGGCGGCCATCGACGGTTTTCAGCTGCAACGGGGCACGGCCACCGGCAGTGGCTTGCTGGTAGCGCTCAACACCTTGTTGCCCGAATCGGCCATTGATCTGGAGACGGTGTTGTACGGTGCCGAGTTCAAGTTGGGGCAATTGCGTCCACAAGGCGGCCCAGGTGCAGGACGTTCATTGGACCAACGCTCAGACAAAGCAGCGCCCGCCACTGACAAACCAGCGCCGGTCGGCTCGTACACCGCGGGGGCGGTGATTTTGCTGTCAGACGGACGGCGAACCGTCGGTCCAGACCCTTCAGAGGTGGCCAAGTGGGCCGCATCCAAAGGGGTGCGTGTTTACACCGTGGCCTTTGGCACCCCCAATGGTTTCATTCCGGGTTTGGAGGGTTTTTCTTTTTATGCCAAGGTGGATGAAGAAGCCCTGCAAGATGTGGCTGCCACCACCGGCGCAGAGTTTTTTCGGGCCACCAACGCCAGTGAACTTGCTTCCATCTACCAGCATCTCTCCTCCAAATTCACATTGGAGCGCCGTGACACCGAAATCACCGCCTTGTTCGCTGCTTTGGCCTTTGCGTTGACCCTGTTGGCGCTGGCCTTGTCCATGCGGTGGTTCCGCCACTGAGTTCGTTGTCAAGCAGTCATGTGGGTGACTGGAAGGGCTCAGCCATGCGGTTAACTTTGTCGCTTCTTGCCAACCCCATTTCCTATAGATCAGACGCTCCCATGACCGAAAGATTCACCCAAATTGCCTACGAATCCTTGGCGCCTGAGGTGCGGCCGTTGGCCGATGACATTTTGCGGGTCTCCAGTGCTGGCTTGGGTGGGCCCTACAACGCTTTGTTGCGCAGCCCCGAAATGGCCAGGCGTGCCTTTGATTTTCTGGATTACTTGCGTTTCAAGACCTCGGTCAATCTGCGCCTGAACGAATTGGCGATCTTGATTCAGGCACGCATTGCCAATGCGCAATTCGAGTGGTGGGCGCATGAGCGAATTGCCCGCAAAGCCGGCTTGTCCGACGCCTTGATGCGCGAATTGCAGCAATGCCAACGCCCCCAAAGCATGCAGGCCGATGAGCGCCTGGTGTATGACTATTGCGTTCAGTTGTCGCTCAACCACCGCGTCCCCGACGATCTTTGGCAAGAAGCCGTGGCCCAGATGGGTGAACAAGCTGTGGTGGACCTGACGGTGTTGTCGGGCACCTATGTCATGGTGTCCATGTTGCTCAATGCCACGCAGGTGGGCATTCCGGATGGCAACGCCGAGCCCTTGCAGGTCTTGAGCCCGCTGGAAATTCGCCAGCGCTTGCTGGCTTGAACAGACATGTCGATCGTTTCAAGGGAAAAGGAGACCCCCATGGGCATGCGTTTCATTCGTTCGGGTTTGGCCTTTTTGCTGGCCGCCAGTGTCTTGCAGATTTCGGCGCAGGACTTTCCAAGCCGCGCCATCACCATGGTCATGCCCTATGCCCCGGGTGGACCGGGTGACACCATCACCCGCGTGTTTGCCGGGGCCATGCAAAAGCATTTGGGCCAGCAAATTGTGGTGGACAACACCGCAGGCGCATCGGGCTCGATCGGAACGGCCAAGGTGGCCCGTGCCAAACCCGACGGATACACTTTGCTGATGATCCATGTAAGCCATGCCACCAACGTGGCCATGTACAAAAGCCTGCCCTACCACCCGGTGGATGACTTCGACCCGATTGGTCGGGCCACCAGCGGCCCGATGGTCATTGTGACGCGCAACGATTTCCCTGCCAAAAATCTCAACGAGTTTGTGGCCTACGTGAAAGCCAATGGTCCCAAGGTCAGCTTGGCCCATGCGGGTGTGGGATCGGCTTCGCACCTGTGTGGCTTGATGATGATGAACGCCCTGAACGTCAAGCTCAACGAAATTCCCTACAAAGGCACAGGTCCAGCCCTCACCGATTTGATGGGCGGGCAAGTGGATATCTTGTGTGATCAAACTTCGGGCACGGTGCCTTCGGTCAAAACCGGCAAGATCAAGGCTTATGCTTCGGCGGGCAAAGCGCGCCTGCCGCAATTGCCAGATGTGCCGGCCATTTCAGAAGCGGGCGTGGAGGGCTTTGACATCAATATTTCTTTTGGCTTGTACGCCCCCAAAGGTTTGCCCAAACCTGTGATCGAGCAGTTGACCTCGGCTTTGCAAAAGTCAGTGGGTGATGCCGAGGTGCGTCAGCGCCTGGAGGCCATGGGCATCACGGCGGTGAACCTGGACCAGGCCAGACCCGATGCGCTGAGGGCCCATTTGAAATACGAAATCGATACCTTGGGAGGCTTGTTGGTCAAGGCGGGCGTCAAAGCCAATTGACAGCCCGCTCAGTGGTTGGGGCCCATGGGTGTGAGTCTCGCTTGTTCAGGAGATGAAACGATGAAAAACTGGTGGCCCTTGCTGCTGACTTTGGTGATCCAGGCCATGGTGGCCATGGCCTTGCTGACTTTACCGGTCATGGCCCCTGTGGTGGCCCAAGCCCTGGCGGTGTCGCCTGCGCTGGTGGGCTTGTATGTCTCGGTGACCTATGCCGGGGCCATGGTGGCCACCTTGATGGGCGGTGCCACGGTGGCCCGCATGGGGGCGATACGTGTCAGTCAGTGGGGCTTGGTCTTGTGCGCTTTGGGCTTGATTTTGTGTGCTGTACCTTGGCTACCCGCCATGTTTTTAGGAGCAGTACTGATCGGTTTGGGTTACGGCCCGATCACCCCGGCCAGCTCGCACTTGCTGGCACGCACCACGCCCAAGAACCAGATGTCGCTGGTGTTTTCGATCAAGCAAACGGGCGTGCCACTGGGCAGCATGCTCGCGGGCGCAGTGGTGCCGCCTTTGGCCTTGTTCATCCAATGGCAGCTGAGCATGGTGTTTGTGGCAGCGCTGTGCCTGGTGTGCGCTGCAGTGTCACAGTCTTTGCGGCTTGAACTCGACAGTGACCGTCAAGCCGGGGCAACCATCCATTGGGGCAGTTGGATCCAGCCCATTCGTTTGGTGGTGGCGCACCGCGCTTTGTTCACCATGGCGTCTTGCTCGTTCATGTTTGCCATGGTCCAGCTGTCTTTGACCACTTACCTGGTCACTTTTTTGCATGAAGACTTGTCATATGGTTTGGTGGCCGCAGGTTTGGCCCTGTCAGTGACGCAGTTGGGCGGCATTGGCGGGCGCGTGGTGTGGGGTTATGTGGCCGACCGTTGGCTGGGGGCAGGGCGCATGCTGCTGCTGTTGGCCAGCATGATGGCTTTGGGGGCCATGGCCTCGGCATTTTTGACCCCCGATACACCGCAAAGCGTGGTGGTCGCCATTTTGGTGGCTTTTGGCGCTTCGGCCATCGGCTGGAATGGCGTGTACCTTGCCGAAGTGGCTCGCCGTGCGCCTGCAGGACTGGCCAGTATGGCCACAGGCGGCACATTGGCCTTCACTTTTTTGGGCGTCGTTTTGGGTCCGCCCATGTTCGGGGCTTTGTCGAGCCTGTTTGGCACTTACCGTGCGGGTTTTGTCGGTCTGATGGTGATGGCCTGCATCAGCGGCACCGTTTTGTTTTGGACTCAAAGACCCGCTCGCCTGGCCCTTTAGCCGGGCCAGAGGTTCGCTTGGCCAGCAAGGTGCTGGGCCTAGACCGAAAAATGCATGCTGACTTGACCCAACTCCCCGAAGTCCGCCTTCGCCGAGTCTGCGGGGACCAACTCCAACGGGACCATGCAGGTGCCCGTGGTGACCACATGCCCTTTTTCCAAGGTGATGCTCAAACTCGAAAGTTGGTTCGCTAGCCAAGTCAAGGCGATGCGCGGATCACCGAGTACCCAAGCGCCGGAGCCTGTTCGGCTGTAACGAACGTTTGCGCCTTGATGGACTTGTGCCTCAACCGCATGGGTGCTCAAGTCCAACTGGCGCCAACTCTCCGGTGCTGGAGGACCCAGCACGAAATGACGGGCACAGGCATTGTCGGCCAACAATTGGGCTTCTCCCGCTTCTGTGAAGGGCGCGAGTCGCGAGTCAGGGATTTCGATGGCCGGGTGCAGTGTGGCCACAGCGGCCATGACTTCAGGCAGGCTGAAAGGGGTGGTTTGTGGCAGCAAATCTTGCCCCATGGTGAAGGCGAACTCCGGTTCGGCCACGCGCATGCGGTTGCCCGCTGAAGGCACGGTGGCACCGCTTTCAAACACTTGGCCTGACAACAAGCGCCCCGCCAAAGGGCCGCTGACGTTGATGTGGGCTTGCCCATTGCGGCTGGTGGCAGCGATTTTCCAACCGATGACCTGGCGGCCCGACACAGCAGGCAAATGCGCCTGCGCTTGGTAGCCTTGCATCGGCGTCAAAGGCCTGCAGTTTTCTGGAAAACTGGGGAAGACCTGCTCTGACTGCCATTGCGCCCAAACCATTTGGGCCGCTTGTTGGCTTGGAGAGGCGGCACTGGATGTCGGATTTGTGGGTGTTGTCATTTGTGTATTGTTGCGTCTTTCAAAGAAAGGCGCACTGAATTTTGTGTATAATTTCGGGCTTGGTGACGCTGGTCATCCACTTCAAACAATGGGTTTGAAAGTGAACAGTTCTTGGTGATATAGCTCAGTTGGTTAGAGCGCAGCATTCATAATGCTGATGTCGGTGGTTCAAATCCACCTATCACCACCAAATCAAAAGCCCACAGTTTTGCGACTGTGGGTTTTTTGGTTTTTGGCCTTTGCCAGAATGTCTCAACGGTTGACAAATTGTGGCGCGCGTTTGTTCAAAAATGCGTCCATGCCTTCTTTTTGGTCGGTCGTGGCGAACAAGCCGTGAAACAGTCGGCGCTCAAACATCACCCCATCGGTCAGTCCGCTTTCAAAGGCGCGGTTGACGCTTTCCTTGGCCGCCATCACCGACAGTTGGCCGTAGCCACAGACCATCAGGGCGGCACCCAGGGCTTCGTCCATCAATTTGTCCAGCGGCACCACGCGGCTGACCAAGCCACCGCGTTCGGCCTCGGCGGCGTCCATCATGCGGCCAGTCAGTACCAGGTCCATGGCCTTGGACTTGCCCAAGGCCCGCGGCAAGCGCTGCGTACCACCTGCGCCGGGAATGATGCCGATTTTGATTTCCGGTTGACCGAACTTGGCGTTGTCGGCAGCGATGATGAAGTCGCACATCATGGCCAGTTCGCAGCCGCCACCCAGTGCGAACCCACTCACGGCCGCGATCACAGGTTTGCGGATGCTGCGGATGGTTTCCCAATTGCGGGTGATGAAGTCTTGCTTGTAGACCTCGTTGAAGTTGTACTTGGCCATGGCCGAGATGTCGGCCCCAGCGGCAAAGGCTTTTTCACTGCCTGTGATGATCATGCAGCCAATCGCCTCGTCGGCGTCGAAGGCCTTCAGTGCGCTGCCCAGCTCGTCCATGAGCTGGCTGTTCAGGGCATTGAGTGCCTTGGGACGGTTCAAAGTGATGATGCCGACTTGGCCGCCTTCGGTGCGGACTTCGATGGTTTCGTAGCTCACGGACTTCTCCAAAAAAGGATTTCAAATTCAAAAGCCACTATAACCAGAGCACAGGCCGCGTTGCTGTCAAACAAAGCGCAGTCCAGGGCTCAAAAAAGTGGCCCACTAGGGGAAAACATTAGCCAACCGATCGGTCGGTTAATGGTAAATTCACCAGCTAAGGAGAAATGCCATGACCGAATCTGCGATGCCCACTGTGCTGTACGAAGAGCGCGGTGCTGTTGCCGTGATCACCTTCAACCGGCCCGCAGCGCTCAACAGTTTCACGCGCCAGATGCACAAGGACCTGTGGGCGGCCTTGGACAAGGCCGAAGCCAATCCTCTTGTGCGCGCCGCCGTGATCACGGGTGCTGGTCGTGGTTTTTGCGCAGGTGCTGATTTGTCGGACTTTGATTTCACGCCCGGCCCCGATCGTGTCCAACGGGCCGATCCTGGCCCCATCATCGAGCAGGCCTTCAACCCGAGCACACGCCGTTTGCAATCGCTGCGCATGCCCACCATCGCCGCCGTCAATGGTGTGGCCGCAGGTGCGGGCGCTTCAATGGCCATGGCGTGTGACATCGTGGTTGCCGCGCCAGGTGCCAGTTTCATTCAGGCCTTCAGCAAGATCGGCTTGATTCCCGACGCGGGGGGGAGTTGGCTGCTGGTCGAGCGCTTGGGCCTGGCCCGCGCCATGGCGCTGGCCATGACAGGCGACAAACTCACAGCTGAAAAAGCCAAGGAGTGGGGCATGATTTGGGAGGTGGCTGACGACGCATTGGCGGCCAGTTTGGCGATGGCCGAGCGCTTGGCACAAATGCCCACCAAGGCCTTGGTGGCTACTCGCGCCCTGCTGCAATCGGCCACCACCCGCACGCTGTCCCAGCAGTTGGATGCTGAGCGGGACACCCAGTCAGACTTGGGCCGCACACACGATTACTTTGAGGGGGTGCAAGCCTTCCTTGAAAAGCGTCCGGCTCAATTCAAAGGCGAGTGATGAGCGACCCCAAAGCACTGGCCCAGTTGGTGGGCGAGACCATGTTCGCGGTGGACGTGGCTTCCAAGGACACCATGGGCATGGAACTGCTGGCCTGCGAGCCTGGCCGCGCTGTGATCCGCATGGAGATCAAAGCACTGCATCTGAACGGGCATCAAATCTGCCACGGCGGCTTCATCTTCACCCTGGCCGACTCGACCTTTGCCTTCGCCTGCAACAGCTACAACAAGAACGCGGTGGCGGCGGGCTGCAGCATTGAGTTTTTGAAGCCCGGCAAGCTGGGCGACGTGTTGACCTGCGAAGGCAGGGAGCAGACCCTGAGCGGACGCCACGGCATTTACGACATGAAAGTCACCAACCAAAACGGCGAGGTGATCGCGATGTTCCGTGGCAAGAGCGCCCAGATCGCGGGCACTGTGGTCCCGCAATAAACCCATCAATTGGAAGTCGGGTGTCCAGCGCCGTCTTTCGCTGATCAAGTGGAGTGTTGAATGAGCCCCAAAGCTTTCCCCCTGGAGCCGATTGAAAAGGCCAGCATCGACGAGTTGCGCAGCCTGCAGCTCAAGCGTCTGCAGCAGACCTTGCAGCACGCTTATGCCCATTCGCCGGTGTACCGCGCCAAGTTCGACGCGGCAGGTGTGCACCCGAGTGATTGCAAAACGCTGGCCGATATCGCCAAGTTCCCTTTCACCACCAAGTCGGATCTGCGTGACAGTTATCCCTTTGGCATGTTGGCCGTGCCGCGCGAAAACTGCGCCCGCATTCATGCCTCGAGTGGCACCACGGGTAAGCCCACGGTGGTGGCTTACACCTTGAAAGACATCGACACCTGGTCAACCGTGGTCGCCCGCAGCATCCGCGCTGGTGGTGCCAAACCGGGGGACATGGTCCATGTGAGCTATGGCTATGGCCTGTTCACGGGGGGCATGGGCGCGCACTATGGCGCCGAAAAACTCGGCCTCACGGTCGTGCCCTTTGGCGGTGGCCAGACCGAACGCCAGGTTCAGTTGATCCAGGATTTCAAGTCCAACATCATCATGGTCACCCCCAGCTACATGCTGGCCATTGCCGATGAGTTCGAGCGGCAAGGCATCGACCCCCAGACCAGTTCGCTGCGCATCGGCATTTTCGGGGCCGAGCCCTGGACGAACGACATGCGCACCGCGATTGAAAAGCGCATGGCCATTGATGCGGTGGACATTTATGGCCTGTCTGAAGTGATGGGCCCAGGTGTGGCCAGTGAGTGCATCGAGACCAAAGACGGCCCGACCATCTGGGAAGACCATTTTTACCCCGAAATCATCCACCCCGAAACAGGCGAATCCGTGGCCGACGGCGAGATGGGGGAGTTGGTCTTCACCAGCCTCACCAAAGAAGCGCTGCCCATCATCCGCTACCGCACGCGCGACCTGACGCGCCTTTTACCCGGCACCGCGCGCACCATGCGCCGCATGGAAAAGATCACCGGCCGCAGCGACGACATGATGATCATTCGCGGCGTGAACGTGTTTCCCAGCCAGATTGAAGAACTGATCTTGAAGCGCATCGAACTGGCCCCGCACTACCAGTGCGTGCTCACCCGTGACGGACCGATGGACGATCTGAGGGTGCTGGTCGAGACCAAGCCCGGCGTGTCACCCGACAGCACCGAAGCCTGCGCTGCGGCCAAAATGCTGCAGCACGAGATCAAGGTCTACATCGGCTCGAGCGTGGCGATCGAGCTCAAGGGGGAGGGTGGCGTGGAGCGTAGCCAAGGCAAGGCCAAACGCGTGGTCGACTTGCGCGGGCAGCATTAAGCCGCAGGCCATCCCTTTTTCCGGTCAGCAGGCATCGCCAATGTCCAGCCGCTGGCCTGCGCAGGCACTTGGAGCGGCAGGCGCAACAACCGTTTGTCGCGTGAAACCAGTGCCGTGAGCTTGTGCTCTTGGCCCAGCAGGGCGGGCAAATCGTCCAGTTTGCCCAGTCGCCAGCTGCCGCCTTGGCCTTTGGCACCCACCTCCAGCCCCAGCCATTCGTCGCCTGCCGCCAGTCCTGCTGCTTCGGCGGCGCTGCCCCGCAACACGCCTCTGATCTGCACAATGCTCCCGGCTTCGCTCACGCGCAGGCCCAAACGTTGGGACATGGTGGCGATTTCGGCGCTGATCTTGACGCCTTGCCCGGACAGCAATTCGCGCAGGGGCAGGTCATGCGTGCTGTGCACCCAGTCGTGAATTTCGGTTTGCCAGTTGCGGCCGGTCAGGGCTTGGAGCTCGTCCAACAGGTCTTGCTCAAGCACCGGCCCCGCTTGACAGCGCTTCCAGAGACCACGCATCACAGCGTCCAGCGAATGGTGTTCCTGGCGCAACTTCAGATCCAGACACAGCGCCACCAGTGAGCCCTTGGTGTAGTAACTCACTGTGGCGTTGACGGTGTTTTCATCTTGTCGGTAGTACTTCACCCAAGCATCCAAGCTGGCTTGCGCCACGCTTTGCACATGGCGGCCCGGGGTTTGCTGGACTTGGGCGATGGTTTTGCCCAGCAGCTTGAGGTAAGTGGCGTCGTTGATCAGTTCTGCACGGCGCAGCAGCAAATCGTCGTAGTAACTGGTGAAACCCTCAAAAAACCAGAGCAGCTGCGTGTAGTTTTCCTGGGTGTAGTCGTAGCGCGCAAACGCATCGGGGCGCAGTTGCTTGACGTTCCAGGTGTGGAAGTATTCGTGGCTGATCAGGCCCAGCAGCGTGGTGTAGCCTTCGCCCGTGCGTGGGCTGGTTTGCCGCGGTAAGTCGGCGCGGTTGCAAATCAAGGCGGTGCTGTTGCGGTGCTCCAACCCGCCGTAGCCGTCGTGCACGGCGTTGAGCATGAAAAGATAATGTCTGTGTGGGGCTTTCTTTCCCGCCTGGGGACCCTTGCCGTGCCAAAAGCGGATTGCTGCCTCGCATATTTTTTGCGTGTCGGCCAACAGGCGTTTGCCGTCAAACGAGGGCAAGGCACCCGCCGCCACAAATCGGTGGGGAATGCCGCAGGCCGTGAAGCTGCCTGACCAGAACGTGCCCAATTCCACCGGGCAATCCACCAATTCGTCGTAGTCGCTCGCTTGGTAAAGGCCGAAGCCTTTTGGGTCGGTTTTGACCGGTTGCAAGCTTGTGGCGACCTGCCAGTCGGCATGGCCTTTCACCGGGGGCAATTGCAATTGATGAGGCAGCTGTTCTTGCCCGTGCACCCGCAAGCACAGGCTGGTGCCATTGAAAAAACCGCGCTGGCTGTCCAGCCATGCGGTGCGCACCGAGTTGTCGAAGGCGTAGACCTGGTAGCTCAAGACCAGAGCTTCGCCTCTCTTGCAGACCATGACCCAGGTGCATTTGTCACGCTGTGTCAGGTTGACCTTGCGTCGGCCTTGTTGGGCACGCAGGTTTTGCAGGTTTTTGGAAAACTCACGCACCAGATAGCTGCCCGGAATCCAAACGGGCAAGGACACGGTTTGCTCTGCGGCCGGTTGAGCAACCGTCAGGGTGACCTGGAACAGGTGCGCATGCAGGTCACTGGCTTCAATGCGGTAGTGGAGGGTGGTCATGGGTGTGGTGGGTCAGGTGGCGCCAGCCGCCAAAAAGCAGCTCAGGCTGGCCACGGTGGTCAGTTGCAAACGCATGTGCAACCAGGGGGCCAGGCCCGCTGCGGGCCAGGTTCGGCGGTCCATCACATAGCAGCCGATCAACACAAAGCCCAAGAGCGGTAAGCCTGCGAAGGCCGGCATCATCACGCCCACCCAGGCCAGCAAGGACGGGACCACACCCCAGGTGAAGTGGATGCGCGGTGCGCTGGGCGTGACCAAGGCATTGCGAAAACCCACACCCCAATGGATACCGCCCAAAAACGACACGATCACTGCGCCGTAGCCCTGCATCGACAGCGCCACATAGGGGTGCAAGTCCGGGCCCACCAGCCAAAGGCACAGCGCAAAAAACACAAACGGGATCAGACCGGCATAGCCCAGGCGACGGATCAGGTGCCAGGTGGGGTCTTCGGCTTGGGGGGTGTTCATCATTTGATTTCAGCCAGCATTTTTTCGACTTGGGCCATGGAGACAGCGCCGGGTACGCGGGTGCCATCGGCGAACAAGATCATCGGCGTGCCGGTGATGCGCATTTTTTGGCCAAAAGCCACGATGGTGTCTACAGCCGTTGCGTCGCAGTTGGCCGTAGCCGGTGTCGTGCCATGGATCATCCAGTCGTTCCAGACTTTGGCCTTGTCTTTGGCGCACCAAATATTTTTGGATTTCGTTTTCGAGTCTTCGCCCAAGATGGGGTAAAGAAAGTGGTAAATGGTCACGTTGTCCAGTTTTTGCAGGTCTTTTTCAAACCTTTTGCAATAGCCGCAATTGGGGTCGGCAAACACGGCCAGCTTGCGCTTGCCGTTGCCACGCACCTGGGTGAAGGCGGTTTTCAGAGGCAGTTGGTCGAAGGGGATGGACGAGAGCTTGTCGATGCGCTCTTCGGTCAGATTGCGTTTTTGTTTGACGTCAATCAGCGAGCCTTGGATCAAAAAGTTGCCTTCGGCATCGCTGTACATCACCTCGTTGCCCATGCGGACTTCGTACAGGCCATTCATGGGCGTTTTGCTGATTTCGTCGATTTTGGGTAAATTGCTCAGGCGTTCGCTCAGGTTTTTCCGGATGGTGGCCTCTTGTGCCATCAGGGCACCCCAAGACAATGTGATGGCCACCATCAGGGCCATTTTGGAGAGTGCAGGCTTCATCGGGGGCGCTTTCGGGTTCAAAGTTGTGTCAGTAGGGATCAGCTGTGGTTTTTGGCAGAAGGGCGATTGGCACTTTCACCCATGGCGCGCTGCGTCATCCAGTGTTTCAAGGGGCCGCTGCGGTCAAAGCCGCGCATGCCCCAGTTGCGCAAGTTTTGCCACACAGGGCCGGGCTGGGCAAACAGGCGCTGCAGGCCATCGGTCACCAAGCCCATGGCCTGCACATCGGTTTGACGGGCCCGCTCGTAACGGCGCAGCAGTTTGAGGTCGTGCAGGGGCCGCCAAAACTCTTTGGCCCGGATCACTTTCACCAGTTCGGCCACATCGGCCAAGCCCACGTTCAGGCCCTGGCCTGCCAGAGGGTGCAACGTGTGCGCAGCGTCCCCGGCCAAGGCGAACGACTGTTTGTTTACGCCAGGCATGGGCCCAGTCCAGCCTTTGGCACGTGCCAGTTGAAGTGGCCAAACCGACCGATCTGCCGACAGCTGCATGGGGCCCAAAGCTTGGCCGCAGGCTTGTGCTAACTCGTCGACAAACGCTTGAGCAGGCATATCGACAAGCGCTTGAGCCCGAAGCGGGTGCACCGACCAAACCAGCGCGACTTCCCGTCCGCCTTCACCGCCCAAAGGGAGCAAGGCCAACACTTCGGCCTGGGGCTTGGTCAATCCTGGTGCCTGGCTCCAGCCAAACCATTGCCTTGCCATGCCCTCGTGTGGGCGTTCGCACTGCAGGCGGGTGGCCACCGCGTGTTGTTCGTAATGCGTGATCTCGAAATGCACGCCCAGCTCGGTGCGAGTCTGGCTGGCACGGCCTTCGCACACCACGGTGAGCGGTACGGCGACCGGCGCTTGCACCACCTCAATTTGCGGCTGAAATTGCACGGCTTGTGCCAAAAGGGATTGGAGCACCGGAACGTCCACCATCCAATTGAGCTCGCCCACGCCCTGTTCGCGGGCATCGAATTTCAAATGGCCGCCGTGGTCACCCCAAATCTGCATCTGGTGCACCGGCGTGACAGCGGGACGGTCGGGCCAGCAACGGAGGTCTTGCAGCAGGGCCATGGCCTCGCCGTTGAGCGAGTAGGCGCGCACATCGACGCCCGGCGTGGAGGGCGAATCGACCAGAGCCACCTTGAACCTTTCGCGGGCCAACAAAAGGGCCAAGGTCCGGCCCACAATGCCAGCGCCACGGATGCAGATATCGTGTTGAGATGCCATGGGGGCATTGTAAGGAGGCCGGCCATCTCGCCCGGTGGCAGAGGACTTTGGGGTGGCGCCAGGGCTGGGTGGGCCAGCCGTTAAAATCGCTGGTTACCTTCCGAATCACCGAAAGTCTTCCATGAGCCTCAAATGTGGCATTGTGGGTTTGCCCAATGTGGGCAAGTCCACCCTTTTCAACGCCCTGACCAAAGCCGGTATTGCTGCGGAAAATTACCCCTTTTGCACGATCGAACCCAACACTGGCGTGGTCGAGGTGCCCGACCCGCGCCTGCAGCAATTGGCCGACATCATCACGCCAGAGCGCATCGTGCCTGCCATTGTCGAATTTGTGGATATTGCAGGTTTGGTGGCAGGGGCCAGCACGGGTGAAGGCCTGGGCAACAAGTTTTTGGCCCACATCCGAGAAACCGACGCCATCGTCAACGTGGTGCGCTGTTTTGAAGACGACAACGTGATCCACGTGGCCAACAAGGTGGACCCGATTGCCGACATCGAGGTGATCCAGACCGAGTTGTGCCTGGCCGATTTGGCCGCTGTCGAAAAAGCCATTCACCGCGTGAGCAAGATTGCCCGTTCTGGCGACAAGGAAGCCGTCAAGCAAATGGCGATTTTGGAGAAATGCCAGACCGCCCTGAACGACACCCAGCCGGTGCGCACCATCGACTTCAGCAAAGAAGAACGTGTCGAACTCAAACAGTTCTTCTTCATCACGGCCAAGCCCGCCATGTTTGTGGCCAACGTGTCGGAAGACGGCTTTGAGAACAACCCTTTCCTGGACCGCTTGAAGGCGTTTGCTGCCAAGCAAAACGCCCCCGTGGTGGCCATTTGCGCCAAGATTGAAGCCGAATTGTCCGAGATGGAGGATGCTGACCGGCTGGAGTTTTTGAAGGAATTGGGCCAGGACGAGCCCGGCTTGAACCGCCTGATCCGATCGGCTTACACCTTGCTGGGTTTGCAAACCTATTTCACCGCTGGCGTGAAAGAGGTGCGCGCCTGGACCATTCATGTGGGCGACACCGGTCCCCAAGCGGCTGGCGTGATCCACACCGACTTTGAAAAAGGCTACATCCGCGCCCAGACCATTGCGTTTGACGACTTCATCACCTTCAAGGGTGAGCAAGGCGCCAAGGACGCGGGCAAGATGCGCGCTGAAGGCAAGGACTATGTTGTGAAAGATGGTGACGTGATGAACTTTTTGTTCAGCTCTTGAAGACCGCGCATTGGCCCTCTGCCCCAAGAAAAAACCGCTCAACAGAGCGGTTTTTTCATGTGCAGCGCACACCCATTGGCCTCAAAGACCGGAGAGGTGGTTTTCGTTGTTCATGTTGCTCAAAAGCCGTTCTCGGCCTTTGAGCACATGGCGTTCTGCCGTTGATTTGGCTTTGGCCTTGGCACCTTTGGCGATGGCTTCATACAAAGTGCGGTGTTCGGCGTTGGACTGGCGCATATTGCCCGGCGCATTGAAATACGCTCGCCTGAAGAGGTGCATTTCCTTGATGTAATCGTCATAGGCGGCTTGGGCCCGCTGGTTGTTGGCCAACAACAGCACCAGCGTATGGAATTTCAGGTTCAGCTCGTAATAGAGATTGGCGTTCTCGGTCTCGCAGGCCATGTCCATGCTGTCAAGCAGTTGCTCAAACTGGGCTTTGTGGCTCTCGCCCAAGTGGTCGGTGGCGCGTTCTGCGGCAAAACCAAACACCAAGGCGCGCAGGTCGTACAGCTCGAGCATTTCACGCACCGATATTTGGCGCACAAACACCCCTCGATTGAGAACCGCCCTGACCAGTCCCCAACCCGTCAGCATGCGGATCGCTTCTCGCACCGGGCCTCGGCTGGTGCCCATGCGCAGCGCCAAGGCCGCTTCGTTCAGGCGATCACCAGGCTTGAGTTCACCGCTGAAAATCAGTTGCTTGAGTTGGTCTGCCACAAAAACGGGCAAACCCTGCTCGGGCTTTTCTCGGGCTGCGTTCATGGCTGGCGTGGTCGCTGGGAAAGGGCCTCATTAATCATGAAGTCATCCTACCTGAAGATCGCCGAAATCAGTCCCAATACGTCGCCAATGTGTCAACAATTATTGGAAATTGTTGACACTTTTATGGCTCCCGTCCACACTGGACAGATCACCAACCGTTGCCAATCTGCCAGTGTTTGTGCAAGTCGCGCTCATTTAGCCAGGATTTTCCCCATGCCACACCAACCCGCTTCTGAAGCGCTGTCTCGTTTTCGGGTGATCGACTTGACCCAAGTGCGTGCTGGCCCCACCGCCTGCCGCCAGTTGGCCGACTGGGGTGCCGATGTGGTGCAGGTGCAAATGCCCGAGCACATGCGTGGGGACGACACGCTGGGCGGGCAAGAAGGCTCTGACTACCAATACACCCACCGCAACAAGCGCTCGATCACACTCAACCTGAAAGAGCCCGAGGGCATTGCGTTGCTCAAACAATTGATTGCCAAGGCCGATGTGGTCGTCGAAAACTTTCGCCCCGACGTGAAATTCCGTTTGGGCATTGACTACGACAGCTTGAAACACGACAACCCCGGTCTGGTCTATGCCAGCATTTCGGGTTTTGGCCAAACCGGTCCTTTGGCCAGTCGGCCGGGCTTTGACCAGATTGCGCAGGGCATGGGCGGGCTGATGTCGGTCACCGGCATGGCCGAGCAAGGCCCCATGCGCGTGGGCATTCCGATTGCCGATTTGTGTGCGGGCATTTTTGCAGCGCAAGGCATTTTGGTGGCCTTGCTGGAGCGTGAAAAATCAGGACAAGGCCAGTGGCTGCACACCTCGCTGCTCGAGTCCATGGTTTACATGATGGATTTCCAGACCTCGCGCTGGCTGATCGACGAAGAGGTGGCGAAGCAGGCGGGTAACTTTCACCCCACCAGCATCCCCACTGGGGTCTACAAGGCGCGTGACGGTTACATGAACATCGCGGTGTTTGGCTCCAAGATCTGGGAGCGGTTTTGCGACATCCTGGAAGCACCGCAATGGGTCACCGACCCCCGTTACCGCGACAAGCCCAGCCGTTCTGTTCACCGCGACGCGTTGAACGCCGAGATCAACGAGCGTTTGGCCCACCGTGACCGGGCCTATTGGATCGAACGACTCAACGACGGTGGCGTCGCCTGCGGCCTCATCAACAGCATGGATGAGGTGTTCAATGAGCCGCAAATTCAGCACCTGAAAATGGTGAAACAAGTGGAGTCGGTGCACCAAGGCAGGCAGCGCTTGGTGGGACAGCCCATGCAGCTGGAGCGCACCCCCAGCACCATTGCCCGCGCCGCGCCGCGCCGCGGCGAGCACAGCGAAGAAATTTTGGGCGAATTGGGGCTGGATGCCCAGTCGCTCCAACAACTCAAATCCAAAGGAGTGTTCTGAATGTCTGATGTGGTCTACACCTCGCCCACCGAACGGGTCAACACCTGGCTGGAGGGCAGTACGCTCTTTGTCCAATTCAACAATGTGGTGCGGCACAACGCGCTCTCGGTGGACATGTGGGAGGCTGTGCCCGTGCTGCTGAATCAGGCCGAACACGACCCCCGTGTTCGCTTGGTGGTGTTCTCGGGTGCAGGCGAGAAAGCCTTTGTTTCGGGTGCCGATATTTCGCAATTTGAAGACATGCGCGCCGCACGCGAGGCCGTCACGCGCTACGAGCACATGGCCGAGACGGCGCTCATGGGGATTTACAATTTTTCCAAGCCCACGCTGGCCTGCATCCGGGGCTTTTGCATCGGTGGTGGCGTCAACGTGGCCATCAGCTGTGACATGCGCATTGCGGCCAGCGATGCGGTGTTCTCGGTCCCTGCCGCCCGTCTGGGCCTGGGTTACCGTTATTCGGCCATGAAAAACCTGGTCGACCTGATCGGCCCTGGTGCGGCCAAAGACCTGTTTTTCACGGCACGAAAAATCCATGCTCAAGAAGCACAAAGCTTGGGGTTGGTCACGCGGGTCTGTGCGCCCGAGGCCTTGCCCGATTTGCTGGCGGAATACACCAGCGCCTTGGCTGCCAACGCGCCCTTGACCATTCAGGCGGCCAAGGCCATCACCCGGGAAATCCTCAAACCCTCGACCGAGCTGGACATGGAGGTGTGCACCCAGCTCATTCGCGGCTGTTTTGACAGTGCCGACTATGCCGAAGGCCGCAAGGCCTTCATGGAAAAACGCCAACCCGTCTTCAAAGGCGAATGAAGTCCTCATGAAATCGTATTGGATGAACATCAACGAGGGTCTGGGCACCATGGACCTGCGCGAGGTGGACTTGCCCATGCCCGGCGCAGGCCAGGTGTTGGTCAAGCTGCACGCCGCTGCCCTGAATCGGGGCGAGTTGATTGTGGGCCATGGCCTGCTCGGCAAAGGGGGCAGCAAGCCCGCAGGCATGGAAGGGGCCGGGCAGATCGCTCAGCTGGGCAGCGACACCGGTGCTTGGCAGCTGGGCGATCGGGTGATGGGCAGATGCCCTGGTGCTTTTGCCGAATACGCCTTGATGGATGTGCGCGAAATCATGCGCGTGCCAGACAACTTGAGCTTGGAACAAGCGGCCGCCATTCCGCTGACTTTTTTGGTGACCTACGACCTTCTGGTGTTGCAAGGTCACTTGCAAGCCGATCAATGGCTTTTGATCAACGGGGTGTCTTCGGGGGTGGGGGTGGCCAGTTTGCAAATGGCCAAGGTCTTGGGGGCCAAGGTGATTGGCACCTCGGGCTCGCAGGCCAAGCTGGACCCATTGAAACCGCTGGGCTTGGATGTGGGCTTGTGCACCCGTGCGCCTGATTTTCACCAAGCGGTGTTGCAAGCGACGGATCAAAAAGGGGCCAACCTGGTGGTCAACACCGTCGGCGGAAGTGTTTTTTCCGAGAGCATGCGCTGCATGGCTTTTCAGGGCCGTCTGGGTTTTGTGGGCTATGTCGACAACACGTTGAGTGCCACCATTGACCTGGAAGCCCTGCACGCCAAGCGGCTGTGTCTTTTTGGCGTGTCCAACAAAAACCGCACACCCGCCCAGCGAGCCGATGGCATAGCCCAATTCACGGCGCAAATACTGCCCGCCTTTGCCGATGGCCGCATCCAGCCCCTGTTGGATCAAGTGTTTGAATTTGAGCAATTGGCCCAAGCCAAGGCCCGCATGGAAAGCAACCAGCACACCGGTAAGATCGTGCTGCGCATCGCCAAGCGGGATTGAAATTTCCTGAAAACTTTCAAATTGGAGACAACACCATGAACAAAAGAAATCTGATGTCCGCCTTGCTCATTTCATGCCTGACTTGGGGTGCGCACGCCCAGGGTACGGCTTATCCGAACAAACCCATTCGGCTGGTGGTGGGCTTTGCGCCAGGCGGGGCGGCCGACTATGTGGCCCGTGCCATCAGCGATGCCATGGGCAAGTCCTTGGGTCAAACCGTCATTGTCGAGAACAGGGCCGGTGCCGGCTCCAGCATCGCCGCTGAAAACGTGGCCAAGGCGGCACCGGATGGTTACAGCGTGTTGTTGGCCAGCCCCAGCAGCATCTCGGTCAATCCGGCGCTCAACCCCAAGCTGACCTACACCCCCAAAGATTTGGTGCCGATCACCAAAGTCACCGCATCGCCCTTGGTGATTGCGGTCAATCCCAACATCGGCATCAACTCGGTGCAAGACCTGATTTCGCGTGCGAAACAGGCGCCTGGAAAAATCAATTACGCCACCTCGGGCAACGGCTCTGCCCCCCATTTGGGCGCGGCTTTGTTCATCCAATTGACTGGTGTGGACATGGTGCACATCCCGTTTCGCGGGGGTGCGCCGGCCATTCAGTCGGTGATTGCCGGGGACACCCAAGTGACCTTCGGTACCCCCCCTTCGGTCTTGCCTATGATCCAGGCCGCTCGCTTGAAAGGCTTGGCCGTCAGCACCAAAAACAGCACGCCCTTGGTTCCCGGTCTGCCGGGCATGCAAGAGGCCAAACTGCCCGAATATGCGATTGAATTTTGGTATGGTTTGTTTGTACCGGTGGGCACACCGCCTGCTGTGATCAAAAAGATTTTTGATGCCACCCAAACGGCCATGGCGCAGCCGTCTGTGAAAGCGGCTTTGGCGCGAGAAGGAACCGATGTGTCCGTATCCGCCTCGCCGGATCAATTTGCCACTTTTTTGGACGAAGACGCCAAATTCTGGGTGAACCTTGTCAAGAGCGCCGGTGTCAAACTCGACTGACCCGATGGAGCTGCCATGTCTGAAAACGGAATGTTAAAAATCGAATCGATGCAGTCCCGTTGCACCCCTGCAGAGTGGCAAGCGCGTGTCAATTTGGCGGCCTGCTATCGCTTGGTGGACCACTATGGCATGTCGGACATGATGGCCAACCACATCTCCTCTCGTGTGCCTGGCGAAGACGGCGCTTTTCTCATCAACGCCTACGGCATGATGTACGAGGAGATCACGGCGTCGAGCCTGATCAAGATCGACCACGAAGGGAACATCCTGTCCAAGCCCGATTTTGGTGATTTGAATTACGGCATCAACAAGGCCGGCTATGTGATCCACAGTGCTGTGCACGCTGCCCGAGCCGAAGTCGATTGCGTCATCCACACGCACAGTTGGGCCTCCATGGCGGTGTCTGCTCTTGAGTGCGGCCTGCTGCCACTGACACAAACAGCCATGCGATTTTTGAAAATCGGCTACCACGACTACCAAGGGGTGGTGCTCGATCTGGCCGAGCAGGCGTCATTGGTTCAAGATTTGGGGCAGGGCGAAGCCCTTATTTTGCGCAACCACGGAGCCATGACAGTGGGCCGCAGCGTGGGTGAGGCCTTCAATTGGATGCACCGCTTGGAGTTGGCATGCCGCTCCCAACTCGCGGCCATGGCTTGCAATGCACCTTTCGTCCAATTGGCCTCTGATGTGCTGGAAGAAACCTGGAACAACTACCAACCCAGTACCCGCAGACCCTATGGCTTGATGGAGTGGCCGGCCTTGCTGCGCAAACTCGATCGCATGGACCCCAGTTACAAAACCTGAACCCATTGCCCCTTGACCTCCATCGAAAGTTCCGCATGACGTCTCCATCTTTTTGGCTTGCCGCCACCCTCTCTGCCTTGGCCATGACGGTGCCGTCTTGGGCGCAGGCGCAGGCTTATCCCCAAAAACCAGTCAAAGTGGTGGTGGCCTTCACGGCCGGCGGCACCACCGACATCTTGGCGCGCACCGTCACCCAGCAGTTGTCCGAAAAACTCAAGCAGCCTTTTGTCATCGACAACAAGCCCGGCGCGGGTGGCAATTTGGGCACCGAGTTGGTGGTCCGCTCTGCGCCTGATGGGTACACCTTGATCGTCAATTCTGTGGGACCCATTGCCGTCAACCCCACCTTGTACGGCAAGTTGCCCTACAACCCTCTGACCGATCTGGTGCCCATTGTCCAGATCGCGGATGTTCCCAATGTGTTGGTCATTCACCCTTCGGTGCCAGCCAACACCATGGAGGAGCTGGTCGCCTACGCCAAGGCCAATCCTGGCAAGCTCAACTACGGATCGACCGGCATTGGCACTTCGTCCCATTTGTCCAGCTTCATGCTGTCCAAACGGGTGGGGTTTGAGGCGACGCACATTCCCTACAAGGGTGCCGATGCACTGAAAGACCTGTTGGCGGGCCGCATCCAGTTCATGTTTGCCACGATCCCATCGGTCATGCCCCACATCACAGCGGGCAAACTCAAGCCGATCGCGGTCAGTTCACTCAAGCGTTCACGTTCCATGCCCGATGTGCCCACTGTGGTGGAAAAAGGATTCCCACAATTTGAAGCCGGTTCGTGGTTTGGGTTTTTTGCCCCCAAGGGCACGCCAGATGCGGTGATCACCTTGGTGAACAAAGCCGTCAATGACATTTTGCAAGTGCCGGCCATTGAGCAGCAAATGGTGGCGCAGGGCGCAGACCCGGCGGGGGGGACGCCGGCACAGTTTGGACAATTTGTTCAGCGCGAGCATGACAAGTGGCGCGTGATTGTCCGTGAATCGGGTGCCAAAGCCGAGTGATTGCCATCTGGCCACGTCCTATTCATGACCTCGACAGTGCGCATCCTCATGTCCCAGCAGTCCATTGACCGTTTGGGGGCAGCGGTCTCGGCTTTGATGGGCCAGCGTCCGTATCAGCTGATTTCATTGGAAGAAGCGGTGGCCACGCAACGCACCGATGCCGATGTGGCCTTCATCTCGCGAGAGGTCACGGGTGCTTCGACCAAACACGAAATCCACCCGGCTTTGCAGAAAGTCTATGAATTGCTGAGGATGTCGTCTGGCTTGCAATGGGTGCACATCCATTCGGCGGGTGCGGATCGCCAAATTTACCTGGACCTTCAGGCCAGAGGTGTCAAAGTGCTCACCTCATCTGGGGCCAACGCCCAAGTGGTCGCCAGTGTCGCGTTGGCGGGCATCTTGGCACTGGCCCGCCGATTCCCCCTGTTGTGGGCCGAGCAGCAAGCCAGGCAGTGGCGTCCGATGTTGGGCGAACGCATGCCTCGGGATTTGCCCGGCCAGACGGCCACCATCGTGGGTTGGGGGCCCATTGGTCAGAAGCTGGGCAGTTTGCTGCAGGCCTTGGGGATGCATGTGGTGGCGGTACGGCAGCAGTTGGACACCAAGCCCGACCAAGCGCAGGCGCGTGTGGCGATGGTGACTTTTGCGGATTGGCACCAGGTCTTGCCTCAAACCGACTGGTTGGTCTTGGCGTGTCCTTTGACGCACAAAACGCGGCAATTGGTCAATGCGCATGCTTTGTCCTTGTTGCCACAAGGCGCGCACCTGATCAATGTGGCGCGGGGTGAAGTGGTCGATGAGCCTGCTTTGGTCGCTGCCTTGCAAAGCGGTCACTTGGGCGGTGCGTTTTTGGATGTCTTCACCCACGAGCCTTTGCCAGTGGATTCGGCCTTGTGGGCAATGCCTCAGGTGATGGTGACGCCGCACGCGGCTGGGCATTCTGACGGCAATGAGCAACGCGTGGGCCAGATGTTTTTAGACAACCTCCGGCACTGGGCAGGCCCGGATGCGTTGACACATGGAGCGGCTTAAGCCAGTGGCCATTGCGCAGGAAAAACCCAGAGCAGTGCAGCGGTCATGATCAGGTAGCGTAAAAATTTGCCAATGGCCATGTAAATGCTGCAGTGCCAAAACGGCATGTGGAGCCAACCTGCCAGCGCGCAAATCGGGTCGCCCACCACGGGCAGCCAAGACAGCAGGCAAGCTTTGGGCCCCAGCTTTTCAAGCCATTTCAGGGCTTGCTTGTCAGAGCTGGAGGGCCGCAGGCGGTTGACGGCCTGGTGTGTTCCCCAGCCCATCCACCAACTGAACATGCCGCCCAAGGTGTTGCCCGCCGTCGCCACCAAGATCGCTGGCCAAAACAAGTCGGGGTTGAGTTTGACCAGGCCAAACAGCACCGGCTCTGAACCCATGGGCAGCAAGGTGGCCGATATGAAGGCCACCACAAACACGGTGCTCAAGCCATGTTGAGGCAACGCCAACCATTGCAGCCATTGATCCATCCAGAGGTCCATCCAAGCAGTTTAGCGCTTGTCATGTGGCACGCGGTCGCCGACGACCTGCGCTGCCATTTCTTAGCACATTCCCGTGTCAGGTGCTGAAATATTAAGCAACTACAATCTCTCCTCTCCAACCGCAAACCCCCTGAAATACCCGCCTCCCAGTCATGCAGATTGGCCCTCACCCATTGCCGAACAATTTGTTTGCTGCCCCTATGGCGGGGGTGACCGATCGGCCGTTTCGCCAATTGTGCAGGCAGTTTGGTGCGGGCTATGCGGTGAGCGAAATGGTGACCTCTCGCCCTGATTTGTGGGCTTCGCTCAAAACTTCGCGCCGCGCCAACCATGAGGGTGAACCCGGTCCTATCGCGGTGCAGATCGCGGGCACCGAGCCGCAGATGATGGCCGACGCCACGCGCTACAACATCGATCGGGGTGCGCAGATCATCGACATCAACATGGGTTGCCCCGCCAAAAAAGTTTGCAACAAATGGGCCGGCTCGGCCCTGATGCAAGACGAACCGCTGGCGCTTCAGATCATCAGCGCGGTGGTCGAGGCGGCTTTGCCCCATGGTGTGCCCGTCACATTGAAAATGCGCACGGGCTGGTGTGACAGCGAAAAGAATGCCCTGAGTCTGGCCCGCGCCGCTGAAGCCGCAGGGGTTCAGATGGTCACTGTGCATGGTCGCACCCGCGAGCAGGGTTACAGAGGCTTGGCCGAATACAACACTGTCGCCTCCGTGAAAGCCGCATTGCGTATTCCTGTGGTGGCCAATGGCGACATCGACTCGCCTGAAAAAGCCCGTGACGTGCTCATGTTCACCAAGGCCGATGCGGTCATGATCGGCCGCGCTGCACAAGGCAGCCCTTGGATCTTTCGGGAAATTGGCCACTTCTTGGCCACGGGCGAACACCTGGCCCCGCCCTTGGTGGCCGAGGTGCGCCGTGCCCTGCTCGAGCACCTGCAAGACCACTATGGTTTGTACGGCGAATACACCGGCGTGCGCTCGGCCCGCAAGCATATCGGCTGGTATGTGCGTGACCTGCCGGGTGGCGATGCATTTCGTGAACACATGAACACGTTGGACACGGCCCCGCTGCAACTGGCCGCGGTGGCCCATTACCTGGACGAATTGGCCAGTCAGATGGACCGCTTGCCCGCGCAGCGTGCGCAGACGGTATGGGAGACACTGCAATGAGCGAACCTCAATCGATAGAAAACTGCATCCGCGACAACCTGGAAACCTATTTCCGTGACCTGGACGGCACCGAGCCGACGGACATGTACGACATGCTGGTCAAGCTGGTCGAAAAGCCCTTGCTCGAGGTGGTGATGATCCAGTCGGGTCAAAACCAGTCACGTGCGGCCGAATGGCTGGGGCTGAACCGCAACACCTTGCGCAAAAAGTTGCTTGAGCACGATTTGCTGAAATGAATTTTGAAGAAAGTATGTCCATGAGAGCCCTCATTTCCGTCTTTGACAAAACCGGCATCGTTGACCTGGCCAAAGCACTGCACGCCCTGGGCGTGGGCTTGATCTCTACTGGCGGTACCGCCAAACTCTTGGCCGAACAAGGTTTGCCCGTGACCGAAGTGGCCGAGGTCACCGGTTTCCCCGAAATGCTCGACGGCCGTGTGAAAACCTTGCACCCCAAAGTGCACGGTGGCCTGCTGGCGCGACGCGACACGCCCGAACACATGGCGGCTTTGAAAGCGCACCACATCGATACCATTGACTTGCTCATTGTCAACCTCTACCCCTTTGAAGCCTCCGTGGCCAAGCCCGGTTGCACGCTGGCCGATGCGATTGAAAACATCGACATTGGTGGCCCTGCCATGGTGCGCTCCGCCGCCAAGAACTGGAAAGACGTGGGCATCGTCACCGACGCCAGCCAATACGCAGACGTGATGGCCGAATTGAAGGCATCACACGCTCAAGGCCAATGCAAACTGAGCGACCCACTGCGTTTCGCTTTGGCTGTGGCGGCGTTCAACCGCATCAGCCAATACGACGGCGCGATCAGCAACTACCTCTCCAGCGTGAACTTCGAAGCCGAGAAGCTGAGCGAAACCTACGTGCCCGAGCGCGCCCAATTCAGCGGCCAGTTCAACGAGCAGTACGTGAAGGTGCAAGACCTGCGCTATGGTGAAAACAGCCACCAGCAAGCGGCTTGGTACAGCGATCTGGCCCCTGCCGCCGGCTCTTTGGCCACAGGCGTGCAACTGCAAGGCAAAGAACTCAGCTACAACAACATCGCCGATGCGGACGCGGCTTGGGAATGTGTCAAGAGTTTTGACACCGCTGCCTGTGTCATCGTCAAACACGCCAACCCTTGCGGTGTGGCCGTGGGTGCCAACCCGCTCGAGGCCTACAGCAAAGCCTTCCAGACCGACCCCACCAGCGCGTTTGGCGGCATCATCGCCTTCAACCGACCCGTGGACAAAGCCGCGGCTGAAGCTGTGAGCAAGCAATTCGTCGAGGTGCTGATGGCCCCCGACTTCAGCGCCGAAGCCCTCGAAGTGTTCAAGAGCAAAGTCAACGTGCGCTTGATGAAAATCGCGCTGCCTGCCCATTACAGCGATGTGCGCAACGCCTTGGAAACCAAACGCGTGGGCTCAGGTCTGCTGTTGCAAAGCGCGGACAACCACGAGTTGGCTTTGGCCGATTTGAAAATCGTCACCTTCAAACAGCCCACCCCTGAAGAACTCAACGATTTGTTGTTCGCCTGGAAAGTGGCCAAGTTTGTCAAATCCAACGCCATCGTGTTCTGTAAAAACGGCATGACCATGGGTGTGGGCGCAGGCCAAATGAGCCGCTTGGATTCTGCCCGCATCGCCAGCATCAAGGCCGAAGCTGCCCAACTCAGCCTGCAAAACACCGTGGTCGCCAGCGACGCCTTCTTCCCCTTCCGCGACGGCCTCGACGTGGTGGTAGATGCGGGCGCCACCTGCGTGGCCCAGCCCGGTGGCTCGATGCGCGACCAAGAAGTCATTGACGCTGCCAACGAGCATGGCGTGGCGATGGTGTTTACCGGCGTGCGCCACTTCCGCCATTGATAGGATTGTTTTGAACTTTGAACAACTGGGACTGGCTCCGGCGCTCTTGCGCGCTGTGGGTGACATGGGCTTGTATGCCCCCACCCCCATCCAGGCCGAGGCGATTCCGGCCGTCCTGAAGTCCACCGATGTCTGGGCCACTGCGCCCACCGGTTCGGGCAAGACACTCGCCTTTGCTTTGCCGCTTTTGCAGCATTTACTGGCCGCACCGCGTCAGACCAATTTCCGTCGTCCCATACGCACCTTGGTGCTGGTGCCCACGCGCGAGCTGGCGGTGCAAGTGGGCGATGTGTTGGCCCATCTGGCCTACAAACTGCCGCAGTCATTGAAGGTGAACACCGTGTTTGGCGGCGTCTCGGTCAACCCGCAAATGATGGCGCTGCGCGGCGGCGCCGACATCGTGGTGGCCACGCCAGGGCGTTTGCTTGACCTGGTGGACCAAAACGCTTTACGCCTGGCCGATGTGCAACACCTGGTGCTGGACGAAGCCGACCGCCTGCTGGATCTGGGCTTTGCCGAGGAACTGCAGCGCGTGCTGGCCCTTTTGCCCTCGAAGCGCCAAACCTTGTTGTTCTCGGCCACCTTCGCCCCCGAAGTTCAAGCACTGGCCGCCAAGTTGCTGCGCGAGCCGGTGCGCATCACCGTGGAAGCCTTTGAAGGCCACAAGCCCGATATCACCCAACGCGCCATTGCCGTGGACGAGAAAAGCCGTACAGCCTTGCTGCGCCACCTGATCACTGAAAACGGCTGGAAACAAGTGCTGGTGTTTGTGGCCACGCGCTATGCGTGTGAGCATGTGGCGGGCAAGCTGTACAAAGCAGGTGTGTTTGCCACGCCTTTTCACGGCGAGATGAGCCAGGGCGCGAGGCAAGAGGTGTTGAGCGAATTCAAGGCCGGCCGCTGGGACGTGTTGGTCACCACCGACCTGGCCTCACGCGGCATTGACATCGCCATGTTGCCCGTGGTGGTGAACTACGACTTGCCGCGCTCGGCCACCGACTACACCCACCGCATCGGTCGCACGGGCAGGGCAGGGGCGCATGGCGACGCGCTGAGTTTTGTGACCGCCGCCGCATTGGCGCATTGGCAGCTGATTCAGAAACGCGAAAGCCTGGTGCTGCCCTTGGAGCAAGTGTCGGGCTTTGAGCCCACCGAAACCCCGCCACCACCGTCGCCCGGCAACGGCGGCATCAAGGGTTCACGGCTGAGCAAGAAGGACAAGTTGAGGGCAGCGGCTGCAAACGATGGACCTTAAGCCATCCAGCCCGGCAACCAGGTGGCGATGCCGGGCACCAAGAAGACAGCCACCAGCAGCAACACGCTCATCGCCAAATAAGGCGTGACCGCCAAGAAAATGTGCGTCATGGTGACCGAGGGCGGGGCCACGCCACGCATGGTCATGAGCAGCAAGCCATGGGGCGGCAAGAGCAGACCCATTTGCATGCAGATGAGGAACAGCACACCAAACCATACGGGGTCGATGCCCAGGGCATTCACGATGGGCATGAAGATGGGCAGGGTGATCATCATCATGCTGACCTGGTCGACAAAAATGCCCAGAAAAATCAGAAAGACCATCATGCCAAGCAGGATCTGGTTGGCAGACAACCCTTGATCAGTGATGAGTTGTACCAAACCAGAGCTGGCACCCGAAAAAGACAAAATCTGCGCAAAGGTGGTGGCTCCCAAAATGATGAACAAAATCATGCCAGAAATGCCCGCCGTGCCCTTGAGGGCCTTGAGCACCGCTTCCCAGCGCAGGGCGCGGTAAAGCGCGGCCAGCAGCATGGTGGCAAACGCTCCAAGCGCCGCGCACTCGGTGGGCGTGGCCCAACCCGCTGCGAGTGCCCCCACCACCACACCAAAAATCGATAAGGTGGGCAAGACGTAGGCACACAGCGGTTGCCAGCGGTCCCAGCCTTGGTGCTGAACGGCCTCGGTGTCGGTGGGTGCCAGGTGGGGACTGATGCGCACCCGCACAATGATCCAGGCCACAAACGCCACGGACAGCAGCAATCCAGGAACAACGCCGCCTAAAAGCAGCTTTGAAATCGATATGCCCGAGAGCGAACCCAGCAAAACGGTCAGGGCCGAAGGTGGAATCAGCATGTCCACCGCGCCGATGGCCATGATCGGACCTGTGGCCATGGTGGGCTGGTAGCCGCGTGCCAGCATCACAGGCAGCATCAGGGCGCCCAGCATGGCCGTGGTGGCAATGGTGGAGCCCGAGATGGCTGAAAACACCGTGCCCGCCACCACCGCGACCACCGCCAAGCGCCCAGGCACCCGAACGATCAAACGCTCCACCCCGTCGATCACCCTCACGGCCAAACCGGTGTGGAACAAAATTTCGCCCATCAGCACAAAGAGGGGGATGGGCGTGAGCGCAAAGGCCGTGACCGAACTCACGCTGTTGCGCACCAACTGCACCAAACCAGGCTCGCCACCCATGTAAAGCACGGCCCCGATGATGTTGACCCCCAAAAACGTGAGGGCCACGGGCATGCCCATGAACAGCAGCAAGGTGGAGCCGCCCAGCATCAACCAGGCTGCGATTGGCCAACTGCTCATGTGCAGACTCCAGACGAGAAAAATAAAAACATTTGGAACAGATTCAAGCGGCGCTCACAGCATCCTGACGCGGACCGCGCTCGGCATGCAGCAGGCGGTGCATGCGAAACACCATCTCGATGGACAGCAGCACAAACACCACCGGCAAAGGCGCCAGTGACCACCACTCGGGGGTGACCAAGGTCTTGATGCTCAGAGACCCTGCCGCGTAACTGGCCCAGGTGGCTTGTGTGCCGTACCAGGCCAGCACCAGGCAGCACAGCAAGCCCAGCACATCACCCACCCACTCCAGCGCCCAGGCGAAGCGAGGGGGAATGGCTTGCAACAAGATGTCCACCCGGATGTGCTGGCCTTGGCGCAGCAGCCAGGGGGCCACACACATGGTGATCAGGTAGAGCATGAGTTCGGACACCTCGTTGCTCCAGGACAAGCCCAGTGGCAAGCCTGGGATGGCCAAATTGCGCAGCGCCACATCGGCCACGATGATGAGCATCATGGCCAGCAGCAGCAGGCAGCCGAACAGGGCCAGTGAGGACATCCACCGACCAAACCGTTCCGACATTGCCTCCATCATTTGGAGAACAGCGACTTGAAGCGCGCAGCCACTTCAGGGCTTTGTTTGGTTGCAGATGCCCAACCGATCTCGTAAGCCTTGTCTTTGAAGGCCTTGGTGGTGGCTGCATCAAACGCGATGGTTTGAATGCCTGCCTTGGCCTGACGGGCGATTTCATCGGCCGAGTAGCGTGCCCAGAAGGTGTTTTCGGCTTCCAGTGCCAACAACTGTTTTTGCAGGTAAATGCGTTGAGTGTCCGTGAGCTTTTTGTAAGCGGGCAGGTTCATGATCAGCGAGACCTCGGCGTCGTAAAAGCCTGGGTCGATGCGGAACTTGGTTTTCTCGTGCCAGTTCAAGTCAAAAATGCCGCCGATGGGCCAGCCATAGCCGTCCACCACTCCGCGCTCAAGGGCGGTGTAGACCTCGCCAGGTGGCGTGGTGATCACGCTGGCGTTCAGGGCCTGAAAGAAGTCCCTGTAAACCGGGGTGATGCGGATTTTTTGACCCGCCAGATCGGGTTTGTCGACTTTCTTGTTGGTGTAGATGTGAAAAGGCTGGTTTTCGACCATGCGGGCCAAGTACTGCATATTGCCTTTTTCATTCCAGACTTTGTTGATGGCATCGAAAGCGCCGTTTTTGCGCTGCTCGGCGACCGGGATCTGGGTCAGCTTCAGGAAATCGGCCTCGGGCATCACGTTGGTGTAAAAAGCACCGGTGTTCAAGGCCATGTCGACCACCCCGGTCTTGACCGCGTTGCCCAATTCAAATGAGGGAATGGCACGGGGGCCACCGATGAAGTTGATTTGCAAAACACCTTTGCCTTCGGCGTTGACCTTGTTGATCCAGGGCTGAAGGCGTTGAACATAAATGCCGTTTTCCGCAAAGCCGCTGATCAGGCGCAAAGTGACCTCTTGGGCCATGGAGGCAGATGTGACGCCGAGCGCCAAAACCAGTGCGGTGGCCTGGGTGAGTAAACGTCTTTTCATGGGCAAGTCTCCTGTTGTGGTTGGGGGTCGGTGGGGAAATTTGAAGCTTAGTCCTGGATGCCACGGTGTGGGCGTCACGCAGGTGCCAGTTGCTTCACGGCTTGATCAAGCGCCTGGCCACTGTCGTCTGCCAAGGCCGCTTTGCGCAAGGCACTGAGGCGGTTGGCCGCATCGGGCAGCGTTTGCAACCGAGGCAAGGTGGTCATGAGTATTTCAAAATGCCGCCATCCCCGCGCATGCGTGTCCCCATAGCCTTTGACCAGCTGTTGAGCGCGCAGCACCTCAAGGGCCAAATCTGCGTGGCGTGGCAACAAGGCCAGTGCCTGTGCCCACCAGTGGTCGATGCGTTTTTGTTCGGTCTGAAAGCGCAAGGACACAGGGCGAATGCGGCGCAAGCTGGCCACCCCATACAGCAGCAAAAACCCCCGCAAGGAGCTGGTTTCCACCACACGCCCTTTTTGGGTGAAGCGACCCACCACGGCACGGGCGGTGCGTGAGGCCAGTAACCAGCGGCCAAGACCCGCGGGCAGTGTGTCCGCGATTTCTTCCAGCCGGGGGTGCATGAATTCGTGGATGCCCACCATCTGTGTGTGGGCCACATTCACTTCTTGGCTGACGCGCTCAAAGCGTGTGCGCCGTGTTTTCAAGTCGGCCACGCGCACTGTGTCCTCGTAACTCATCCACAAGGCCAGGTACCTGGCACCTTCACGCAAGATGTCTTCAGACAAGGGCGATGCCGTCACCGCCGAAGCCAAGGCACGGGCCAGGTCCTGCAAACGCTGGGCATACCGTTTGGCGTAGTCCACATCCTGGTAATCGGCCAGACGCACCAAACCCGTGGCAATGACTTCGTGGGCCGAGGAGGCGAATGCGCCTTCCAGACTTCTGGCCAGGACCTTGAGCTTGGGGCCGACGCCCGTGTGCAAAGGCCGGTTGGCTAGAGTGATGCCTGCAGTAGCAGGGACAGCAGGCGGCTTGAGCACTTGCAGGGCGGCCTCAAACCCGGCCGCAAATGCCTTCAGGCTGGGTTGAACGCCCACACCGCTGCGTTCGATGCTGGCTTCGAACTGCGCCCGTGAAAACGGCAAACGTTCGCTGCCGGCCAAAGCGCCGTACAGGGCTGGCGCAATCAAACTGCCGGCTTGCTCGGCCAGTTTGGCAAAGTCTGCAGCGATGAATTGCCGCGCAGCAGCCTGCGCTCCAGCCAAGAGCTTGGCCGCGTCCACCCGCCCATCACCCATGGCGGTTCTTTCTGTCATGGAGTAGACGCGGTGCGAGGAGGCAATGAAGGTGGTTTTGTGGGCGTCCACCAGACCGCGTTGCAAGGCGCGGCCCGCTTCCATCAATTCCGAGGCCAATACGATGTCGACTTCGCCTGGGAAAGGACTGAGCGCCATCACGGGCATTTGTGCAGACGGCGATGCCGATTTCGGGTACATCTCTATGTAATAGACCGTGGCGCCGGTGCGTTGTGCCACACCGGGCACCGAAGTGGTCTGTGCCCAGTAGCCGTTGTGTTCGGCCAGGTCCACCAGCCAGTCGGCCAGCACACCACCGCCTTCACCGCCCATGGCCAAAATGGCCAGGCTGATGATGCCTTGGGCTTGGGGGGTGTCGTTCATGCGGCAATGCCTTCGAGTCGCTGCTCAATGCGGGTTTGCAACCAGCCAATCACACGTTGGCGCAGACCTTGTTTGAACCGGTCCCATGTGCTGGGGTTGTGGATGATTTCCGCCCTGTAAAACGAGGGGCACAACACCGCAGCATGAGAGACCTCACCACAAAGCCCACAGCCCACACAGCTGTCGGACACAGCCGCCACAGGGTCCTGGCGCAGTGGATCCGGGTTGGGCTTGATGCTCAGTGAGGGGCAGCCCGAGAGGCGGATGCAGGAGTGATCACCCGTGCAGGTGTCCGGGTCGATGCCAAAGCGCTCGCGCACCACGCGTTCTCCATTTTGAATGCTTTGGCGAATCAAGGGCTTCACGCGGCGCTGGCGGTTGAGCATGCACTCGCTTTGCGCCACGATGACCTTCGGGCCTTTTTGCTGGGTCGTCAATGCTTCCCGCAAGGACTGGCGCATCTGGTCCAGGCTGTAGGTGTGGGTCACGGTTTGGACCCATTCGACCCCCACCCCGCGCACGGCTTTTTCAATCGGGTTGTTGGTGTTGCGAATCGGGTTGATGGCTTTAGACGAGAGCACGTCCTGACCGCCCGTCGCCGCCGAGTAGCCGTTGTCCACCAGCAGCAGCAGGTTATCCGATTGGTTGAACACGGCGTTGCCCACGCCGCTGGTCAGGCCGTTGTGCCAGAAGCCACCGTCTCCCATGATGGAAATGGTGCGTTTGCTGGTTTCGCTGGTGTTGAAGGCCGAAGCGCCCGCCCAGCCCAGGCCATAACCCATGGTGGTGGCACCGATGTTGAAGGGCGGCAGGATCGAAAACAGGTGGCAGCCGATGTCGCAGCTCACATGGTGCTGGCCCAGTTCTTTCTCGATCATCTTGATGGCCGTGAAAATCGGCCTTTCCGGGCAACCGGTACAAAACGAAGGTGGACGGGGGTGAACCTGGGCCACCGCTTCAAGAATCGCCAGACGCTTATCGGTTTGGGCCAGGTCTTGGTTTTGGTCCTGGGTTGCAGGCAGCAGATGCGGCGCAAATTGACCGACGAAGGCCCGGATGCCTTGCAGCAAAACACCGCCGGTGTATTCACCGCCCATGGGCAACACATCCTTGCCGTGCACTTGGGTCTTCAGTTCAGCCTTGTGCAGGATGCTGCGGATGTTTTGTTCGATGAAATCGGGCTGGCCTTCTTCCACCACCAGCAGGCCGCGCTTGCCAGCGCAAAAGCGCTTGAATTCATCGTCCACCAACGGGTAGGTGATGTTCAGCACATACAGCGGGATGTCGGTTTGCCCGAAGTCGTCGGCCAAGCCCAGCAATTGCAGTGCACGCACCACACCGTTGTACAGGCCACCTTGCATCACGATGCCCAAGTCGTTCGCGTCTTCTGAGAAAAATTCGTTGAGATGGTGTTCCTGAATGAACTTGAGGGCCGCGGGCCAGCGTTTGTGGGTTTTTTCCTGTTCGTGCAGGTAACTGGCGGGCGGCAACACGATGCGGTTGACATCGCGCTTGGGGTTTTCGATGGCGTCTTTGAGCGTGAAGCTGGGCCGCACATTGTTGCGGGTTGGAAAGCGGCCATGCACATGGCAGGCGCGGATGCGCAACTCCAGCATCACCGGTGTGTGGCTGGCCTCAGACAACTCAAAGGCTTTTTCCACCGCATGCACGATGCTCGGCAGGTTGGGGCGCGGGTCGATCAACCAAATTTGCGACTTCATGGCGAAAGCGTGCGACCGCTCTTGCATGATGCTCGAGCCTTCGCCGTAGTCTTCGCCCACGATCAGCAAGGCACCACCGGTGACCCCGCCTGAAGCCAAATTGGCCAGCGCGTCAGAGGCCACATTGGTGCCCACGGTGGATTTGAAAGTGACCGCGCCGCGCAAGGGGTAGTTGACCGATGCGGCCAAGGTGGCCGCCGCCGTGGCCTCCGAGGCGCTGTGTTCAAAGTGCACGCCCAACTCTTGCAAGATGTCGTTCGCGTCGGTCAGAACATCCATCAGGTGTGAGATGGGCGCGCCTTGGTAGCCCGCCACATACGACACGCCCGACTGCAGCAAAGCCTTGGTGACGGCCAAAATGCCTTCGCCATGGAACTCATCGCCATCGCCCAAGCGCAGCTTTTGCACTTCTTGCAAAAATGACCGTTCAGCCATGCACAAAACCTTTCATGGGCATTTGTCCCCATAGAGCCATCTGACGTTGAGACCCAATTTAGGTCAGCACAGGCGCAGCTGCAAATGGATTCTTTCAATGCGGTACATTGATGTCGTGAATGATTAGTAGGAACCCTTATTCATTTCAAACATGGCTGAGCGATGATTTTTCGACAACTCGACTTGAATCTGTTGCGCGTGTTGGTGGCGATTCACCGCACCCGCTCTGTCACGGCGGCAGGTAAAGCGCTGGCTTTGTCGCAACCCGCCACCAGCAACGCTTTGGCCCGCTTGCGTGAATTTTTCGCCGATGAGTTGTTTGTGCGTTCACCGGCAGGATTGCAGCCCACCCGCCTGTGCGAGCAGCTGGCGCCGGCCATGCAGGCACAGTTACTGGCCATGGAAAGCCTGGTGCTGAACCACCAGCCTTTTGACGCTCTGAGCAGTCAACGTCATTGGCGGCTGTCGCTGTCAGACTTGGGTGAGATTTTGTTTTTGCCGCGCTTGGCTTCTGCCTTGCGCCACGAATCTCCGCAGGCGCGCCTGTCCAATGTGTCTGTGGATGCCGCCCAGGTGGCTGCAGCACTTGAAGCGCGTGACATCGATATGGCCATTGGCATTTTGAAACCGCAACACCGGGGCATTCGCAGCCAGTTGCTGTTCAAGGAGCGTTATATGGCGATTTCTTCTCAAGACTGGTCACCATCGCCTCCAGGTCGTGGCAACACCCTCAGTCAGATGCAACTGGTCCAGGCCCGATTCGTGGTGGTATCGCCAACGGCCACCTTTCACGGCAGCGTCGAAAAAATGCTGATGGCCATGAAATTGCAAGACCGCATCCAGGTGAGACCTCGGCATTTTGGATCGATTGCAGAATTGGCCCAAAACACCGATTTGCTGTGCATCGTGCCCGAGATGTATGCCCGCGATTTGAGTCAGCGCTTTCAGCTGCAAATGTGGGCATTGGAAGATGCCCCGGTGTATGAGGTCCACATGGTCTGGCACAGCAGCACTGAGCAAGATTCCGATCAGCAGTGGATGCGGGGCTTGATCGAGCGCTTATTCACAAGAAGACGCCAAACACCAGAGGGTGTCTTCATCGCCTGAAGCAATTCATGGGACTTGGGACGAGTCCACATCACCCTGTTCGGCATCGCTGGGTGCCGGGGATGCGCCAAGCACGCGCACCCCATGTTTGCTCAATATTTCAACGTACACCGAGGTGGCACCCGTTTTGGCCGCAGCGTCCACCGCTTCGATCACGGCGCTCACGCGCACGACTTCAGCGGTGTCGGCGCTCAGGCCCACTTTGCAGTCAAAGTCCCAAAAATCCACGCCCTTGGGCACATCGCGGTTGCGTTCGCGTTTGAAGTATTTGCGGATGTCGTGCTTGACAGCTTCGAGCACGCGGTCGGGGTGCTTGCCTTCGGCTTGCAGGAGGAAGTTCTTTTTCATGGGGTTCTCGGTCACTGGGCAATCGCCCGGTCCGGACGTCAATGCAGGGGCGGATTATCGCTGGTTTGCTGGGGATCACTGCACAGATTGAAAGCGGTACTTGAGCTGAAAGCTCACCGCACCGTACAAGCGATCTTTGAGGGGTGGCACAAGCGCTACATTCAGGCCCCAGTGCCCACGTTCCAGACTGGCGGTGGGAATAAGGGCTGGAAACCAGCCACCATTTTTGGCATTGGGGTAGCCGTTGAAAGCGCCGGCCACCACGCCCAGCTTCATGCCCGCCCAGGTCCAGGGCTGGCAGTAGACGCCCACATAACTTGAATTGGCGTCGTTGCTGTTGCGAAATCGCCCAGCTGTCGCAGACCAGGTGTCGTCCAGTCGGTATTCAAAGCCGATGCCGGGGTTGGCGTTGCGCAAGCCTTTGTCGGTGTCAAAGTGCGCCGAGTAAAAACCGGCATTCACCCACAGACGATCTGCTTGCAAGTCGGCATGGGCCGACAGGCTCAGTCCCAGCAAACCAAGGCCAATCCAGCGTTTCATGTGACGTGTCATAGTGTTTTGAACACGTCCGCCGCCACCTGTACTGTCTCGGCGATGTCGGCTTCGGTATGGGCTGCGCTGACAAAACCGGCTTCGTACAAAGCGGGCGCAATGTAAACGCCCCCGTCCAGCAGGCCGTGGAACAGTTGGTTGAACTTGGGGCTGTCGCTGGTCATGACCTTGGCGTAGTTTTGTGGCAATTCGGGCAGCAGGAAAAAGCCAAACATCCCGCCCTGGCAATCGCCCACAAAGGGCACGCCTGCCGCCGCAGCAGCACCCGTCAGGCCATTCACCAAGCTTTGCGTGCGAGCACTCAGCGCATCAAAAAAGCCAGGTTTGGCGATCTCACGCAGCGTGGTCAGGCCGCAGGCGGTGGCCACCGGGTTGCCACTCAAGGTGCCCGCTTGGTAAACCGGGCCAGTGGGCGCCCAGTGGCGCATGATCTCACGGGGGCCCCCGAAAGCGGCCAGCGGCATGCCGCCGCCAATCACCTTGCCCAGCACCGTCATGTCGGGTTTGAAGCCAGGAATGGCCTTGGCGTACACACTTTGAGCGCTGCCCAATGCCACGCGAAAGCCGGACATGACTTCGTCAAACACCAGCAAAGCGCCGTATTCGGTGCACAGCTCGCGGCAGCGCTTCATGAAGGGCACGCTGGCCCGGACAAAGTTCATGTTGCCCGCAATCGGCTCGATCATCACGCAGGCCAGTTCCTTGCCGTGCAGGGCAAAGGCTTCTTCGAGTTGCGTGATGTTGTTGTACTCCAGCACCAAGGTGTCGCGCACCACTTCAGGTGGAACACCTGCACTGGTCGGGTTGCCAAAGGTGGCCAGGCCCGAGCCGGCCTTGACCAACAGGGCGTCGGCGTGGCCGTGGTAGCAGCCTTCAAACTTGATGAACTTGCTGCGGCCCGTCGCACCCCGTGCCAAGCGCAGAGCACTCATGCCCGCTTCGGTGCCCGAGCTGACCAAACGCACCATTTCCATTGAGGGCACATGCTTCAGAATTTCTTCGGCCAACTCGATCTCGCGTTCGGTGGGGGCACCGAAAGAGAAGCCATCCAGTGCCGCTTTTTGCACCGCTTCGAGCACGGCAGGGTGGCCGTGTCCCAGGATCATGGGGCCCCAAGAGCCGATGTAGTCGATGTATTTTTGGCCGTTCGCGTCCCAAAAATAAGCGCCTTGTGCGCGCTGCACAAAGCGGGGTGTTCCCCCCACGGCGCGAAACGCACGCACAGGGGAGTTCACGCCGCCAGGGATCACTTGGGCAGCACGGTCAAACAGTTCTTGGTTGCGGTTGGTCATGGCAGTTCTCAGTGTTTCGTTTCGTTGAAGGGCACTTCAAAGTGGTCGAGGCCGGGATGCGCATCGGGCTGATCTTCAGTGTCCATGTCTTCTTCATCCGGTAAAGCCCAGAACAAGCGGTCAGGAATGACTTGACCCATGCCGGGCCTGAAGCCTTCGTCCAAGCAACGGTCAAGGTAGTTCAAGGCTTCGCTGGTGGCTTCGGGCAGGTCCATGCCTGTGGCCAACAGAGCCGCCAAAGCGGCGGCGAGGGTATCGCCTGCGCCGGCAAAAACCGCTTCGATGCGCTCGAATTTTTCGTGGGCCAACACGGTTTCGGGTGAGGCCAGCACGTTGTCGATGTGTTGGTCTGGCAGTGGCAGGCCAGTGACCAAGGTGAATGGCACACCCAACTCTGCGGCGGCTTTGGCGATGTCGCGGGGTCCGGGGTTGCGCTGGCCGGTCCATTCGGGCAAAAGCCATCGCCGCAGGGTGCTGTGGTGACCCACCAGAACGCTGGTTTGCGGGAGTAACAGTTCGCGAAAGGCGTCCAGATAGGCGTCGATCTTGTCGTCTTCCCACCATGACAAATTGGGCATGTAGGCCACCACCGGCACGCCGTCGTAGTCGTCGGCGAGTGCGGCAACGATGGCCAGGCTCTCGGGGGTGCCCACAAAGCCGACCTTGATGACTTGAACAGGCACATCTTCGGCCACGGCGCGGGCCTGGTCATTCACCGCTTCATCGTCGAGAGGGAAAAAGTCGGTGATGCTGCTGGTGTCTCGCACATAGGCACCGGTGCAGACCGGCAGACAATGCGCGCCAACCGAGGCCATGGCGGTGGCGTCGCAGGTCAAACCGCCCGCGCCGCTGGGGTCGTTGGCATTGAAGGATAAGACGCAAGCCAAGCTGGCGGATGCTTCAGCGTCATCGGCGATGCCGTTTTCAGGTGGCAATTCGGGGTTGTGATCGGTCATGAAAGGCGAATGGCAGGAGGCTTCAGAACATCTTAAGCCGGGCACTCGACGGGGCCCGATACAATCAAATCATTCTATTCGACTCTCTGATTGCGACACTGTGATGGAACACAAAACCTGGATGTGCCTGATTTGCGGCTGGATCTACGACGAAGCCACTGGCGACCCCGAGCACGGACTTGCGCCCGGCACCAAATGGGAAGACGTGCCCATGAACTGGACCTGTCCCGAGTGCGCAGCCCGAAAAGAAGACTTTGAGATGGTGGCCATCTGATCACGCACTGCTTTTTTTGACCACCGCATAGCGCAAGAGTGTTTTTTCGCGGGCTTGGGCATGGTCGACCACAGGTGCTGGATAGGTTTTACCAATGACCACGCCTGCCTCTTGCAACGCCAGAGGCTTGGCCAACCAAGGTGCGTGCAGGTCTTGGTTCGATAAAGCGGCCAGTTCGGGCAAGTACCGGCGAACGAATTTGCCCTCAGGGTCGAACTTTTCGCTTTGGCTGATGGGGTTGAAGATGCGGAAATAGGGCTGCGCATCGCACCCGCTGGAACTGGCCCATTGCCAGCCGCCATTGTTGGCCGACAAGTCAAAGTCGTTCAGGTGGGTGGCAAAGTACTTTTCACCCCAGCGCCAGTCTATCCCCAAGTCCTTGACCAAAAAGCTGGCCACCACCATGCGCAGCCGGTTGTGCATGTAGCCCGTTTGGTTGAGTTGTCGCATGGCCGCGTCCACCAGTGGGTAACCGGTGCGGGCCTCGCACCAAGCGTCAAAAAGCTTGTGGGCATGCGGGCCGTGCTCCCACTGGATGGCGTCGTAGTCGGGTTTGAAGCTCTTGCCCTGACCCACATGGGCATAGTTGTGCAGCACCTGCACATAAAAGTCGCGCCAAATCAGCTCAGACAACCAAACCGCTGCTCCCGGGCTGCCCGCCAACATGCGCGCGTGGGCCTCCCGGGCCAACTGCCGGACCGACACGGTGCCAAAGCGCAAATGCACGCTGAGGTAACTGGGACCTTTGATGGCCGGAAAATTGCGGGTGTCTTCGTACTGGTCAATGCGCTTCAAAAAGTCTTGCAGCAGGGCTTGGGCACCGGATTCGCCAGTCGGGATTTTCAGGGCCTTGAGGTTGCTGGCTGCAAAGTCCAGGTCCTGCAATTCGGGAACGGGTTGGGCCAGGTCATCGGGTCGAGCAGCCAAACGCGAGGCCAAGGGGGCGATGGGCCAAGCTTGCAGGTCTTGTTGCGTGAGTTTTTTCAGCCAAGCGTTTTTGTAGGGCGTGAACACACTGAAGGGCTTGGCCATCTGGGTCAGCACCTCATTGCGCTCAAACACCACATGGTCCTTGTAGGTGTGCAGCACGATGCCGTGGTCGGCCAGGTGGCCGCGCACCTGGATGTCCCTGGCCAAAGCCATCGGCTCGTCATCGTGGTTGGCGAACACGGCTTGGGCCTGCAAATGCTGGGCCAGTTTCACGATTTTGTCTTTGGCCACGCCGTGGCGCACGATCAGACCCGCTTGGGGGTGACCTGCCAATTCACGCAGTTGTTGGTTCACCTCGACCAGCGATTCCCGGATGAATTCCACCCGGCGGTCGACTCTGGGCAGGGCATCCAGAATGTCGGTGTCAAAAACGAACACCACATGCACACGTTGGCAGTGCGTGAGGGCTTGGTGCAGTGCCGCATGGTCGCTCACGCGCAAATCGCGCCGCAACCAGACCAGGCCACAAGAAAAAGGGGTTTGCATCAGGGTTTGAGGGTTTGGGTCTGTCCATGCACCTGGGCTCGAACCCCACGGGGCCAAAACGCTAAAATCGATGCATGACAGATTGTGCCTCTATCGACCTCAAGCATCATTTTCTGATCGCCATGCCCGGGTTAGAGGACGAGACTTTTTCCCGCAGCGTCATTTACATGTGCGAACACAGTGCCCGTGGGGCGATGGGCCTGATCATCAACAAGCCTGCCGACATCAGCATGCGCCTGTTGTTTGACAAAGTGGATTTGCCGCTGCTTCGAGAGGACCTGGCGCACAACTTGGTGTCAAACGGTGGTCCAGTGCAGACCGATCGCGGTTTTGTCTTGCACGATCCAGTCCGCATGGAGATACCCCAGGAAGGCGATGGTTCGATTTACGCCTCAACCCTGGCGGTGCCGGGTGGGCTGGAGATGACCACCTCGCGTGACGTCCTCGAAGCGTTGTCATCTGGGGCAGGCCCGCGCCGGGTGCTGGTCACCTTGGGCTATTCCTCCTGGGGGGAGGGGCAGCTCGAGTCGGAACTGGGAGAAAACACATGGCTCACGGTACCGGCCTCTGCCGATGTGATTTTTGATGTGCCCATGGCCGAGCGTTATGACCGCGCCTTGGACTTGTTGGGGCTCAAAAGCTGGATGCTTTCGCCAGAAGCGGGGCACGGATGAGCTCTGTGCCCCACCTGTCTGCCGACATGGCGGTGCCAGCCACTCAGCAAACTTTTTTGGCCTTTGACTATGGACTCAAGCGAACGGGTGTGGCCGTGGGCAACCGGCTGATGAAGTCGGCCACACCACAAGGCACGATTGCCGCCGAGGGCGACGCTCGGTTTGAGCACATCGCCAAACGCATCCAGGAATGGCAACCCGATGCACTGGTCATCGGTGTGCCCACCCACCCCGATGGCGGCGAGCACGAAAACACCTTGCGCGCGCGCAAGTTCGGCCGCCAATTGCGTGGTCGCTTTGGCTTGGCAGTGTACGAGGTGGATGAGCGCTACACCACGACCGAAGCGCATTCGCAAGGGGCGAAAGACGCCGACGCGGCGGCTGCGGCCATCATTCTTGAACAATTTTTAAGGAACCTCCCATGAGTGCCCTCGCTCTCAACGCCGAGGCGTTGTACCAAGAACTGCTGCGCGGCGTGCGCAGCCTCTGCCAGGCGGATACACGATTGGTGGGCATCACTTCGGGCGGTGCTTGGCTGGCCGAGCGACTGCAGCGCGACCTGGGCCTGGCGGGTCATTCGGGCCAAGTGTCTTCGGTCATGCACCGTGACGATTTTGCTCAGCGCGGTCTCTCGGCAGGTGGCCAAACCAGCTTGCCCTTCGAGGTCGATGGTGCTGACATTTTGGTGCTCGACGACGTGCTTTACACAGGGCGTACGATCCGCGCCGTGCTGAACGAAATTTTTGATTACGGCCGTCCCGATCGCGTGCAGCTGGCTGTGCTGGTGGACCGCGGCGGGCGTCAGTTGCCCGTGCAAGCCGACTACGCTGCTGCCCGTGTGACCCTGCCAGAGACGCAATCGCTGGCGCTGGCCCGCGACGCAGAGGGTCGTTTCAGTTTTGAAGTGGAGACCAAAGCCCCACTTTCTTGAAAGCGCAGCCCAAAGCCACGAGGTGAGAACAACATGCTCTACAAACGCAACAACCCCCAACTCAACAAGAACGGCGAGCTGATCCACCTGCTCTCCACAGAAGGCTTGTCCAAAGACATCCTCACGCACATCCTCGATACCGCGTCGAGTTTTGTCAGCGTGAGCGATCGCGAAGTGAAAAAAGTGCCCCTCTTGCGCGGCAAGAGCGTGTTCAACCTGTTTTTCGAGAACAGCACCCGCACCCGCACCACTTTCGACATCGCGGCCACCCGCCTATCGGCCGACGTCTACACGCTCGACATCGCGCGATCTTCAGCCAGCAAGGGGGAATCGCTGCTCGACACCATCGCCAATCTGAGCGCCATGGCCGCCGACATTTTTGTGGTTCGGCACAGCGAATCGGGTGCTCCGTACCTGATCGCACAGCATGTCGCGCCCCATGTGCATGTGGTCAACGCGGGAGACGGACGCCACGCCCACCCCACCCAGGCGCTGCTGGACATGTACACCATCCGGCACTACAAAAAAGACTTTGCCAACCTCACCGTGGCCATCGTGGGCGATGTGTTGCACTCGCGTGTGGCGCGTTCGGACATCCATGCGCTGACCACGCTGGGCTGCGCCGAGGTGCGGGTGGTCGGGCCTAAAACCTTGGTGCCCGCCGACATGGCCCAGATGGGCGTGCGGGTCTTCAACAATCTCGAAGAAGGCATTCAGGGCTGCGACGTGGTGATCATGCTGCGCCTGCAAAATGAGCGCATGAGCGGCGCGCTGCTGCCCTCCAGTCAGGAATACTTTGAGAGTTTTGGCCTCACGCCCGAAAAACTGCAGTTGGCCAAACCCGACGCCATCGTCATGCACCCGGGCCCGATCAACCGCGGGGTCGAGATCGACTCGGCGGTGGTCGATGGCCAGCAAAGCGTGATCTTGCCGCAAGTGACTTTTGGCATCGCTGTGCGCATGGCGGTGATGAGCATCGTGGCCGGTAACGAGGCTTGAGGGGAATAAGCAACATGAAAATCCTGATTCAAAACGGCCGTGTGCTGGACCCCGCCAGCGGCTTTGACCAAATGGCCGATGTGGCCGTCGCTGCGGGACGCATTGTGGCGGTGGGCCAAGTGCCTGCCGACTTCACCCCTAACCGTGTGATCGATGCAACAGGCTGTATCGTGGCCCCTGGCTTGGTCGACTTGGCGGCGCGCCTGCGCGAACCCGGGCAGGAGCACGCGGGCATGCTCGAGAGTGAAATGGCGGCCGCGGTTGCCGGTGGCGTGACCAGCCTGGTGTGTCCGCCCGACACCGAGCCGGTGCTCGACGAGCCCGGTCTGGTGGAGATGCTGCGCTACCGCGCTGAAAAACTGCACCAGGCCCGTGTGCTGCCCTTGGGCGCACTCACCGTGGGTCTGAAAGGCGATGTGCTGACTGAAATGGGCCAGCTGACTGCCGCCGGTTGCGTGGGCTTCAGCCAAGCCGAGGTGCCGATCCCCAGCACACAAGTGCTGCAGCGCGCACTGCAATACGCCAGCACCTTTGGCTATGCCGTGTGGCTGCGCCCACAAGAGCTGCACCTGGGCAAAGGTGTGGCCGCCAGCGGCCCGCTGGCCACGCGCATGGGGTTGTCCAGTGTGTCGGTGGCTGCCGAGACCATCGCCTTGCACACCATTTTTGAACTGGTTCGGTCCACGCAAGCCCGAGTGCATTTGTGCCGCATCAGCAGTGCTGCGGGTGTGGCACTGGTGCGCCAGGCCAAGGCCGAGGGTCTGCCTGTTACCGCCGATGTGAGCATCAACTCGTTGCACCTGACCGATGCCGACATGGGCTACTTTGACAGCCGTGCGCGCCTCACGCCGGTGCTTCGGCAGCAGCGCGACCGAGATGCGCTGCGTGCAGGCTTGGCCGACGGCACCCTGGATGTGCTGGTATCGGACCACGCCCCGGTCGATTCGGATGCCAAGGCCTTGCCTTTTGCTGAGGCCCAGCCCGGTGCCACGGGCGTGGAACTGCTCTGGAGCCTGGCGCTCAAATGGGGCCAAGAAGCCGGTCTGCCACTGCCACAAGTGCTCTCGCGCATCACGTCCGATCCAGCCCGGGTGTTGGGCACCGCTTTGGGTCCATTGCAGGACTCGGTGGGCCATTTGGCCCTGGGCGGCTTGGCCGACGTGTGTGTCTTGTCGACCGAAGGCCACTGGCCCGTGACGGCGGCGGCCTTACACAGTCAGGGCAAGAGCACGCCGTTTTCGGGCTATGAACTGCCCGGCCGGGTTCTGACCACGTTGGTTGGTGGGCAAGTGGCCTTCGAAGCCCCTTAAGCGCTCTCAATGAGAGGGTTGCTCAGGTATGCATTCTTTCAAAGCCATCTGGAAATTCCTGCGCGGTCTTTGGCATGTCTTCATGGGCATGTGGGTGATTTATATGCGCTTTCCACAGCTCAATCCCGAGCATCGAGAAATGCACGTGCAAGCCTGGGCGCTGCAATTTTTGGCGCTTTGGAAAATTCACCTGAAGGTGATGGGCCAGCCCGTGCGCCAGGGTCCGGCGCTTTTGGTGGCCAACCACATCTCGTGGCTGGATATCGTGGTCATCCACTCGGCGCGGCACTGCCGCTTCGTCTCCAAGTCTGACATCCGAGATTGGCCCTTGGTGGGCATGTTGGCCACGGGGGCTGGCACGCTGTACATTGAACGGACCAATCGAAAAGATGCGCTGCGCATGGTCAAAGACATGGCCAGTGCCATGCAAGAAGGCGATGTGGTAGCCATTTTCCCGGAGGGAACCACCAGTGATGGCCTGGACTTGCTGCCTTTTCATGCCAATTTGATCCAGTCAGCGATCCATGCTCAAGCCCCTGTCCAGCCCATGTCACTTCAATTTCTGGACGCACAAACAGGTGAAACCACTTTGGCGCCTTGTTACATTGGCGATGACACCTTGCTGGGCTCCATGTGGCGAACCCTGAAAGCCCCCAGCATCATTGCAGTGGTTCATTTTGGTGATTTACAACATGCCAACGGGCGCGATCGCCGTCAATGGGCCCAGGATCTGCGCACAGAGGTGATCCGTTTGCGTGATGCCAGTGGCTGGCGCTTGCCAAGTTAAGCCATCACTCAGCAAATCTTTCGTGCAATTTTGTGAATGGGAGAACTTGGATCGATCGCCATCCACTCGTGCAACATGCCTTGGCGGTAGACCGTTTGCCCCGTCAGCATGGCGCCGGAGAAATAGGTCATGTGCAAAACACGGGCCATCTTCTTTTTGCAATCGACTTCAACTTGGGACTGCAACGACAGGTAATTCTTCCCCTTGCTGGTGGTCTGAGGTTTTTTGTAATCCAGGACGCTCTGCACCGTTTTTCGACCGTCTTCTTGGGTGACCGAATTGGTGTCGATGTAAAACAAACCTTGGTCGTTGGTCATGATGGGCTCCCACTTGGGCTTGGCATTGGCCAAGGAGCCCGCAACAAAAGACCAAGTTAAAACTGCCAAAGAAATGAATGGGCTGAGCTTCATGGTTGGAGTGGAAAAAAAAGAGGCTGAGCCAGACCTGTGATGCCGAAAGTGGTCAAGGTCTATCAAGTCCTGCGGCCCAGCAGTTGAGAAGCCAGTGCCACCATGGCTTGGCGGTGGACGTTGTCTGGCAATTTCATGGCTGAATCAATGGCCCGCTGCGCCTCTGATGCAGCGGCATCACGCGTTGCCTCCAAGGCCCCTGTTTCACGAACGATGGTCACGATCTCGCTCAAACGGGCCACGCTGCCGGTTTCTATCGCTTCACGCAAAGTCCGGCTTTGGGCTTCGCTGCCGCGCTGCATGGCCAAAATCAGGGGCAGTGTGGCCTTGCCTTCGCGCAAGTCGTCGCCTAGGTTTTTGCCCATTTCGACGGCATTGCCGTCGTAGTCCAGCACATCGTCGATCACCTGAAAAGCGGTACCAAGGGCTTGGCCGTAATCTGCGCAGGCGTTCTCGATGTCTGTGGGGCTGCCCGCCAAAATGGCACCCAGGCGAGCACTGGCTTCAAACAATTTGGCGGTTTTGGATCGAATGACACGCAAATAGCCTTCTTCGTCCAGTGAGGCGTCGTGCATGTTCATCAGTTGCAGAACCTCGCCTTCAGCGATCACGTTGGTGGCATCGGCCAAGGTTTGCATCACCCGCATGCTCTGGGCATCCACCATCATCTGAAAGGCGCGCGAGTACAAAAAGTCGCCGACCAACACACTGGCCGGGTTGCCAAAGCTTTCGTTGGCGGTGGGGCGGCCGCGCCGCAGGGTGGATTCATCCACCACATCGTCGTGCAGCAAAGTCGCGGTGTGAATGAATTCAACGACAGCCGCCAAATTGTGGCGCTGGCTGCCGGTGTAAGCCAAAGCACCGCAGGTCAGCAGCAAAAGGACGGGCCGAATGCGTTTACCCCCAGCAGAAATGATGTAGCGAGCCACTTCACCCACCAAGGGCACACCGGAATCGAGCCGTTGGGCAATCACCCGATCGACTTCGGCCATGTCGGGGGCCACCAATGCGAGAACGGTGGCAGTGCTGTTGTGAGAAGCAGACAAATGGAGTATCCGGCTGGGTTGCCCGGCTGAACCGGAGCGACAAGAGCACTGTTTCAAGCGCCAATAACAAGTGAAGCCATTATAGGGACCGTGCCCGTCAGCGCTGCTGTTCGCGGCGAAGATTGCCTGTCCATTTGTCTGCTGGCCATGCCTCATGCTAGAATCTCCGGTTCCTTGGGGATTAGCCCTTGGAAACTTCCATTCAAAGAGGTCATTTATGTACGCGGTCATAAAAACCGGTGGCAAACAGTATCGTGTTGTCGCTGGCGAAAAAATTAAAGTAGAACAGATTGCTGCGGACGTTGGCCAGGAAATCG
>NZ_CAMBNZ010000005.1 GCF_945869175.1 Limnohabitans sp. Rim8 | reverse complement strand
GCAATGGCGCTCATGGTCACCGGGCCGCGCCGCCAGTAGGACCCTTTGTAGAGGTATTGCCAGATGTCTTCAATTTGCTGCGGGTCGCGCCCGATCAGGCAAGGGATGAGGTGGTCTTCGAGGGTGCTGACCACGGCCAGCTCGCGACCGTTGAGCGTGGCATCGCCCACGCCGTACACGCCCTGATCGGTCTCGATTTTGAGGGTGACGAAGTTGCGGCCGGGGCTGCACACAATGACGCGGGCGGTGGTGATTTTCATGGCTCGAGCCTTCGTGTTCAGGCTTCTTGTTGCAGCAATTGCAAGATGGCCGTGTCCACACCTTGCTGCAGGATTTGTTGGTGCCAATGGATCACGCGGGCCGTCCAAGCGTCGTGGCCAGGAAGGGCGGTGCCCCAGAGGTCTTCGCGGGCCAGCAGGGCGCGCACGCAAGTTTCAGGCTCGGTGCGTTGTGCGGCGCCCAGGGCCATGAGGCTGTCGGCCTGTGGGTCATTCAGTGCGTAGGCTTGCCCTTGTTCGTCTAAGCCCAAGGTGTAGCGCAAGAAAATGGCCGCCGCCAGCGCGTGGTGTTCAAACGAAGCACCTTGAGCGATCTGGCTCAGCACCGAAGGCAGCCAACGCTGTGGGATTTTTTGCGAGCTGTCGGTGGCGATCTGGTGCACGCTGTGTTTCAGATAGGGGTTGCCAAAGCGTGCGATCAGCGCGTCACGGTAAGCAGCCCAGTCGCTGCGAGACAGGTGTGGCGCGACCTCGCGGCCCATGAGTTGGTGCACGAATGTGCGGATATGCAGCACCCCAATGCAGCTGGCAATGAAAGGTCTGCCGGTGATTGCACCCATGAGCGCCATGGCCGAGTGACTGCCGTTGAGCATGCGCAGCTTGGCTTCTTCGTAGCTGTGCACATCGGCTGTGACGCGCACACCGGCGCTTTGCAGCAAGGCGGCGTCAGCGGGGTCTGCAAAGCGGTCTTCGATCACCCATTCCCAAAAGCCTTCTGTGCTCAAAGCGCAGTGGTCTTGTACACCCAGTGCCTCTTGCGCAGCGGCCATCACCTCAGGCGTGGCGGCGGGGACGATGCGGTCGACCATGCTGCAGGGAAAGGCACAGTGCGCGTCCAGCCAGCGCAGCACATCGGTGTCTTGCGCGCGGGGGTCTTTGGCTGAAACCGCTGTTTTGACCAAGGCCTGCAGCTTGAGGCCGTTGCCTTGCAGGTTGTCACATGAGGCGATGGTGATGCCCGGCAAGCCCGCTTGCTGGCGCAGGCGCAAACCCTCCAGCAGCAGTTGGGCCAGGGCCGGTGTGTAGCCTTTCTCGGTGACAGTGAGCGTCACCCATCGGGTGCTGGGCGCGGCGATGGCGTGCACCACCGCATCGCGCTCGGTGGTGGCCACGCTGGTGCGCCAGAGGGCCCCGGGCACTTGCCACTTCACCCCCAGCCCGTCCGCAATGCGCACAGCGTACAAACCGTCTTGGGCTTGGAGTTGGTTCACCAAATCGGGCCGCGTCATGCCCACGCCATGGATGCCCCAGCGCGTGTCGCCACCATGGAGTAACTGGTCAAACACCATGGCTTGATGAGCCCGGTGAAAAGCACCCAGCCCCAGGTGCACCACGCCGGGGGCGTGGGCCTGACGGTCATATGCAGGGGTCTGAATGGAGGCGGGCAGGGCGTGGAGCGTGGCGGATGACAGGGTCATGGTGTGAGGTGCAAATGCCTTGAATGCAGGGCCTTGAGCCCACAAGCGTTCAACGGTGTTGGAGTTTTTGCTCGGACGCTTCGATCTCTGCCCAGGTGGCGTCATCGATCCAGATGCCGCTTTGCTCGCGCTCAGCGCGTGCCGTGCGCTCGGGCTCGCCCGCGATCTTGACGCCGTCGCTGCCGGGTGCATCAGGGCTTTGGCGCAGCCAGTCGGCAAAGGCCAGGGCTTCTTGTTCAAAAGTGGCTTGCGTGCCCAAACGCACCGGGTCGATCAACAACGTCAGCATGCCGTTGAGCACCGCCCTTTGATGGTCGGCTTCGCGGTGCCAGGTGCCGCTGCCCGTGAGTGCGCCGCCCAGCAGCTCGCAGGCCATCGCCATGCCAAAGCCTTTGTGGTCGCCAAAGGTCATGAGCGCACCGAACAACCCGTTGGACTGCGGCACCACCACCACGCCGGGGTCGGTGGTGGGGTGGCCGTGTTCGTCGATCAAATAGCCGGGCGGCACTTGCTCGCCCTTGTTGTGGGCCACACGCATCTTGCCTTGCGCCACGCGGCTGGTGGCAAAGTCCAGTACAAAGGGCGCGCGCTTGCCCATGGGCACGCCGATGCAGCAGGGGTTGGTGCCAAAGCGCCCATCGCCGCCGCCAAAGGGAGCCACCACCGGGCGCGAAAGCACGTTCACGAAATGCAAGGACACCAATCCTTGCGCCACGGCCATCTCGGCAAAGTGGCCGATGCGCCCCAAGTGGTGCGAGCGGCTCAGGGCCACAGTGCAGACGCCGTGCTGTTTGGCACGGTCAATGCCCATCTGCATCGCCTGCACGCCGGTGATTTGGCCGTAGCCGCGCTGACCGTCCAAACTCAGCAGTGGGCCGGTGTCAAGCACCACCTTCACGCCCGTGTTGGGCGAAAGGCCCCCTTCGAGGACGGCGTCCACATACCTGGGCACCATGCCCACACCGTGCGAGTCGTGCCCGCTCAGGTTGGCCATGACCAAGTTGTCGGCCACCTGAGCGGCTTCGGCTGGGGTGCTGCCTGCTTGTTCGATGATGTGGGCGACTTTGGCGCGCAGCGCTTGCGCAGAAATGGTGTGGCTCATGGCGATGGATTGCTCACAAAGTCTTTACATGACCGCACCGACTTGCCACGGCACGAATTCGTTTTGGCCGTAGCCGTGGCGCTCGCTCTTGGTGGCTTCGCCCGAGGCGGCGGCAAGGATCATCTCGAAAATGCGCTGGCCCATCTCGGCGATGCTCACGCCGCCGTCGACGATCTCGCCGCAGTTCAGGTCCATGTCCTCTTCCTGTTTTTTCCACAGTGCGGTGTTGGTCGAGAACTTCAGGCTGGGTGAGGGCGCGCAGCCATAGGCACTGCCGCGCCCGGTGGTGAAGCAAATCAAATTGGCCCCACCGGCCACTTGGCCAGTGGCGCTGACCGGGTCATAGCCTGGGGTGTCCATGTAGACAAAGCCTTTGGCCGTGACGGGCTCGGCGTATTCGTAGACCGCTTGCAAATTGCTGGTGCCGCCTTTGGCCACTGCGCCCAGCGACTTTTCAAGGATGGTGGTCAGGCCGCCCGCCTTGTTGCCGGGTGAGGGGTTGTTGTTCATCTCGCCGCCGTTGATGGCGGTGTAGTTTTCCCACCAGCGGATGCGCTCGATCAGCTTGTGCGCCACCTCGGGCTTCACGGCCCGTCGCGTCAGCAGATGCTCGGCACCATAAATTTCTGGGGTTTCGCTCAGGATGGCGGTGCCACCGTGTTGCACCAGGAGGTCCACCGCCGCACCCAGTGCCGGGTTGGCACTGATGCCCGAGTAGCCGTCAGACCCGCCGCACTGCAGGCCCACGGTGATGTGCTCGGCGCTGCATGGCTCGCGTGTGATGCCGTTGGCGCGGGGCAGCATCTCTTCAATCAAGGCAATGCCTTTTTCAACGGTGAGGCGTGTGCCGCCCGTGTCTTGGATGTTGAAGACTTTGAGCGTGTCGCCCTCGCGCAGGCTGCTGTGCGCCAGCCAGGTGTTGATCTGGTTGGACTCGCAACCCAAGCCCACCACCACCACGCCCCAAAAGTTGGCGTGTGTGGCGTAACCGGCCAAGGTGCGTTCCAGCAGTTGCATGCCCATGCCCTGCGTGTCCATGCCGCAGCCGGTGCCGTGGGTCAAGGCCACCACGCCATCGACGTTGGGGAAATTCGCCAGCGCCGCCGGGTTATTGCGCTTGGAAAAATGGTCGGCAATAGCGCGAGCGGCGGTGGCCGAGCAGTTGACACTGGACAGCACGCCGATGTAATTGCGCGTGGCCACACGCCCATCAGAGCGTTTGTAGCCCATGAAGCTGGTTTGCTTGCGCACGGGTTCGGCTTTGACATCTTGGCCGATGGCGTAGTCGCGCTCGAAGTTGCCTTTTTCAGGGCCCATGTTCAAGTTGTGTGTGTGCACATGCTCACCAGGGCCAATGGCTTGCGATGCAAAACCAATGATCTGGTTGTAGCGGCGCACAGGCTCACCCGCTGCGATGGTGCGTGTGGCGATTTTGTGGCCGGGTGGAATGAGGCCGCGCACGGCCACGCCGTCGACGGTGCTGCCGCTCATGAGCTGGGCACGTGCGATGACCACGTCATCGGCTGGGTGAAGGCGAATGAAAGAGCTCATGTCAAGGTCTTAATAAAATTGTTTGGGCAACCACAACACCAAGTTGGGGAAGTAGGTGATGACGGCCAAGCTTCCGATCAAGGGGAACAGCCAGGGCAAGATGGCAATCGTCGTGCGTTCTACACTGAGTTTGGCGACACGAGCCAGCACAAACAGCACCATGCCCATGGGCGGGTGCAGCAGACCGATCATCAAGTTCAGCACCATGACCAGACCAAAGTGCACCAGGTCGATGCCCAGCTTTAGGCAAATCGGCACGAGGATGGGTACAAGGATGGTGATGGCCGCAGTAGGCTCCAGGAAGCAGCCCACAAACAACATCAGCGCATTCGCCAGCAGCAAGAACACCCAAGGCTCTTTCGTAAAGCCCAAGACCCATTCGCTGATGGCCGAGGTCACGCCTGTGGCCGTGAGCATCCAGCCAAAAATGCTCGCAGCAGCCACAATGAACAGCACCGTCGCCGTGGTTTCCACGGTGTCCAGACTGATTTTGACGAACATCTTGAAGTTCAGTGTGCGGTACCAGAAGAAGCCCAAGACGATGGCCCAGACACAGGCTGCAATCGCCCCTTCGGTGGGGGTGAACACCCCCGTGGTCATGCCGCCAATCAAAATGACCGGGGTCATGATGGGCAAGACCGCTTGGAATTTAAAAATTTTGTCGGCCATGAACAAAACGAACAAAGCCACGAAGACGGTGATTTGAGCCGGTGTGCCCATGTCGGTGACCAACCACCAGATGGCCATGGGCCAACCAATGACCACGGCGGTTTCAATCAGTGCCTTGATGACTTTGGGCCACTCGAATTTCACATCAGCGCCCCAGCCGTTTTTGTGCGCGAAATAGGCCACTGTCAGCATCATCAGCAGGGCCATCAGGATGCCCGGCAAAATGCCTGCCAAGAACAGCGCACCCACCGAGACGTTGGCCATCATGCCGTAGATCACAAAGGGCAGGCTGGGCGGAATGATGGGGCCGAGTGTGGCCGATGCCGCCGTGACGCCCACTGCAAATTCGGTGCTGTAACCATGGTCTTTCATGGCTTTGATTTCGATGGTGCCCAGACCAGCTGCATCGGCAATCGCTGTGCCGCTCATGCCTGCGAACACGACCGAGCCCACCACGTTGACATGGCCTAAGCCCCCTTTGAGCCAACCCACCAAGGCCAGCGCGTAGTTGTAAATGCGGTTGGTGATGCCCGCGTTGTTCATCAGGTTGCCGGCCAGGATGAAGAAGGGCACGGCCAACAAGGGAAAGCTGTCAATGCCGGAGACCATCCGGTGAATCACCACAAAGGGGGGGGAGCTTTGTACAAAGAACAGGTAAATCAGCGACGCACCCGCCATGGCAATCGCCACCGGGATACCGCCACTCATGAGGATTAAAAAAAGTATTTTCAGCATGGCAATCTTTCGGATAGTCGGGTGCGATCAGCGGTCGGTCATCTCGGACTCAGGGCGTTGCAGCACGGTGTAGCCGCGCTGCCAATGCACACGGGCCACCCAGATCGAGCGCAGGCACATGGAGGCAAACCCGGCCAGCACGACGCCATAAACCAGGTTCATGGGCAAATCGATGATGGTCATCTTGTAGCTGCCCAGCTTTTCCATCATTTGCCATGTGAGATAAGTCGCAGAGGCGAAAAAAGCCACGCGCATCACGTCCACCACCTTGCCCATGCCACTGGACAGCCAGTTGGGCATGAAGCGGTAGAAAAAATCGACCTGGATGTGGTTGTTTTTGGCCACGCCAATCGACGCGCCTGTGAATACGGCGGCGATCAGCAAATAGCGGGCAATTTCCTCGGTCCAGGAAGCCGAGTTGTTCATCACATACCGCGTGAAAAATTGGTAGAAAACCGTCAGGCCCAAGGTCCAGAAAAAAGCCAGTGCGACCCAAGCCTCGATGGGGGTGCCCGACAGGTCCACTTCGTCGTCGGTGGCGTGAAACTGCCCATCGTCGCCCATGACTTTGGGCATGGCATCCAGATCGGGGGTGTTGCTCATGGCTTGTCCTTGAATTCAATCGTGCAGGGGAAGAGAAGCGGGCCTGCTTGGAGGCAGACCCGCCACATCAGGACTGTGCACAGGCACAGTCAGCCACTCACTTGGCCGCTTGGATTTTGTCGAAGTCAGCCTGCGTGAAGCCCATCGAAGTCAGAGGCTTGTTTTTGAGCACAGCGTCCTGGAAGGACTTGCGGTCGACTTGCACAATCTGCAGACCTTTTTTCTTGAACTCGTCCACCAACTCGGCTTCGCGTGCTTTGATTTTGGCTGTGGCCCGCACGGCTGCTTCTTGCGTCACATCGGTGAAGACTTTCTTCTCGGCATCTGAGAGCTTGTTCCAAAGATGAGGCGCAATCTGGGTGGTCAGTCCGTCCACAATGTGGCCTGTCAGCATGATGGCCTTTTGGACTTCAAAGAACTTTTTGGCTTCAATCGTGGTCAGGGGGTTTTCCTGGGCCTCCACAGTGCCGTTTTGCAGGGCCAGATACACCTCAGCAAAAGCAATGGGGGTAGGGTTGGCGCCGCAGGCTTCGGGTGTGGCGCGGTAAGCCGGTACATCGGGCACGCGGATCTTGATGCCCTTCATGCCAGCGCAGTTGGTGAAGGCTTTTTGTGCGGTGGTGTGACGGGCACCGTAGTAGGTGTAGGCCGTGACCTGGATACCTGTCTTGGCGCGGAACTCACTGACCATTTCCTGGAACACGGGGCTTTTGGAATAAGCGATCAGGTGGTCGCCATCGCGGAAGATGAAGGGGTAGTAAGCAATGCCAAAGCGCGGGTAGGTTCGCGCCGCAAATGAAGGGCCACTGATGATCATGTCCACCGTACCCAGGGTCAGGCCCTGGTTGATGTCGGTTTCTTTGCCCAATGTGGACGCGGGGAAGACCTGGATGTCGAACTTGCCGTTGCTGCGCTTTTTGATTTCTTCGGCAGCCCACACTGACTCGGTGTGATAGGGCTCAGACGTCTCGTAGACGTGGGCCCATTTGAGTTTTTGTTGGGCTTGTGCACCTGTGCTGACCAGCAGCGTGCCCAGTGCTGCGGCGCCCAAGGCCGCCAGGGTTTTCAGGGTGAATCGTTTGCTCATCGTTGTCTCCTCGGTGGTTTAAAAAATGCTGACGCGAAAAATCTGCATACCCCTATCGGGCGGGAGCGCGGCGCCAGCTCGCGCTGTATCTTTTGTGGGCTTGTTTCAGGTGCTTTTGCATGGCTTTGCGGGCGGCCGCGGCGTCGTGCGCCTCGATCGCCAGCAAGACCTGCTGGTGTTCGGCGATGGCGGCTTGCCACGATTCGGGGTGTTCAAAATAGTCACCCAAACGCTCAAACAATGGGCCGTTGCGGGCTTGCCAGTAGCGCTGCACGGTGTCGAGCAAGACGCTGTTGCCGCAGGCCTTGGCGATGGCCGCGTGAAAGGCTTCGTCGCCATCGCGGGGCACCTCGTCGCGGGCGGCTTCCAGTTTCATTTGCTGCAAACCGGCTTTGATGGCTTTGAGGTCTGTCTTTTGTGCATGGGTGGCCGCCAATGCAGCGACCTCGGCTTCGATCAACAAACGGGCACTCATCACTTCCAGAGGTCCCCAGTCGGCAGGGGTATCGGTGTCGACCTCAAGATGCGCAGTGGGCTTGCTAGGCGCATCTGGGCGCTGCACATAAATGCCAGAGCCTGTGCGCACCTCGATCATGCCTTCCACCTCGAGCGCGATCAGGGCTTCACGCACAGAGGGGCGGCTCACACCCAACTGCGTGGCCAAGTCCCGTTCGGCGGGCAAGCGCGAGCCCAATGCGAATTCGCCCGCCACCATCAGTTGCCGAAGTTGTTCGGCAATCTGTCGGTACAGGCGCTGCGGGGCCACGGTGTGCAAGGGCATGGGGTGTGGATCAGGGATAACGTGAATTGGACAAGTGGTCTGACCAGTTGCACAATCATCACACGGTCAGTTTTCAGCGGTCAAGCTTTTTTAGCCCCGCATAAACCCTCATTCCTCAGCCGCTACTTGCATGCCTTCAGTCACCATTGACCGTGTCAGCCTTCGTCAAGTCAACTTGCCGCCCAAGGTGCTGCGCACCGACGCCATTCAGTCGTTTGTGACGCAAGAGACCATCTTGCTCACGCTGCACTGCAGTGATGGGCTGGAAGCCACCGGTTACGCCTACACGATTGGCACGGGCGGCTCTTCGGTCATTGCCTTGCTCAAAGACCATTTGGCGCCGCGTTTGATCGGGCGCGACCCAGTCAAGGTTGAAGCGATTTGGAAAGACCTGTTTTTTCACACCCACGCCACCGCTGTTGGGGCCATGACCAGTTTGGCGCTGGCCTGCGTGGACACCGCGTTGTGGGACTGGCGTGCGAAAAGCCAGGGCCTGCCACTGTGGCAGTTGCTGGGTGGGGCTCAGTCGCGTGTGCCGCTGTACACCACCGAAGGCGGCTGGTTACATTTGTCGCCCGAAGCGCTGGTGGACCAAACTTTGGAGGCGAAAGCCCAGGGCTTCAAAGGCGCCAAGATCAAGATCGGACGACCGCATGTGAGCGAAGATGTGGCCCGCCTGAGCGCGGTGCGCGACGCCGTGGGGCCGGGCTTTGAGCTGATGACTGATGCCAACCAGGGCTTCAACCGTGCAGAAGTCGTTCGACGTGCGCGCGCTTTTGATGGGCTCGGTCTGGCCTGGATCGAGGAGCCGCTGCCTGCAGAGGATGTGTCGGGCCACCGTCAGTTGCGCGAGCACACCACCATTCCCGTGGCGGTGGGTGAGTCCATGTACCACCCGATGCAGTTCCGCGAATACCTGGAGCAGGGCGCATGTTCCATCGTGCAACCCGATGTGGCTCGCATCGGTGGCATCACGCCCTGGATCAAGACCGCCCACCTGGCTGAAACCTTTGATGTGGCAGTGTGCCCACATTTTTTGATGGAGTTGCATGTGAGCCTGTGCGCTGCCGTGCCCAATGCCACTTGGGTGGAGTACATCCCGCAGCTGGACGACATCACCACCTCGCGCATGCAAGTCAAAGATGGCTTTGCCATGCCACCCGACACCCCCGGCTTGGGCATTGCCTGGGACTGGTCGGCCATATCCAGCAGACAAATCACCCAAATGGAGATCAAGACAACATGAGACTCAAAGGAAAAATCGCGCTGGTCACCGCTGCCGGACAAGGCATTGGCCAAGCGGCCGCACTGGCCATGGCCGCAGAGGGCGCAACCGTCTACGCCACCGATGTGAATGCCGATTTGTTGAAGAGTTACCAGGGGGTGGCGAACCTGCACACCGCTGTCCTGAATGTGCTCGACAAGTCGGCCATTGCCGCACAAGTGGCCAGCTTGCCGCGCATCGATATCGTCTTCAACTGCGCGGGTTTTGTGCACAACGGCAACATCGAGCAGGCCCAAGACGAGGAGTGGGAGTTTGCCTTCAACCTCAACGTGCGCTCGCAGTTCTGGATGATCCAGGCGGTCATTCCCAAAATGGTGGCGCAGTTCGAGAAAGACGGTAGGGGCGGCAGCATCATCAACATGGCCAGCGTGTGTTCCAGCGTCAAGGGCTTGCCCAACCGTTTCATTTACGGCAGCAGCAAGGCGGCTGTGATTGGCTTGACCAAAAGCGTGGCGGCCGACTATGTGCGCCAAGGTGTGCGATGCAACTGCATTTGTCCCGGTACGGTGGACACACCTTCTTTGCAGGACCGCATCAACAGCTATGCCGACCCGGTTCAGGCGCGCAAGGACTTCATCAACCGTCAGCCCATGGGGCGTTTGGCGCAGGCCTCTGAGATCGCGCCCATCGTCACCTTCCTTGCTTCCGATGAATCCATCTTCGCCACGGGCAACGCCTACATGGTGGACGGTGGCATGACCATCTGAGGCCACAGTTCAACCGCAGAAAGAACGCATGAATTTGCTCGACATGAAAGGCCGTCACGCGGTCATCACCGGAGGCGCTACCGGTTTGGGATTTGCCATTGCGCAGCGCATGCTGGCCTCGGGCGCACGCGTCACGGTCTGGGACCGCGATGCCGCGGGCATGGCCAAAGCCGCTGAACAATTGCGTCAAGGCCAATTGGGTGCAGTGGTCAACACGGTGCAGGTGGATGTGGCGAATCACGATTCGGTGGTGCAAGCCACGGCGCAAACCACCGCACTGGCGGGTGTCGATGTGTTGGTCAACAGCGCTGGTGTGACGGGCCCCAACACCAAGGTGTGGGACTACCCGATCGACGCTTGGCAGCAGGTCTTCGATGTGAACGTGCACGGCCTGTTCTATTGCTGCCGAGAACTGAGCGCCCACATGAAAGCGCGCAACTATGGGCGCATTGTCAACATCGCCTCGGTGGCGGGCAAGGATGGCAACCCCAACGCCAGCGCTTACAGTGCCAGCAAGGCGGCGGTCATCGGTCTGACCAAGTCGCTGGGCAAAGAGCTGGCCGACACGGGCGTGCGGGTGAACTGTGTCACCCCCGCGGCTGTGAAAACCGCGATTTTTGATCAAATGACGCCCGAGCACATCCAGTTCATGTTGTCCAAGATTCCAATGGCACGTTTTGGGGAGCCCGAAGAAGTGGCCGCCATGGTGACTTGGCTGAGCACCGAAGAATGTTCCTTTTCCACTGGCGCGGTTTTTGACTTGTCTGGTGGACGTTCCACGTATTGATTTTTTTCACACTGAGAGGTTTTATGAAACTCGTTCGCTATGGCCAACCCGGCAAAGAAAAACCAGGCTTGATCGACGCCGAAGGCCGCTTGCGTGACCTCAGCAGCGTGGTCAAAGACATTTCGCCAGACCAACTGAACGACAAGGCCTTGGCCAAACTGGCCAAAGTCAAGACCGACAAGCTGCCCTTGGTGCGCGGCAAAAAGCGTTTTGGCACCCCCATCTCTTACACCAGCAAGTTCATCGCCATTGGTTTGAACTATGCCGACCACGCAGCCGAAGCGGGGATGCCGATTCCGTCCGAGCCGATCGTGTTCACCAAAGCCATTTCAAGCATCCAAGGCGCTGACGACGACGTCATGTTGCCCAAAGGCTCCAAGAAAACCGACTGGGAAGTCGAGTTGGGCATTGTGATCGGCACCCGCACACGTTATGTCACGCAAAAAGACGCGCTCAACCATGTCGCGGGTTACTGCGTGGTCAACGACGTGAGCGAGCGTGAATACCAACTGGAGCGCGGCGCCACCTGGGACAAGGGCAAGGGTTGCGACACTTTCGGCCCGGTGGGTCCTTGGCTGGTCACGCGTGACGAAGTGCCCAACCCTCAAGCTTTGGGCATGTGGCTGGACGTGAACGGCGTGCGTTACCAAACTGGCAACACCAAGACCATGATCTTTGGCGTGGCCAAGCTGGTGAGCTATGTGAGCCAGTTCATGACGCTCGAGCCCGGCGACATCATCACCACCGGCACGCCTCCGGGCGTGGGCATGGGCGTCAAGGTCGATGGCAAGCCATCGCCTGTGTACTTGAAGCGCGGCGATGTCATGCGTCTGGGCATCGACGGTCTGGGCGAGCAAACCCAAAAAGTGGTGGCTTTCAAGGCTTGATGCACATGCTTTGAATCAGGCCGCGTCGTGATGGCCCCCTGATTTACCCTGACACACGCAGGTTTTGTTGGATTGGGGTTAGGTTTGGTGCAAAATAGAACGGACGTTCTATTTTGCCATCATGACCCATTTCCAAAAAACATCCCACCTTGAAAGCCTGCCCGTTCCCGAGACGGGCCGTCGGGTTTTGATCAAGGGGCAGCAAACCAAGGCGGTGATCATCGAGGCCGCTTTGGGGCTGGCTTCGCAAATTGGTCTCGAAGGCTTGTCCATCGGGGCGCTGGCCGAGGTCACCGGCATGAGCAAGTCGGGCGTGTTCGCCCATTTTGGTTCACGCGAAGAGTTGCAAATTTCCGTGATCCGTGAATACCACGACCGTTTTGAAGCCGAGGTCTTTTACGCCGCCATGCAGCATCCCCGAGGGGTGCCGCGCTTGCAGGCCATGTTTGACAGCTGGATGGTCCAGACCTCGGCCGAAATTGATTCGGGTTGCATATACATCAGCGGCGCAGTCGAGTTCGATGACCGCACGGGCCCTGTGCGCGATGCCCTGGCTTCTTCGGTGGCCACATGGCAAACCGCCTTGCGCCGAGCGGTGGAGTTGGCGCAAGTCGAAGGGCAATTGAGCTTGGAGTCGGACGCCCGCCAGATCGCCTTTGAAATTCATGGCTTGATTTTGGCCTTGCATTACGAAGCCCGATTTTTACGCAACCCCGACGCTACCGATCGCGCACGCCGCGGGTTTGCCCACATTCTGTCTCGCTACGCCGCCGACCGTGCGCCCAGCAGTGGCCAAGCCAGCGCCACCAACGCGCTGGTCAAACCACGGCGAAAGAACAAAGTCATTTGATTTTCAATTCTCAGGTCCATTTACCCCATTGCTCAAGGAGCTTTCATGCCCGTCTACAACCCGCCCATTCGCGACATGCAGTTTGTTTTGCACGAGTTGCTCGATGTCGCCGAGGAATTCAAGGCCTTGCCCAAGCACGCTGAAACCGATGCCGACACCATCAATGCGGTGCTCGAAGAAGGGGGCAAGTTCGCATCTGAAGTAATTTTTCCTTTGAATATTTCAGGGGACACCCAGGGCTGTACGCTCAACCGCGACACGCACGAAGTCAAAGCCCCTGACGGTTTCAAAGCCGCCTACGCGCAGTATGTGGCCGGTGGCTGGCCCTCCCTCAGCTGCGACCCTCAGTTCGGCGGGCAAGGCCTGCCCTTCGTGGTCAACCAGTGTTTCTATGAAATGCTCAACTCGTCCAACCAGGCTTGGACGATGTACCCCGGCTTGTCGCATGGCGCTTATGAAGCCCTGCACGCGCATGGGACTGCAGAGCAAAAAGCCTTGTATTTGCCCAAACTCACCAGCGGCGAGTGGACTGGCACCATGTGCCTGACGGAGCCACACTGCGGTACCGATTTGGGCCTTTTGCGGTCCAAGGCCGAGCCCCAAGCCGATGGCACTTACCGCATCAGTGGCCAAAAGATTTTCATCAGCGCCGGTGAGCACGACCTGGCCCCCAACATCGTGCACCTGGTGCTGGCCCGTTTGCCCGATGCGCCTCCTGGCAACAAGGGCATCAGCCTGTTTTTGGTGCCCAAGTTCAAGGTGGCGGCCGATGGCATCATGGGAGCGCGCAACGGCATTTACTGTGGTGGTCTCGAGCACAAGATGGGCATCCACGGCAACGCCACTTGCCAGATGGTTTTGGACGAAGCCGTGGGCACTTTGGTGGGGCAGCCCAACAAAGGTTTGGCTGCGATGTTCGTGATGATGAACGCTGCGCGCTTGGGCGTGGGCAACCAGTCGCTGGGGCTGACCGAAGTGGCTTACCAAAACGCACTCGCTTATGCCAAAGACCGCGTGCAAATGCGTTCGCTCACCGGTGTGAAAGCGCCCGGCAAACCGGCCGATCCGATCATCGTGCACCCCGATGTGCGCCGCATGCTGATGACGGCCAAGGCTTATGCCGAAGGCGGACGCGCACTGGCTTGCTACTGCGCCTTGCTGCTGGACAAGGAATTCAACCACCCTGACGAGGCTGTGCGTCAGGAGTCGGCCGAGTTGGTGGCTTTGCTCACCCCCATTGTCAAAGCCTTCACCACCGACAACGCGTGGGAAGCCACCTCGGCCTGTATGCAAGTGTTTGGTGGCCACGGCTACATCAAGGAGTGGGGCATGGAGCAGCATGTGCGCGATGCCCGCATCAACATGATCTACGAGGGCACCAACACCATCCAGTCTTTGGACCTGCTGGGCCGCAAGGTGCTGGGCAACCAGGGTGCCTCGCTGCAAAAGTTTGGCAAGCAGATTGAAAAATTGGTGAAAGCCGAAATGGCCAACGAAGCCATGGCCGAGTTCATCAAGCCGCTGGCCGATCTGGGCCAAAAGCTCACGCAATTGACGGGCGAAGTGGGTATGAAAGCCATGAGCAACGCCGACGAAGTGGGCGCTGCGGCTGTGGACTACCTGCGCGTGGTGGGACATTTGGTCTTGGCTTACTTCTGGGCCCGCTCGGCGCAGATCGCCCTCAAGAAATTGGCCGAAGCCGAAGAAGAAGCCCAGCGCCCCGATCCCTTCTACCAAGCCAAGTTACAGACGGCGCGTTTTTACTTCACCCGCCTGATGCCCGAGACCTCGAGCTTGATGCGCCGCATCCGCGCCGGCAGCGATGTGCTGATGGACACCGAGGCCGCGCTGGCTTGATCAACGGCACGGCATGAACATGGTCAAACAAACAACCGCACTGACCCTCGGTTTGTTCACTTTGCTGGCGCAGGCTCAAATGAGCCCTGTGGGCCTGTGGCGCAGCATCGACGATGAGAGCAAGCAGCCCAAAGCAGAAATCCGCATCACCCAAACGGCCAGTGCGGGCCTCTCAGGCGTGGTGGAGCGCTCACTGCAAAACAACCCCAATACCGACCCCATTTGCAATCTGTGCACCGATGACCGCAAGGGCAAGCCCAAACTGGGCATGGAAATCATCCGTGGCGGTCAACAAGGTGACGGCAAAGCGGTGTGGGAAGGTGGGAAAATCCTTGATCCTGAAAACGGCAAAAACTACAGCCTGCGCCTGACCCCCATTGAGGGCGGCAAAAAGCTCGAAGTTCGCGGCTACATCGGTACCCCTCTTTTGGGACGCTCGCAAACCTGGATTCGTATTCAGTAACGCTTATCACTCTGCACGACACACCACAAGGAACGCCATGTCTGACATCCTGACCCACATCGACGCGGGGGTGATGACGATCACCTTCAACCGTCTGGACAAAAAAAACTCCATCACTTCCAGCATGTACGCGGCCATGGCCGACGCTGTTGACCAAGCGGCTGCAGACGCCAATGTGCGCGTGGTGTTGTTCCAAGGACATGAAAGCATCTTCAGCGCGGGCAACGACATTGGCGACTTTTTGAACCAGCCGCCCAGCACACAAGAATCGCCTGTGTTCCGATTCCTGAGGGGCATCGCCACCTTTGAAAAGCCCTTGCTGGCCGCTGTGGCTGGCCCTGCGGTGGGCATTGGCACCACCATGCTGTTCCACTGCGACTTGGTCTATGCAGGTGACAACGCCGCGTTTTCCATGCCTTTCGTGAATTTGGGTTTGTGCCCTGAGGCGGCTTCGAGCCTGTTGGCCCCGCGCATGTTCGGCTACCACCGCGCCGCAGAAGCGTTGCTCATGGGTGAGCCCTTTTTTGCTGAGGCGGCGCAAGAGGTGGGTTTGGTCAACCGGGTGGTGCCGCCTACCGAAGTCAACGGCTATGCGCAAGCGCAAGCCCGCAAGTTGGCAGGAAAACCGCTGCCTTCTTTGATTGAGACCAAACGGTTGATGAAAGGCGACACCCAAGCCGTGTTGCAAAAGATGGACGAAGAGGGCAAGAGCTTTGGCCGCATGCTGCGCGAGCCCGCTGCCAAAGAGGCCTTCGGCGCTTTCATGGAAAAACGCAAACCCGACTTCAGCAAAGTTTGACCTCGGGATCTTGCTGGGCGGGGCTTTTCTTTCCATAGAATCGAGTGCATGCCCCACAGCCACTCCACCCCTGTCGTTCTTGAGCCCGAATACATCGAAGGTTTCCGCCAGATTTTTGAAGACAAAATTGTCTTCAACAAAACCTTGGGCCTCAAGCTCGTCAAGGTGACACCTGAGGGTGTGGTGGCCCGCGTCGACATGCGGCCGGAGTTGGTTGGGCATTTTGCCTACAACCGCATCCACGGCGGGGTCATCAGTGCGGTGCTGGACGCCATCGGCAGCGCCGCCGTCATGGCCGCGCTGGCGGCCAAGCACATGGACGAGCCGCCAGCCAAGCGCCTGGAGCGTTTTGCCAAGCTGGGCACCATCGACTTGCGCGTGGATTATTTGCGCCCGGGTATTGGCGAGCACTTCACCATCACGGCCAATGCTTTGCGCGTGGGCTCGCGTGTGGGCTCATCGCGCATGGAGTTTTGTGGGCCCGATGGCACCTTGATGTCGACGGGCGCTGCCGCTTACATCGTCTCTTGACGGTCTGAGCCTGCGCCCAGAACACGTGCATCACTCGGCGGGCACCAACCTCGGCTTGCCCTGGTCGTCTACCGCCACGTAGGTCAGGCTGGCTTCTGTCACCTTGATGTACTGGCCTTGCAACTGAAAGCGTTCGGCAAACACCTCGACCTTCACCGTGACCGAGGTGCGGCCTACACGCACGATCCGGGAAAAGAATGACAAGATGTCGCCGACCTTGACGGCCTGCTTAAAAATGAACTCGTTCACCGCCACGGTCACCATGCGCCCGCGCACGCGCCGGGCCGGCAAAACAGCACCAGCCAAGTCGACTTGCGCCATGACCCAGCCGCCAAAGATGTCCCCGCTGGCATTGCAGTCGGCCGGCATGGGAATGACCTTCAGCACCAGCTCTTGGTCGGTGGGCAAAGACACGGCTTGGGGGTGTGGGGCGTCGGACATGGGCACAATCGGTGGTTAACATCAAGACTGGATTGTCCCTTATGCGCCACCACGGCGAAACCGCTCCTTCTGCTGCTCCGCCCGGCAAACCTTCAGGTCAGGCCGCACAGCCCCCTGCCGGCGGTGACTGGCAAACCCTGTCCCGACTTTTGCCCTACCTTTGGCAATACAAGTGGCGTGTGGTCATCGCTTTGAGCCTGATGGTGAGCGCGAAGTTGGCGAATGTGAGCGTGCCCTTGCTGCTCAAGGAATTGGTCGATGCCATGAGCCTCAAGCCGGGCGATCCGCAAGCCGTGCTGGTGGTGCCGGTGGCCTTGTTGGTGGGTTATGGTGCTTTGCGTTTGCTGACTTCGGCGTTCACCGAGCTGCGCGAGTTGGTGTTTGCCAAAGCCACCCAGGGGGCCTCGCGCAGCATCGCCTTGCAAACTTTTGAACACCTGCATGCCCTGAGTCTGCGCTTTCACTTGGCGCGGCAGACAGGGGGGATGACGCGCGACATCGAGCGTGGGGTGCGTGGCATTGAATCGCTGATCTCTTATTCTTTGTACAGCATCATCCCCACCCTGGTCGAGGTGGGTTTGGTGTTGACGATTCTGGCCGTGAAATTCGATGCCTGGTTTGCGGGCATCACGCTGTTGGCTTTGGCGCTGTACATCTTTTTCACGGTGCGCATCACCGAGTGGCGCACCCAGTTTCGCAAACAGGCCAACGAGTTCGATTCGGCCGCACACACCCGGGCCATCGATTCGCTCTTGAACTACGAAACCGTCAAGTATTTTGGCAATGAACATTTTGAGGCGGGACGTTACGACGAAAGCCTGGAGCGCCTGCGCCTGGCCCGGCTCAAGGCGCAGACCACCTTGTCGGTGCTCAACACCGGGCAGCAGCTCATCATCGCTTCAGCTTTGGTGGCGATGCTCTGGCGAGCCACCGAAGGCGTGGTGGCCGGGCGCATGACGTTGGGCGATCTGGTGATGATCAACGCCTTCATGATCCAGCTTTACATTCCACTCAACTTTTTGGGCGTGCTTTACAGGGAGATCAAGCAAAGCCTGACCGATTTGGACAAGATGTTTGTGCTGATGGACCGCGAACGCGAAGTGGCCGATGCACCCGGTGCGCAGGCGCTCGCTTTGCAAGGCGCGCCTGATGTGGTGTTTGACCGGGTGTCCTTTGCCTACGAAAGCGACCGCCCGATCCTCAAAGACATCAGTTTCACCATTCCTGCCGGAAAAACCGTGGCGGTCGTGGGCCCGTCGGGCTCAGGCAAGTCGACACTGGCGCGCTTGATGTTCCGTTTTTACGACGTGCAGCAAGGTTTTATTCGCATCGCCGCGCAGGACATTCGCCAAGTGACACAAAGCAGTGTGCGCCAAGCCTTGGGCATCGTGCCGCAAGACACCGTGCTCTTCAATGACAGCGTGGCCTACAACATTGCGTATGGCCGTCCCGGGGCCAGTCAGGTCGAGATCGAAGGCGCAGCCCGTGCGGCCCGCATCCACGACTTCATTGCTTCCACGCCCAAGGGCTACCAGACTTCGGTGGGTGAGCGGGGCTTGAAGCTCTCAGGTGGGGAAAAGCAGCGCGTGGCCATCGCCCGTACCCTGCTCAAAGATCCGCCGATTTTGGTGTTCGACGAAGCCACTTCGGCGCTGGACTCGGCCAACGAACGTGCCATTCAGGCCGAGTTGGCCAGCGTGGCACAAAACAAAACGACCTTGGTGATCGCGCACCGCCTGTCCACCGTGGTCGATGCGCACGAGATTTTGGTGATGGACGCCGGGCAGATCATTGAACGCGGCAACCACGTGGCCTTGTTGGCCCAAAACGGGCGCTACGCCAGCATGTGGGCGCTGCAACAATCCACGGATTGAACCGCACAAGGACAGGAACCCATCACCGATGGAAACCAAGTGGCTTGAAGATTTTGTGAGTTTGGCTGAAACCCGCAGTTTCAGCCGCTCGGCTCAGTTACGGCATGTCACGCAGCCGGCTTTTTCGCGGCGCATCCAGTCGCTGGAGGCATGGGCGGGGACCGATTTGGTGGACCGCAGTTCTTACCCCACCCAATTGACACCGGCAGGGCAGATCTTGTATGCCCAGGCTTTGGGATTTCTGCAGGCGCTGCAAAACATGCGGGTCTTGCTGCGTGATCAAGATGCGGCCTCTTGAAACAGTTGGGACGCTGTGCAGAGAGACCCTATTCATTTCAAGGGGCTACGGGGGGCGGCCGCTTTTTACCGCACAATCCTTCCAAGCCGCGATTCGGGCGCGTTTTGTGCTTTGAAGGACTGCGGGTTGGGTCCTTGCATCAAGATGGTGCGGCCTTTCGGTTTTTTGAGTGCGGACCCCACCTAGGGAAGCTCCTAGGCAGTTCGGTCTCAGATTTGGCTTTTAATCATCAAGTGGCGTTTTGCCGCTCAACATTGGAAAGAGGAACAAACCATGAAAAATCATGCGCATACCGTGATCGCTGCCGTATTGGCAACCGCCGGCTTGATGGCCGGCACTTCGGCCATGGCGGGCAAAACACTGGACCAGATCAAGCAACGCGGACAAATCGTTTGCGGCGTCAACACGGGCTTGGCAGGCTTTTCTGCGGCTGACTCCAGCGGCAACTGGTCAGGTCTGGATGTCGACCATTGCCGTGCGCTGGCCGCAGCCGTGCTGAGCGACGCCACCAAAGTCAAATACGTGCCTTTGACAGCGCAACAGCGCTTCACCGCTTTGCAGTCCGGTGAAGTGGATGTGTTGGCTCGCAATACCACCAACACCTTGAACCGCGATGGCTCTTTGGGTTTGCATTTCATCGGTGCCAATTACTATGACGGCCAAGGCTTCATGGTGCCAAAAGGCAAAATCACCAGCGCCAAGCAACTCAAGGGTGCAACGATTTGCGTGCAGTCTGGCACCACCACCGAGAAAAACCTGACCGATTTCTCCCGTGCCAACAAGCTGAACCTCAAGCCCGTGGTGTTTGAGAAAGTGGAAGCGGCCACTGGCGCTTACTTCTCTGGCCGTTGCCAGGCTTACACCACCGACGCATCGGGTCTCGCTTCGGTTCGCGCCAAAGAAGCCAAAGATCCAGCGGCACACGTTGTTTTGCCTGACTTGATCTCCAAAGAGCCTTTGGGCCCTATGGTTCGCCGCGGCGATGACGAGTGGTTTGCCATCAACAAATGGGTCTTGAGTGGCTTGGTCGAAGCCGAAGAGTATGGCATCACCCAAGCCAATGTGGACCAGATGAAAACCAGCGACAACCCCCAAGTGGGCCGTTTGTTGGGCGCCACAGAAGATTTGGGCAAACACCTGGGTCTGGACAAAGAATGGTTGGCCCGCGCCATCAAGACCACGGGCAACTATGGCGAGATGTTTGAGCGCAACGTGGGCCCCAAGACGGCCATCAACTTGCCACGCGGCCTGAACAATCAGTGGAGCAAAGGTGGCTTGATGTACGCAGCCCCCCTTCGTTGATTTCAGTCTGACTTAAAGACTTTGGATACGCCCCTTCTCGGGGCGTATCTTTTGTAACCGTGGTTTTCTTCAGGCCCTGTCCATGTCCCATTTTTCCATGATCGAGGCCAGGCCTTTGCCTGGCAAGAAAAACCGATCCATTTCTTGGCGCAGCCGCGAAGGGCGATCGGTCCTTTACCAGATCGTCGCGATTTTGTCCGCTCTGGCCTTGGTGGGCTTGCTGGTGCGCAACACGCTGACGAACATGCGATTGCGTGGCATCCAAAGCGGTTACGACTTTTTGTTCCAACCGTTTGGCTTTGACATCAGTGAAACGATGATCGAGTACGCGTCCAACAGCACTTATCTGGTGGCCTTTTTCATTGGCATGCTCAACACGCTCAAGGTGGCTGTGATCGGCATAGTGTTGGCAACTGTGTTGGGCGTGCTGTTGGGTGTGGGGCGGTTTTCCGCCAACTACTTGGTGCGCAAGGTTTGCTATGTCTACGTTGAGTTCTTTCGCAATGTCCCGGTTTACCTGCAGTTGTTGATTTGGTATTTGGTGTTCACCGAAGCATTGCCCGATTTCGACAAGGCCTGGAAGTTGGGCAATTTTTACCTCAGTAAAAACGGAGTTTCATTCCCTTGGCCCGAATGGCAACTCGGACAAACGCTGGCCCTTTTGGGTGCTGCTTTGGGGGGGGTGTTTGCCATCTATTACCGCCGCAAGGCCAAAGCTTATTTCGACCAAACAGGTCAAACCCGTCCGGTTTGGGGAGTGTCTTTGGCAGTCAGCTTGGCCTTGATGGTCTTGGGCTGGTTGGCTGGGGGTGCGCCTTCCGAGTGGAATGTTCCCAAAGTGGGCGACTTCCAGATTGAAGACGGAGGCGTGTTCAGCCCCGAGTTCATGGCCTTGCTGTGCGGCTTGGTTTTCTACACCGCGTCCTTTATTGCCGAGGTGGTCCGGTCTGGCATCGCCTCCGTGTCCTTGGGTCAGCATGAAGCCTCGGCTTCTTTGGGCTTGAGCAAAAGCCAATCCATGCGTTTGGTGGTCTTGCCCCAGGCGCTGCGGGTGATCATTCCTCCGCTCACCAGCCAATACCTGAACCTGACGAAAAATTCTTCTTTGGCGGTGGCCATCGGCTATCCCGAACTGGTGTCGATTGCCAACACCACACTGAACCAGACAGGCCGGGCCATCGAGGCCTTGTCCATCGTGATGTTGGTGTATTTGACGCTGTCCCTCATCACTTCGGCCCTCATGAACTGGTTCAATGCCAGTGCCGCCATTCAGGAGCGCTGACATGAGCAATGTTTTCAAATCCTTGGATGCCAGGCCTATGCCTGGTCGCAGCTCAGGTCCTCTGGCTTGGTTGCGTGCCAATCTGTTCTCCAGTGTAGGTAACGCTGTTTTGTCGCTGGTCTTGCTGGCTCTGGGCTTTCTGGCCCTGGTGTCTTCGCTTGACTGGGCCTTGTTTCAGGCTGTTTTCGGCAGTCATTTGCAAGCCTGTAACGACATGCGCGGTGTGGGGGCTTGCTGGGGTGTGATCTCCGAAAAAGGCCGCTTGATCGTCATGGGCCGCTACCCCGAAGCAGAGCACTGGCGGCCGGTGATCGCCACAGCCCTGATGTTGGGCGTGGTGGTTATCAGTTGCATGCCGCGTTTTTGGAACAAGGCTTTGCCGCTGGTCTGGTTGGTCATGCTGTCCGTTTACTTCGTGCTCATGAAGGGTGGCTTTGGGGGTCTGACCCCGGTCGACACCGACCAGTGGGGCGGCTTGCCGCTGACGGTGATGCTCACGGTGATTTCCATGACGCTGGCCTTTCCTCTGGCCATCTTCGTGGCGCTGGGTCGGCGCTCCAACATGCCGGCCATCAAGACCTTGTGCACGCTTTACGTGGAGTTGGTGCGGGGCGTGCCGCTGATCACTGTGCTGTTCATGGCTTCCTTCATGCTGCCGCTGTTCATGCCCGAAGGCGTGAAGATCGACGTGCTTGTGCGTGTGGTGGTGGGCATCACCCTGTTTTCAGGGGCTTACATGGCCGAAGTCATCCGCGGCGGCTTGCAGGCTTTGCCCAAAGGGCAGACCGAAGCGGCGGCCACCCTGGGGCTGAGCTACTGGCAGACCCAACGCATGATTGTGCTGCCGCAGGCGCTGGCCACCGTGGTGCCTTCCATCATGAACACCTTCATCGGCTTGTTCAAAGACACTTCTTTGGTGACCATTGTGTCGCTGTACGAGTTGACGGGTGCCTTGGGTCTGGCGCTCAACTCCGATGCCGACTGGCGTCCCTTCAAGATCGAAGCCTACCTCTTCATCACCTTCATTTATTTCGCGTTCTGCTTTGCCATGTCGCGCTACAGCTTGTGGATTGAAGACCGCACAGCTGTGAGCAAAGTCCGTTGAACGAAAGACCTTCTATGACCTCCAACGCTACCCCCCTGATTGAATTCAAAGGCGTGAACAAGTGGTATGCCAGCAATGGCTACCATGTGCTGCGCGATGTGAACCTGCAATTTGCCAAAGGCGAAAAAGTCGTCATTTGCGGTCCTTCGGGCTCGGGTAAGTCCACCCTGATCCGTTGCATCAACGCCCTCGAGGAATACCAAGAAGGCACGCTGACCGTGGATGGCACCTTGCTGGGTGATGATCTCAAAGGTATTGACAAAGTGCGCCGCGAGGTGGGCATGGTGTTCCAGCAGTTCAACCTGTTCCCGCACCTGACGGTCTTGGAAAACCTGATTTTGTCGCCCACTTGGGTGGCCAAGATGCCGCGCAAGGAAGCGGTGGACAAAGCCATGGTGCAGCTCGAGCGTGTGCGCATTTCGGAGCATGCCCATAAGTACCCCTTGCAATTGTCCGGCGGGCAGCAGCAACGCGTGGCCATTGCGCGTGCGCTGTGTCTCACACCCAAGATCATGCTGTTCGATGAGCCCACTTCGGCGCTGGACCCCGAGATGATCAAGGAAGTGCTGGACGTGATGATCGAGCTGACCGGCCAGGGCATGACCATGCTGTGCGTGACGCATGAAATGGGCTTTGCCAAGGCCGTGGCTGACCGCGTCATTTTCATGGATCAAGGCCAAGTGGTTGAACAAGCGCCTCCGCAGCAGTTCTTTGACTCACCTCAGACCGACCGGGCACAAGACTTTCTGTCCAAAATTTTGGGGCATTGAGGCGAGGTTTCGAGGTTTGCGACAATACTCTCCATGACTCAAGAAATCACCTTCACCCGCCCTGACGACTGGCATCTGCACGTGCGCGACGGCGCCGCCCTGAGCGTGGTGGTGCCCCACACCGCCGCGCAGTTTGGCCGCGCGGTCATCATGCCCAACCTCAAGCCGCCGGTGACCACTGCCGAACAGGCCTTGGCCTACAAGGCGCGCATCCTGGCCGCTGTGCCCCATGGCTTGAGCTTTGAGCCTTTGATGACGCTGTACCTGACCGACAACTTGGCCCCGGCCGAAATCGCCCGCGCCAAAGCCGCTGGCGTGGTGGCCTGCAAGCTGTACCCGGCGGGTGCCACCACCAACAGCGACGCGGGTGTGACCGATTTGCGCAAGATCTACCCCGTGCTCGAAGCCATGCAACGCGAAGGTGTGCTGCTGCTGGTGCACGGCGAGGTCACCTCCTCCGACATCGATCTGTTTGACCGCGAAGCCGTGTTCATTGAGCAGCAATTGATCCCCCTGCGCCGCGACTTTCCGGGCCTCAAAATCGTGATGGAGCACATCACCACGAAAGAAGCCGCGCAGTACGTGGCCGCAGGCGACGCGAACCTGGGCGCGACCATCACCGCCCACCACCTGCTGTACAACCGCAATGCCCTGTTTTTGGGGGGCATGCGTCCGCATTACTATTGCCTTCCCGTGCTCAAGCGCGAGACGCACCGGCTGGCCCTGGTGCAAGCGGCCACCGGCGGCAACGCCCGGTTCTTTTTGGGGACCGACAGTGCCCCGCATCCAGCCCACCTCAAAGAACACGCCAGCGGTTGCGCGGGTTGCTACACCGCGCACGCGGCCATTGAGCTGTACGCCGAGGCCTTTGACCAAGCCGGTGCCTTGGGCCAACTCGAGGGTTTTGCCAGTTTCTTCGGCGCTGACTTTTATGGCCTGCCGCGCAACAGCGGCACCGTCACGCTGCGCCGCGAAAGCTGGACACCGGCCGAAAGCTTTGCTTTTGGGGAGGCCGAGCTCAAGCCGCTGCGCTCGGGTGAAAGCCTGCCCTGGCGGATGGTGAACCCCTGAGCCACAGCGTGAATCCGAACCGGACGGGGCGCAGGTGCGTCCCGTCATCTGCCCTGAGCGTGCCCGACATCGATTGGCAAGCCCCTTGGCTGGCCGACTGGCGGGCCTTGGGCAAACCCATCGCCCAGCAAGTCGCTGCCGGTTGCCCTCAAGCTCAAGCCTTGAATCAAGCGCGTGACCACCTGCCCGTGCGCTTCGTGCCGCAAGCCGACTTGCCCGAGGGTCAGGCCTACGAAGACTTCATCTTTGCCCACGGCCAGGTGCCCACCCGCGAGGGTTTGCACGACTTCTTCAATGCTTTGTGCTGGATGCACTTCCCGCTGGCCAAAAAGCGTTTGAACCAATTGCAGGCCAGCGAGATCGCCCGTGCCGGCGTGGGCCAAGAGCGCGGTCCGGTGCGAGACGCAGCCACCGTGTTCGACGAAAACGCTTGGCTTATTCAGCCTTCGGACGCGTTGTGGACCGCATTGACCGAACACCGGTGGACCGAGGCTTTGGTCGATGGGCGTGCCCAATGGGCGCACACCCGCCTGTGGGCCTTTGGCCATGCCGCGCTTGAGAAAGCCGTGCAGCCTTACAAATCGATCACCGTGCACCTGTGGCGGGTGCCGCAAGAGGTGGGTGCGGCCGATCTTGATGCCTGGCTGGCGCAAGACCTGTCGCCGGACAAACTGGCCAGCAAACCCTTCAGCCCCTTGCCTTTGTTGGGTGTGCCCGGCTGGTGGCCTGCCAACGAGGACCCCGCCTTTTATCGCGATGCGAGCGTGTTTCGCCCGCGCCGCTGGACTGCCGCCCCTGAAAAACCGTACGCCAATTCGGAAATCGAACCCCCGGCTTGATTTTGGATTCGGACCCCCTAATATCCGTTCCAACGTGCCCGCGTCTTTCGGGTGAAAGTGAAACTCAACATGAAACGCATTTTTCTTTTTGTCATGACCAACCTGGCCGTGGTGCTGGTGTTGGGGATCGTTGCCAATTTGCTGGGCGTCAACCGCTTTTTGACGGCCAACGGCCTGAACCTGGGCGCTTTGCTGGGCTTTGCGCTGATCATGGGTTTTGGCGGTGCCATCATTTCTTTGCTCATCAGCAAACCCTTGGCCAAGTGGTCATCGGGCGTTCAAGTCATCGCCCAACCGGCCAATGCAGACGAAGCATGGATCGTGGACACCGTGCGCAAACTGGCTGACAAATCGGGCATCGGCATGCCCGAAGTTGGTATTTTTGAAGGCGATCCGAACGCCTTTGCAACTGGCGCATTCCGCGATTCGGCCTTGGTGGCCGTGTCCACAGGTTTGCTGCAAAACATGACCCACGAAGAAATTGAGGCCGTGCTCGCCCATGAAGTGGCGCACATTGCCAACGGTGACATGGTCACCATGACCCTGATCCAGGGCGTGATGAACACCTTTGTGGTCTTCATCTCGCGCATTGTGGGTTATGCCGTGGACAGCTTTTTGCGCAAAAACGACGAAGAAAACACAGGCCCTGGCATGGGCTACTACATCACTACCATCGTGATGGACATCCTGCTGGGCTTTGTGGCCGCGATCATTGTGGCCTGGTTCAGCCGTCAGCGCGAGTTTCGAGCCGATGCCAGCGCTGCCCAATTGATGGGTCGCAAGCAGCCGATGATCAACGCTTTGGCCCGTTTGGGTGGTGTGCACACGGCCGAATTGCCCAAGACCATGGCGGCCATGGGCATTGCCGGTGGCATTGGTCAGTTGTTCAGCACCCACCCACCGATCGAAGAGCGCATTGCCGCTTTGCAAAACAGCGCTGAGCGCTGAATGACGTAACCCAAGCGACCCCGTGGGTCGCTGACTGGGCCTAAGATGGTTGGGTGATTGACCTCAAGCCCTCAGGCTGCGCATGAAACCGCGCAAAGCCTTTTTCTCCATCCCTCGCCTGTGGCGCTTGGCGCAGCACCGTAGTAGCCGTGCTTTTTCGTCTTGGCCCCTGGCGGTACAAGGCATGGTCTGGATGGTTTTGGGTGGCTTGCTTTTTTCCCTGCTCAACACCGTCGCCCGTGAATTGACTTTGCAATTGGACGTTTACCAGTCGCAGTTCTTGCGGTACTTGTTCGGCCTGTTGGTGATCTTGCCCTGGGTGTTTCGTGATGGCTGGCGCGCCTACATGCCGGTGAACATGGCAGGGCAGTTTTGGCGCGGCGGGGTGCACACCTTGGGCCTTATTTTGTGGTTCACAGCCCTGCCCAAGATTTCCTTGGCCGACATGACGGCCATTGGTTTTACCGGGCCGATTTTCATCATGATTGGCGCGGCCTGGTTTTTGGGTGAACCCATGCGCAAAGACCGCTGGATCGCCGCCATCATTGGGTTTGCCGGCGTGTTGGTGGTGGTCTTGCCCAAGATGTCCGGGGATGGCGGTTGGTACAACCTGGTGATGCTGGCTTCGTCGCCGGTTTTTGCGGCTTCTTTTCTCATCACCAAAGCCCTGACCCGGTACGAGAAACCCGGCGTCATCGTGCTGTGGCAAGCCATCACCGTGACCGTGCTCAGCTTGCCAATGGCCTTGCCACACTGGCAAATGCCCACGCCTGTTCAATGGCTGGGTTTTGCAGCCACCGGGGTGCTGGGCACCTTGGCCCACTACAGCCTGACGCGGGCGTTCGCGCTGTCCGAGATCTCGGCCACCCAGTCGCTGCGCTTTCTCGACCTGGTCTGGGCCTCGGTCTTGGGTTGGCTGGTGTTTGGCGATGTGCCCAGCGAATGGACTTGGGCCGGGGCCTTGGTCATCTTGGGCTCTACCGTCTGGATTGCCCGCAGGGAAAGCAGCAGAAAGACCGTTGTGCCCGATTGACGGGGTATATTGCTCTGCTCAACAGGGAGAACTGAGTGATCGACATCGAGCCATTGCGCTTTGCCTGGACTCTGGGGGGGCCTGACACACTGGTGCTGGGGCGTTTGCATGTGGAACGTGGCCAGACTGTTTTTTTGCATGGCCCCAGTGGTTGTGGCAAGAGCACTTTGCTGGGCTTGTTGGCGGGTGTTTTGTCGCCCAACCAAGGCCGCGTGGCCTTGTTGGGGCAGGACTGGGGGGCCTTGAAGGGTGGCCATCGCGACACCTTTCGGGCCGACCATGTGGGCGTGATGTTTCAGCAGTTCAATTTGCTGCCTTACCTGAGCGTGCTGGACAATGTGACACTGCCTTGCCGCTTTTCCAAATTGCGCCGCGAACGATGCCAGGCCGCAGGTGGCCCCGAGGCTGCGGCCCAAAGCTGGTTGCAGCGCATGGGCTTGCCCGAAGCTCTGTGGAGCCGCCGCGCCGACGCCTTGTCGGTAGGTCAGCAGCAGCGCGTGGCCGCTGCCCGCGCCTTGATGGGGCAGCCCGAACTGATCCTGGCCGACGAGCCCACTTCGGCGCTCGACTCCGCCTTGCGCCAGAGCTTCATGGACTTGCTGCTGCAGGCCGCACGCGACGCGGGCAGCACCTTGGTGTGCGTGAGCCACGACGAGCAACAGGCGATGCACTTTGATGTGCGGTGGTCATTGCCCGACATGCAGCAAGTGGAGGTGCGCTCATGAACAGACTGCTGAGCATCGCCCGGCAAAGCGCCTGGAACCGACGCAGCACCTTGGTGTGGGTGGTGGTGTCGCTGGCGCTGGCCACCGCATTGTTGTGGACGCTGGAGCGCCTGCGCCACGACATTCGCAGCAGTTTTTCGCAATCGGTCAGCGGCGTCGACTTGATCGTGGGGGCACGCAGCAGCCCGGTGCAGTTGATGTTGTTTTCTGTGTTTCACATCGGCAGCGTTCCGCAAAGCATGTCCATGGACAGCGTGCGCCAACTGGCACAGCACCGCTCCGTGTCCTGGGTTGTGCCCTTGAGCCTGGGGGACTCGCACCGGGGGTTTCCCGTGATGGGCACCACGCCCGCCTATTTTCAGCACTTTGCCTATGGCGACAAACAGCCGCTGGTCTTGCAACACGGCGCGGTGTTTGCAGACACCCTTGACGGTTTGTACGAGGCGGTGATTGGCGCCGAGGTGGCACATCAAATGGGTTACGGCCTGGGCCAGAGCATCACCCTGGGCCATGGGCTGCACGACGATCATGGCCATGACCAGGAAGGTCAGCAGACCGACGAGCACGCCGACAAGCCCTTCAAGGTGGTCGGTATTCTGGCGCCCACGGGCACCCCGGTGGACCGAACAGTGCATGTGAGCCTGCAAGCGCTGGAGGCCTTGCACCTGGGCTGGGTCGCGGGCACGCCCATGCCGGGTGGGCAAATCCCGGCCGATCAGGCGCGCAAATTCAATTTGCAGCCCGAAGAAGTCACGGCTGCCCTGGTGGGCCTGAAAAGCCGGGCGGCGGTATTCAATGTGCAGCGCTTTGTGAATCTCTACGAAGCAGAAGCCCTGATGGGCGTCATGCCCGGCGTGGCTCTGGGTGAGTTATGGTCGGTGCTGGGCTTGGGTGAGAATGCCTTGCTTGCTGTCTCGGCTTTGGTGGCGTTGGTGAGTGTGGTCTCGCTCATGGCGGTGGTGCTGGCGGGCCTGAACGAGCGCCGCCGCGAACTGGCGGTGCTGCGCGCCGTGGGGGCTGCGCCGCGCCATGTCCTGAGCCTGCTCACACTCGAAGGCTTATGGGTCACCTGTTCAGGCGTTTTCTTGGGTGTGCTGTTGGCCCATGCGGGGATGGCCTTGGCCACGCCTTGGCTGCAGCAGTCGCTGGGTATCCGCTTGCAATTGGCCATGCCTTTGCCCACACAATGGGCTTTGGCTGTCGGTGTTTTATTGGCCGGTTTGTTGGCCAGTTTGGGGCCGGCCTGGCGGGCTTACCGCTTGTCCTTGGCCGATGGCTTGTCGCCACGGGTATGAACAAAAAGGATCAGGGATGAAACGCAACACCATGATGAAGTGGGGGCTGTTTGTTTTGGGCCTTGGGCTCGCGGGCCAAGCTTGGGCCCAAAGTGTGCGTGACACGGTGCGCGCAACCGTGCCTCAGGTGCAGCCCGCCTTGTCAGGCGAATCCCCACCGCCCGGCACCAGCATGCCCGGACAGACGCGCACCATCGGTTGGGAACAGTTGATTCCAGCGGGCTGGGACCCTTACAAAGACCTCAAAGCCCTGAACCTCAATGCGCTCAATGACAACGACCCCAGGGCCGATGAGGCACTTAAAAAATTGCGCAAGATGTGGGACAACGCGCCCATCAACCCGCTGATCCTGGGGCAGAGCGTGCGCTTGCCTGGTTACATGGTGCCGCTGGAGGACTTGCCCGAAGGCACCAAGGAGTTTTTGCTCGTGCCCTATTTGGGCGCTTGCGTGCATTCGCCGCCGCCGCCCGCCAACCAGATCGTGCATGTGGTGCTGGACAAACCCACCAAGCGTTTTCGCATGATGGACTCCTTGTGGGTCACCGGCCCTTTGAGTGCCACCCAAACCGATACGCACATGGGAGTGTCCAGTTACCGGATCGACGCGAAAATGGTGGCACCGTATGCGGACAAAAAGTGAAGGCTCAGTCCGGGTTCGAAACACCTGATGCTACATGCCCCGAAGGGACATGCTTGGCCGCCGATTCGATGTGACCGGTTTGGTCATCAAAGAAAAAATCAGGCTCGAACTCACGCAGAAATTCGCCTTTGGGCAAGCCGCCCAAAAACATGGCTTCGTCCACTTCGATGTTCCAGTCCATCAGCGTGCGGATGGCACGTTCATGGGCCGGGGCGCTGCGGGCTGTGACCAGCGCGGTGCGGATCCGCATGGCAGGGGTGCCTTCTTGCTGAAGCCGCTGCAGGGCCGCCAGCAAGGGCTTGAACGGGCCGGCCAGCAAGGGTTGTCCCGCCTTGTCGCGCTCATGCGCTTGAAAGGCGGACAGGCCCTCGGCTTGGAACACCCGCTCGGCCTCGTCAGAGAACAGCACCGCATCGCCGTCAAAGGCGATGCGCACTTCGTGGGGGTGTGCCTCTGAGGCCAGCGCCGAATGCGGGTACACCTGCGCGGCGGGCACACCCGCACCCAGAGCCGCACGCACATCCGACAAGTGGGTGGACAAAAAGAGGTTGGCGTTCAGTGGTTTGAGGTAACGCCACGGTGGCTGACCTCGGGTGAAACTGCCGCGCTGGATGGGCAGGCCGTAATGCTGCGCCGAGCGGAACACCCGCATGCCCGATACCGGGTCGTTGCGCGACAAGATGACCACTTCCACCCGCTGCGCATCGGCGTCGTTGAAAGCCAGCAGCTTGCGCACGAGAGAGAAAGCCACGCCCGGTTTGGCAGGCGCCTCCAGCCGATCGAGCTGCAACTTCATGTAAGCCCGGTCGTCGCCTTGCTCGAACACCAGGTTTTCTTCTTCAAAGTCGAAGAGGGCGCGCGATGAAATCGCGACGACGAGTTGGCCTTCAAGGGAAGCGGGCATGCGTGCTCCTCGGGCTTACTTCACCCATTGGTTGAGTTCCATGATCGGCATCAGCACCGCCAGCACGATCAACATGACCATACCCCCCATGCCCACGATCAACAAGGGTTCGAGCACGGTGGCCAAGGCCATGGCGCGGCGCTGCACCTCAGACGACAACTGCGTGGCCGCCCGTTGCAGCATCACCGGCAGCTGGCCGGTCTGTTCGCCCAGCCGGGCAAACATGGACAGCAGGCCGGGAAAACGGGCATTTTGTGCCAAGGCGGTGCCCAGCGGCGCCCCTTCGCGCACCCGCACCAAAGCTTCCAGCGCATCGGCCCGCAAGGCTTGGTTGGACAGCGTGTCGGCCGCCGCCTGTAGGGCTTTCAGGATGGGCACCCCCGCAGCTGTGAGCATGGCCAAGGTGGAGGCAAAGCGGGCACTGTTGTAGCCACGGGCCAGCCGACCGATCAAGGGCAGGCGCAACCACGCGGCGTCAAATTTCAAACGGAATGCGGTTTGTTTCAAGGCCAAGCGGAAACTGAAAGTGCCACCAGCCAAGGCCAAAATCACCAGCCAGCCCCATGTGCGCACAAAGTCGCTGATGGCCAGCATGGCCAGCGTGAGTAAAGGCAGCTGGCGCTTGGTGCCGGCAAACACACCCGCCACCTGTGGCACCACCGAGGTGACCAAAAAAATCACGATGGCCAGGGCCACCAGGCTGACGATGGCGGGGTAAAGCGAAGCCGACAACAGTTTAGAGCGCAAGAGCTGTTGATCCTCCAGGTCGTTGGCCAGTTGGTTCAGCACATCGCCCAAATGCCCGCTTTCTTCGCCAGCGGCGATCACGGCCCGGTCAATCGCCGGAAACTCACCGGGGTGCAGACCCAAGGCACGGCCCAGGCTGCTGCCGGAATTGACTTCGGCGCGTATGGCGGCCATGAGTTGGCGCTGTTTGTCGTGTTCGGACTCATCAGACAAGGCCGAGAGCGCGCGTTCAATCGGCAAGCCGCTGCTGACCAGACCTGCCAATTGGCGGGTCCAGACGGCGCGTTGGCTGGTGCTGAAAGCGCGGCTTGCACCCACCGGGCGTTGCCACCAAGGCAAGTTGGAATGGGGGTCAGACGTGCCGGCTGAGATGACCTCGACCACCAGAGGCACCAGCGATTGGGCGCGCAGTTGCGTGCGGGCCGATTTCAAGCTGTCGGCTTCCACTACGCCTTTGCGCGTGGCACCGTCGGCTTGCAGGGCTTCAAAGCGGTAGGCGGGCATGGGGTGCTCAGTCGCGCGTCACACGCAGCAGTTCTTCGGTGCTGGTGATGCCTGCGTCTACCAGGCGTTGTCCATCGTCACGCATCAGCACCATGCCTTGTTGCAAGGCGGTGGTTCGCAAATCGGATTCGGCGGCGCGGTTGTGGATCTGAGCGCGGATCTCATCACTGGCCACCAGCAGTTCAAAAATGCCCGTGCGCCCAGCATAGCCCGTGTGACCGCAGGCCTCGCAACCGGCTCCATGGCAAGCGGTACAACGTTTGCGGACCAAGCGCTGCGCGAGCACCCCCAAGAGGGATGAGCTCAGCAAAAACGGCTCCACGCCCATGTCGGTCAAGCGCGTCACGGCGCTGGCCGCGTCGTTGGTGTGCAGCGTGGCCAAGACCAGGTGGCCCGTGAGCGAAGCCTGGATGGCGATTTGCGCCGTCTCGAAGTCTCGGATCTCGCCGATCATGATCACGTCCGGGTCTTGCCGCAGGATGGCGCGCAAGGCTTTGGCAAAGCTCAAATCGATCTTGGCGTTGACTTGTGTCTGACCCACGCCCGACAGTTCGTATTCGATCGGGTCTTCCACCGTCATGATGTTGTTGCGTGCCGCGTCCAGCCGTTGCAATGCGGCGTAAAGGCTGGTGGTTTTACCGGAACCGGTGGGGCCGGTGACCAACAAAATGCCGTGCGGCTGGCCAATGAGTTGGTCCACCTGTTGCAACACACTGCCCTGCATGCCCACAGCCTCCAAGGTCAATCGGGCTTCGCTTTTGTCCAAAAGGCGCAAAACGGCGCGTTCGCCATGCGCGCTGGGCAGGGTGGACACGCGCACATCGACCGCGCGCGTGCCCAAGCGCAAGCTGATGCGCCCGTCTTGGGGCAGGCGTTTTTCGGCGATGTCCAACTCGGCCATGATTTTGAGGCGAGAAATCAGCGCGGCGTGCAGGGCGCGGTTGGGTTGCACCACTTCGCGCAAGGTGCCATCTACCCGAAAACGCACGCTGCTGTGGCGTTCGTAGGGTTCGATGTGGATGTCGCTCGCGCCGTCGCGCGCCGCTTGCGTCAGCAAAGCGTTGAGCATGCGGATGATGGGCGCGTCGTCGCTGGCTTCCAGCAGGTCTTCTACCGCGGGCAACTCTTGCATCATGCGTGACAAGTCGGCTTCGGACTCGACTTCGTTGACCACGGCTGCAGCGCTTGAAGAGCTGTTGGCCTGCCCCCCCGAATAGGCTTGGTTGATGCGTTGTGCCAATTCATTTGAGGCGCTGTGCTGCATCTGTAACCCTTGGCCAGCAAATTTGCGTGTGACTTCGGATTGGGCCGACTGGTCACTCTCGTCGCACCAGCAAAGGGTCAGGCGCTTGCCATCGTCCTCCAGCAACAAGCGGCTGGCGCGGGCGAAAGCGTAGGGCAGGGGGTATCGCATGATCAGTTTCAGGGCTGACGTTTGGCCGGTTCGGCCATGTCGGGCAAAACGGCCGAGCCATTCAAGGGCAAGGCGCCTGTGGCGGTGGGCTGGAAGCCCTGTTGGTTCAAACGCATTTGCTCATAACGGCCCATGGACAAGGCTTCGGTGGCCGCACCGTCGCGCACGACCACAGGGCGCAGAAACACCATCAGGTTGGTTTTTTTGCGGCTGCGTGCTTCGGACTTGAACAGGTTGCCGAAAATGGGCAGGTCACCCAAACCAGGGACTCTCTCTTGGCTGTTGGTGGTGTCGTCTTGCAGCAGTCCACCCAGCACCACAATCGAGCCGTCATCGACCAACACGCTGGATTCGATGGAGCGTTTGTTGGTGATCAAGCCAGCGGACGAAGAGCTTTTGCTGTCGATGCTGCTGACTTCTTGAAATATTTGCAGTTTGACTGTGCCGCTTTCGCTGATCTGCGGTTTGACCCGCAAGGTCAAGCCCACGTCTTTGCGCTCGATGGTCTGGAATGGGTTGACTGCCCCACTGCTGCTGTTGTTGGCGGTGTATTGGCCCGTCACAAAAGGCACGTTTTGGCCGATCACGATTTTGGCTTCTTCGTTGTCCAGTGTCAGCAAGTTTGGCGTCGACAGCACGTTGGCATCGCCATTGGACTGTAGAAACCGCGCCAGCGCGCCTAAGGCCAAAACCCCGTTGCGCTGTTGCCCAATGGCCAGGTTCAATCCGGTCGACGGAGTGATTTGACCCGCGGCAGCACCTGCTGCCAAGGTGAACAGGTTGGTGCCTCCCACCGAGAAGTTGGTCCCCAGCACACCCACGGTGTTGCTGCCGGTGCCTGTGCCGCTCATCCATTGCACGCCAAATTCGGCCGCTTTGTCAGCGCTGACTTCGGCGATCAGGCTTTCGACAAAAACCTGCGCGCGGCGTTGGTCCAACATGTCGATCACACTGCGCAGTTGTCGGTATTGGGGCTCGGGCGCGGTGATGATGAGCGAATTGGTGGCCGGATCGGCTTGCACTTGACCGCCAGTGGAAGGTGCCGACGCGTTCGGGCTTGTGCTGCTGCCGGCAGTCGCCGTTGGTGTGGCCGAGGGTGGTGGCGTGGGCGATGCACTGGACGCCGTGCCGGTAGCGCCGCCTTGGCCGGTGATGGCAGCGCGCAAAGTCACCGCCAGTTTGGTGGCGTCTGCGTTTTTCAAATAGACCACATGGATATTGCCACTGGCGGCGCCTGCGCCCGTCGCATTGGGCTGGTCCAGTTGATCGGCCAAAGCACGCGTGAGGGCCAAACGGGCCGGGTTGGCCGCACGCACGATCAGCGAGTTGGTGCGCGCTTCTGCCAGCACAGTGGTTTTGAAACTGTTGTCTGTTTGGCCTTGGGCTGCGGGCGCTCCGGCAGCGGCACCGGAATCGATCAGGCGTTGCAACATGGGGGCCAGGTCAGCCGCGATGCCGTGTTTCAGACGAATGATTTCCACCCCTGTGGCGTTGGCCACATCCAGCGCGGCAATGATGCGGCCCAGCCTTTGCAGGTTGTCGCCGTAATCGGTGATGACCAGCGCGTTGGTGCCGGGGTTCACGTTGATGGTGTTGTTGGGACTGATGAGGGGGCGCAGCACGGGTACCAGGTTGTTGGCATTTTCGTGGTTGAGCTTGAAAATTTGGGTCACGATTTGACCACTGCTGGCCGGTACAGCACCTGCAGAGACTGAACTGCTTTGCAGTTTGGCTTCGGCTTCTGGCAACACGGTGTACAAACCGCCTGATTCGACCAGAGCAAAACCTTGGGTTCTCAGTTGTGAGGCAAACAAGCGCAGTGCTTGCGCGGGGGGCACCGCCACGGTGCTGGACAAGTTCATGGTGCCTTTGACGCGCGGGTCAACCACAACGTTGTGGCCCGACAAGGTCGCCAAAGTGCGCGCCACAGCCTCGATCTCGGCATTGACGAAATTGAGTGTGACCGGCTCCTTGGCCCGGGTGGTTTTTGGCTTGACAGTTTGCGCCATGGCCATGGGCCCCCAGCAAGTCAAGGCCAATGCCAAGGCGAATGCCAAGGTTGAAAGACGAGAGGTGGTCAGAAAGTGAGGCGAGTGCATGGCTTATCCCAATGAAAGCAGGCTTTTGCCGCCTTGGCGGCGGCCGATGATGTTGAGCAAATTGGTCAAGGCGCTTTCGCTGCCCTCTTCGGCGCTGGCTTCGCCGGTGAATCGCAAACGGGCCCCCACCCATTGGCCTTGGCCCGTCAGATGTAACGGCCCTTGCATGGTGCTGAGTTGCAACTCGGGTGTGGGGCTGCCCTCGGGGGTGCCACGCAGAACGATGCGGTAACTGCCCATGGGTTTGAGGGTGCTCAGCCGTGAAGCCATTTGCTGCGCTTGGAGCTCCATTTGGCCTTGCAGCAGCCAGCGGCCAGCGGCCCATTGGAGGCCAAGCCCATCGGCTTGGAGAGTCAGTTGACCAGTCGCTTGCAGGCTGTTCCAGGGGGCACCCAATCCGCTCAGTAAAACGGCGGGCCATTGTGAGCGGTGGTTGTTGGTACTCAAGCGCAGGGAGGTGCCATCTGCGCGAACCACCCACTGTGTGGGTGCGCTCATGCAGCAATCGGCGTTGAAGCTGAGCGCAGCCGATAGCCAGCCAAGTTGAATTTTCCACTGAACCCGCCCGGGCAGCGCCTGTGCGTCGCGACTGCCCTCGCCGCCACTGAGCAGCAGTTGTGCCGAGCCATTCCACAGGGTGCCTCTGACCGATTGCAGCACCAGGCGGTGTTGGCTGGCCTGTGCCACACCCCAAGCCAGCCATTGAGCCGGCGCCCACAACAGCAAAGCCACCAGCAAGCCTGCCAAAGTGCCCAGTCCGGCCCAAGCCCAAGGCGCTGGCTGCTGTTGTCGTGCAGGGCGAAAGGGGAGGGCGGGCATGGTGTGGCGTGGCGCGCTCATGGCAGGCTCAACAGCAAGGTGCCGTTCCATCGGATACCGTTGCTGACGGTCTCAGGTTCGCTGGAGGGGCTAGGCTTTTTGCTGGACGCGTTGGGTTGGGTGTTTTCAGCATTCGCTTGGTTGAGCTGGGCTTGCACAGGCAAGGCTTGTGCACGCTCACGCGCTTGTGTCAACCAAGAGGCCAGCCGTTCAGGCGATGTCCCAGACAACTGCACGCTCAAGCGCTCACCTTGCAACTGCCATCGGGTTTCTTTGCCCAGCTGTGTCGGGATGTTTTCTTCCAGCCAGCGAAGCGCTTCAGCCCGGGTTACGGTGGAGGGTTTTTTAAAGGATTTTGCTTGCGCTTGCAGTTGCTGCATTTGACTGGATGTGACGTCCAATGAGGCTTGGCGTGTGGGCGCTTCATGCCAAGTGCGCAACGCGGGGGCCAAGGCCAGACTCCAAAGCGCAGACGCCAGCACAAGCCAAGCAGCGGCAAGCATCAATTGGCGCTCACGCACCGAGCGTTGCTGCCAAGCTCGGTCCAATGCGGCGCGAAGGGCGGTGAGCGTTGTGGCCTTTTGCTCTGTTGAGGGCGAACTCATTGCTTCCCTTCTTGGGGTCGCATGACCCAGGCAGTGCCATCCGCGCGCCATTGGTAACCCAGGGTGTTCAGGGCTTGCGTGATGGTGTTTTGCTCGCTGGCGCTGGCCTTGAAATCTTGCACATGAAGTTGTCCGGTTTGGTAACGCCAAGCCGTTGGGGCAGCCATGTTGGGGGGCAAGGCTTGCCCCCATGCGGCCAACATGGCTTCGAGGTCTTGCGGTGCCAATTGGCCCGAGCCTTGTTGCAAGCGGGCCACTTCTTTGGCCATTTGCACGGGTGCGTCCACCACCACGCGGGTTTGTGGAAAAGAGTCCTTCAGCATTTGGTTCCAACTTGCTTGTTGGTTTTGCCAATCAGTCCGCGTTTTCCAGGCCCATGCATTCAGGCCCACAACTTGGGTGGCCAGCAGCAGGTAGAGGCCCCAACGCACAGGCCGCCAAGTGCTGTGGCGCCAAAAATGGCTGGCCGCACGCTGCACTTGTTTGACGCGGCGGCTTTGCGCAAGGGCTTGGAAGTCAAATTGCGCCAAATCCCAGCCATTGGCTGCAGCGCTTAACCAGTGTTGTCCAGGTGCCATGAGCTGGGCTTGCAAGCCCAAAAGTTGTGAAACCGAGGCCACCACTGCGGGTTCGGCTTGCACATTGGCCACAGCGCGTTCTTCTTCTGTGCGCCACAAGCCGTGGCCATCGGTGCGCAGATCGCTCAAGGGCATTCCCCAAACGCCTCGCTCGACTTGGCTGCACCACAGCCAGCCCTGTTCAGCATCACCCAGGGCATGCAACTGAAGGGTTGCGGAGGTGGGGGCGAATTCAGGCACGATGCGGTGCACCGTCAGGCCCACGGATTCCAAGACCTGCAGGTGAGCGCTCAGCCATTCGCGGTCACACACGGCCACCCAGGGTTGTTCGCTGCGTTGCCAATCGGGGGCCAGGGCCATGTGCAAACTGGTGGGGTCGTCCAGCAGGCGGTCTTCCAACAAACCTTGCAAGGCGGCTTGGCGTCGGCTGCTGTGCTTGTGCAAGCCCGCAGGCAGGCTCACCCGGTGCCATGACAGGGCCTGTGCAGGCACCAAAACCATAACATCGGTTCCCCGATCGGCCGAGGGCAATAAAGCGGCCGCCGCCCATTTCAGGGTGCAGTCGGGCGCAGACGCGTCTGTTTGCACCTCGGCATACGTATAAACCGTGCTGGGTGAGGGGGAGCCCAAGGGCAGCTGAACAATCAAAGTAAGCATGGAAAGTTCATTTTAGGGGGCGCGCGTGACAAGTACTGGCCTGCGCACGCGCCACACCATGTTGACCTGGTTGCCTTCGCGTTTGACCAGCAGTTGCTCGACTTGCACCACGTCGTCGATGCGCATGCGGCCGATCACTTCAAAATAACGGCTTTGCACCTCGTGTTGTCCGGCCTGTAAATTTTGACCCACAGCCCCCATGGCTTTGCGGGCGGCTTCCACGGATGGCCAATGTCCGCGCTCACGCAAGGCCACCAATTGCCGTGCGGCGGACAGTTCCAGTCCCGGCAGGCTGGCCATCAACACCTCGGCGGGTGCGGTGTTCAAATTCACGGCGGTGGCCTCAGGCAATACGGTGATGAAGTTCTCCAGCGCCGCCAAAGTGCCAGGGCTCAGACCCAGCCAGACCAGTTGAGCGGTTTGCTGTGGCATCAGCGGGGCCGATGTTGACGACCCGCCTGGTGACTTCGTGGCGGCAAAGGCGGCCTGCAGCTCGCGTGCCAGGGTTTGCAACTCTTGCACAGGCAGGTTCAGCCGCTCAAACAAACGCCCAAAGCGCTGCAGGGCTGGCACTGAAATTTGCCCGTTGTCCAGCAGGTTCATCACATTCAGGCGCGATTGGGCATCGCTGATTTGGCCAGACAAAAAAACCTCGGCATCGCCTTCACGCCATTGCTGGTCTTGCGACAAAAAGGTCGAGAGTTTGGACTCTTGTACGGGCAAGGCCCAGGGTTCTCCCAAATGGTCGACCCCGGCGCCCTGAGCAGACACCGCATCCTCGCGCAGGATCAAGCGGGTCCAATCCAGTGCCCCTGTCATCATCCAGGCGGTTTGGCTGCGGCCTCGTTCGGCGGTTTCGATCTCGACTTGCCGCCATTGCTGCCACAGGGCGGCCGAGGCCATGGTGGCCACCAAAGTGACCGTCAGCATGGCCGTCAGCAGCGCTGCGCCTTGTTCCGAGCGCCTCATGACTTGGGGCCCGAAAACGTGGGCCTCACCCAGTCCAGTGTGAGAGGGCCACCTGCACCCGAGGCCAAAGGCGAGGAAGCCGGCAAGTTCAAAACCAGGCGCATCCCATCTGGAATAAGCCCTGTCGCGGGTTTGCCGGGTTGGTTTGCACCGTTGACCGCCACGACCTCACTGGACAAAGGGTTGGCCCAGCTGCCGCCGCGGTGGACAAAAATTTGCCAGCCCTGCAAAGGGTGGATTGGGGTTTGCCCGGCCCGGGTGCTGTCGTCGGGCGTTTGCCCCCATTGGGCCGCCATTTGCCAGGCCGTTTGCCAGTCGTTGACTTTGTGCAGGGGTTGCGATTGCCAACGCTGCCATTGCCCGCCATCGACGCTGGATGGGTTGCTGCGCCAGGTCCAGGCCACCACTTGCACATCGTTGCCGATGGCGGTGCGCCGAGTCAGGCGCAGCACCTGCCCGTTCCAATCCCAACTGGGGGTGCCGGACAATTCGGTCAATTGGTCCAGGTCGGCTTGCCATTGGGCCAAACCCGCTTGCAAGGTGCGAATCTGGTCACTGCGTTGTTGCAGGCCGGTTTGGGTGCGCAGCATGCCGTCTATGCCGCGCCAGGCCATGAGGGCCATCAAGGCCATCACGCCGATGACCACCAGCACCTCGATCAAAGTGAAGCCGCGATTTGGCGAAGTTCGCATCAGTTGCGCCCCATCACGGTGGACAGTTGCAGCACGTAGTCGCCTTGGCTCAGTACCCGTGCATCGACACGCCTGAAATTCGGATTGGGCGTTGGGCGCACCGACAGGTCCACCTGCAGGGTTTGGCCGGCTTGGACACAGGTCACCAGCTTGTTGCCGGTATCGGGCAATTGCCGCAAGAGGCGCAAACGGATCAGTTCGTTTTCAGCGCAAATTTGCCCCAAGAGGCTGGTGCTTTGCCTGTCGGCATTGCGGCTCAGAGACCCGGTGGCCTTCAAGCCCGCGAGCAATGCCACAGCCGTGATGCTCAATGCCACCAGGACCTCGATCAAGGTGAAGCCGCGAGGCGCAATCATGGCGCTGAGCCGGATCAAGGTTGCACCTCTAGGGAGGCAGCGAGGTTTTGTACGCTGAAGGGGCGCAAGCCATCGGTCACCACCCACAAGCGCTTCGGGGGGCTTTGTGCATTGGGTGGCACATGGCTCAAAGCCACCGTTTGTGGGCCGATCATGGGCTCTGGCCCCAAGAGGAGGGGGGCATTGACAAATGCTCGGGTGCTGTCGTTCAGCCATTGCGAAGGCAAGTTGCGGCTTGGCAGGCCGATGAACTCAAACCCAGACGCCGTGGGTTGCCATTGGGCGGCGACACCACTGGCCCTGGCTTGGGCTCTGGCCGCTTCCAGCAGGCTGGCCAGCCGCTGGGCATCGCGTGCCAGTGCGCTGTCGGCACTGTCACGCATTGACCAACTCACCCCCGCTGTGGCCACAGCGATCAAGGCCACCACCACCAGCATCTCCAGCAAGGTGAACCCGGAGGCCAGCAGTTGTTTACTGCCAGCTGCCAACGTCCGCATTGTTGCCCTCGCCGCCGGCTTGTCCGTCAGCGCCAAAGGACAGCACATCCACCTCGCCCTTGATGCCCGGGTTCATGTATTGGTAAGCGCGGCCCCAAGGGTCATTGGGCAGTTTGTCCAAATACGGTTTCCAGTTGCCAGGGACAGGCTCGGTGGTTGGCTTGAGGATGAGGGCGTTCAGGCCTTGCTCGCCGCTTGGAAAGCGCTGGTTGTCCAGTTTGTAGAGCTTGAGCGCTTGCATGAGGTTGCCCACGTCGGTGCGTGCGGCCGTGATGCGCGCATCGTCCGCGCGTCCCAGCACATTGGGCACGATCATGGCGGCCAACACGCCGATGATGGCCAGCACCACCATCAGCTCGATCAGGGTAAAACCGCGTTGGCGGCGGGAGGGGGCGTAGTCGGTTGTGTGCATGCCATACATCATAATCTGCACATGTTGCACTTTCCATCATCATCCAAACCATCGCGCTGGGTGGTCAAAGGGCTCACTTTGCTGGTGTGGGCTTTGGCCGCAGCGGGGGCAGTGATTTGGACCCTGAAGTTCCCTGTGCCGTCCAGCGGGGTGCCCGCGGCATTGGCGCTGACACCTGCTGGGCCGTCTGGTGATCGGTTGTCGAGCGATGTGGCCCGGTCATTGGGGCACCGGGCAGTCAACCCCAGTTCACCGGTGGCTGCCGATTTGCAGTTTCAGCTGCTGGGGGTGATCGCTGGGGGCTCGGGCGCAGGCAGTGCGCTGATCTCAGTGGGTGGTCAGCCACCTAAAGCCTTCAAGGTGGGTCAGACCTTGACCGACGGCGTGGTGTTGCAGCGTCTGAAGGCCCGGCAGGCCGAGCTGGGCTCCGCTGCAAACGGCCCAGTCCTGTGGACCCTGGAGTTGCCAGCAGCCGCAACGGGTGGCTAGTCCCCAAGCCGGCTTCAAGCCCTTAAAAACAAACGATAAACCGGGTTGTCTGTTTCCTCTGCGTAGGGATAACCTAAAGCCTGCAAAAATTTGTCAAAGGCCTTGTGGTCTCGTTTGGGTACCTGAATGCCCACCAAAATGCGGCCGTAGTCGGCGCCTTGGTTGCGGTAATGAAACAGGCTGATGTTCCAGCCCGGGCGCATCAGGCTCAAAAATTTCAGCAGTGCCCCGGGACGCTCCGGGAACTCAAAGCGCAGCAACCGTTCGTCTTGTGACAAATCCGAGTGCCCGCCCACCATATGGCGGATGTGCTCTTTGGCCAGTTCATCGTGCGTCAGGTCCAGCGCCTTGAATTGTTGCTTGTTGAAGTTGGCGGTGATCTGGGTGCTCTCGCCCTTGCCGTGCGTGCCCAGGCCCAAAAACACATGGGCTTGATCGGAGTCGCTCATGCGGTAATTGAACTCGGTCACGTTGCGCGGCCCGCCTGGCAGGCTACCGATCAACTCCAAAAAGCGCTTGAAACTGCCCCGCTCTTCGGGAATGGTCACGGCAAAGAGCCCTTCTTTTTCTTCGCCCACATCGGCCCGCTCGGCCACAAAGCGCAGGCGGTCAAAGTTCATGTTAGCGCCGCACAAAATAGCGGCGTAGGTCTCGCCTTTGGTTTTGTGTGTGGCCACATACTGCTTGATGGCGGCCACGGCCAGGGCCCCCGCGGGCTCCACGATCGAGCGGGTGTCGACAAACACATCTTTGATGGCCGCGCACACCGCGTCGGTGTCCACCGTCATGTAAGCGTCCACCAAGTTGCGGGCCACCCGGAAAGTTTCTTCGCCCACCAGCTTCACGGCCGTGCCGTCAGAGAACAAGCCCACGTCCGTCAAGGTCAAGCGTTTGTTGGCGGCAACCGATTGCATCATGGCATTCGAGTCGTTCATTTGTACGCCGATCACCTTCACCTTGGGGCGCACCGCCTTGATGTAGTTGGCCACGCCACTGATCAGACCACCACCGCCAATGGCCACAAACACCGCATCGAGCGGACCTTGGTGCTGGCTCAGCATTTCCATGGCAATGGTGCCCTGGCCCGCGATGACATCCGGGTCGTCAAAGGGGTGTACAAAGGTCAGGCCCTGTTTTTTTTGCAGACTCAATGCATGGTTGTGGGCATCGGAATAGCTGTCGCCGAACAGCACCACATGGCCCCCAAAGCCTTTGACCGCGTCGACCTTGACCTGCGGTGTGGTGGTGGGCATCACGATCACCGCCTTGGTGCCCAGGCGGCTTGCGCTGAGCGCCACGCCCTGGGCGTGGTTGCCAGCCGAGGCGCAGATCACGCCTTTTTTCAGCTGGGCGGGCGTCAAGTGCGCCATTTTGTTGTAAGCCCCGCGCAGCTTGAAACTGTGCACGGGTTGCTGGTCTTCACGCTTCAACAGCACCTGGTTTCCCAAGCGGCGAGAGAGGTTGGGGGCGAACTCCAAAGCCGACTCGGTGGCGACGTCATAGACCTTGGCGTTCAGAATTTTGATCAGGTAGTCGGCGGGTTTGAGGTGTTTGGTGGTCATGGCCAGCGCAGGCGAAGGCAAGCCCCGCCTCCAAAAGAGAGTGGCCTTGATCATAGCGGCCAAAAAAATGCCCCAAGCCTTGCGGCTTGGGGCAAATCCACCTTTTCAGAGGGTGGAGGAGACAACAGGTGCGTGCAAAAAAGCACGCTTGTTCACAATTCTACGTGAATTTTGCTGCGGTGCAACAAGGGCAAGGGTCGAAATGCAAAAAACACTGAAAAACGATTTATTCAATCAATTCAGACGGCTTGAAACTTTTGGATTGACAGGAGTATTCAAGGTGTTCGAGCGGATCACTGTTTGGGTTTGACCAGGTCTTTGACATCTTTTTCATAGGCACGCAGCCTGCGCGTGGCCTGCTGGCGCTGCTCAGGTGTCGCGGCGTTGTGCAGTTGAGCCAAGTTCTCGCAGGCACGTTGCGACAAGTTTTGCACCACAGCACGCTGAGCGGCCTCTGGCGGCTTCATCCAGCGTTGCCACACCCCCCAAAGCTGGGCTTCCACCTCGACCTGCGAAAGCTTGTATTGGCTGATGCCCTGTAAGGTGGAGAGCAAGTCTTGTTGTCGGCGTTGGCGGTCTTGTCGGCCCCACTCCGCCGTCCAAGGGGATTGGGCCAATTGCGTCTTGACCAAGCTGACCTGAGTTGGCGTCAATTCACCATAAAAGGAGCGGTAGCGCTCCAGTGTTTTGTCCAAACGACGTTCAAGACGCTCACTGACGCTGCCCAGCAACCATTCTTTTTCCCATTCTTCGTTTTGGCTTTCCCAGCGCCGAGCCAAATGGCTCAGCTGCCGAGGGCCCAAGGCCATGGCGACTGGGGCCGCCTGCACCACAGCCTCGCGCATCAGAGTGTCCAGTCGGGTTTGCACGTCGGACCACACACGACACACTTGTTCTGTCTGCACAGGGCCGGCAGACAAAACCTGGGCGCGCTGAAGCAGTTCGGCATAAGCTGTTAACTCTTCGCTGCGGTGCCATTGGTAGAGGTTGTCTATGGCCTGTTTGGCCCCCGCCGTTTGCGAGCCACTGAACGACACCGTGCTGTCGAGCCACCAATAAGACAAGGTAGGCAGTTGCTGGTAGCCCAGTTTGATGGCGCTGCAGCCTTGCAGCAGCAGAAACCCAATGAGCGAGAGCCAAAGGCGTGTCATGTGTTGCCCGCCAAAAGGACAGGCCACTGAATCGGTGTGCCCGTTCCGTTCAAACTCTGAAAGGACGAGACTGAACATTGGGCGCTGGTATTCCAAGTCAGGTTCGAGGGGGGTGATCGCATGCAATGGTTCGCAAAGTAGGGTTTGCCCGTTCCCGGTCGTGGATTTGGTTTGGGGCTGAGCCAAGCCACTTTTTTACTCATTGTGTACCTTTTACAAAATCCTGCAGAGGATCCAGCCCATCGTTGCCGCTCAGCTTGGCACAGTCTGGTGATAATCCAGACTTGTTGGCTGAAACCGAACTGAGGACAGCCTCAGAAAGAGACCCATGAGCTTGAGCATCCCGTTTCCCGTTGATGTCGTCGTGATGGCCGCCGGCAAAGGCACCCGCATGAAAAGCCGCTTGCCCAAAGTGTTGCAGCGTCTGGCAGGCGTGCCACTGGTACAGCATGTGCTGAACACAGCAGCCCAGCTGAATGCCCGCTCGGCCGTGGTCATCACCGGCCATGGCGCTGACCAGGTGGAGCCTTGGGTGTTGGCACCGGGTCAGGCGTTGGCGGTGCAATGCGTCCGCCAAGAGCCCCAGTTGGGCACAGGCCATGCCGTGCAGCAGGCGGTCCCCGTGCTGGCCAACGATGGGGTGGTGATTGTTTTATCGGGCGATGTGCCTTTGACCGAGGCCGATACCCTGCAAGCACTGATCGCCATGTGTGGCGGTGACAAATTGGCGCTGCTCACCATCGACTTCGTTGACCCGACGGGTTATGGTCGCATCGTGCGGCAGGGCGATGCGGTGCAAGCCATCGTGGAGCACAAAGACGCCACCGACGCCCAACGTCAAATTCAGGAGGTGTACAGCGGCATCATGGCCGTGCCCACCGAGCTTCTCAAAAGCTGGCTCAGTCGCATCGACAACCAGAACGCTCAGGGCGAGTATTACCTGACCGATGTGGTCAAGTTGGCCGTGGCAGACGGCGTGCCTGTGGTGGCGCACAAGATCAAGGACCCGCTGCAGGTGGCGGGCATCAACAGCCCCTTGCAACTGGCCGAGCTGGAGCGCGCCCACCAACTGCGCCAGGCGAACCGCCTGATGGAACAGGGTGTGCGCCTGAAAGACCCGTCCCGCTTTGACCTGCGCGGACAACTCGATTGTGCGCAAGATGTCGAGATCGACGTGAATTGCATTTTTGAAGGCCAGGTGTCCTTGGGCGAGGGCGTGAAGGTCGGCGCGCACTGTGTCATCGCCAATTGCACCATCGCGGCGGGTGCGGTCATTCACCCCTTCACGCACATCGACGGCGAGAAATCAGGTGTGTCGGTGGGTGAGCGTGCGCTGGTTGGCCCATTTGCTCGCCTGCGCCCCGGTGCGCAGCTCGGCCCTGAGGTGCACATCGGCAACTTTGTCGAGGTCAAAAATTCAACGATGGCCGCTGGGGCCAAAGCCAACCACCTGGCCTATTTGGGCGATGCCACCGTGGGCGAGCGTGTGAACTACGGCGCGGGCAGCATCACCGCCAATTACGACGGTGCCAACAAACACCGCACCGTGATCGAGGCCGATGTGCACATTGGCAGCAACTGCGTGCTGGTGGCACCGGTGACGATTGGGGCGGGCGGCACTGTAGGCGGTGGCTCGACGATCACCAAGAGCACCGATCCCGGCGCATTGAGCGTGGGGCGGGGCAAACAGGTCAGCATTGCCAACTGGAAGCGGCCTGACAAAACTTCAAAAAAACATTTTGGCTAAAGATCGTGGTCAAAAAAGAACGCCAAGCCTGCAAAGGCTTGGCGCTGGATCGGTCGCGATCAATTACTCACGATAGCTTTTTGTGCTGAAAGTGCTGGTCGCTGGCTTTGACAAGGCCGGGTTCTTCTTGACGTACTGCAGAAAGGAGTCCGCATAATCCAAGAAGGTGTTTTCCTTGAGGCTCTTGTCAATACCTTTGAGAGTCAAATAGTTGTCGCCGCCACCCGCTGTAAAGTCGTTGGTGATGACTTTGTAGGTTTTGCTCAAATCAAAGCTGACCCACTGACCATTGCTCTGGATTTCAAGATTGCTTGCACGTGAGCCTTTGACTTTGGTGATATCCACGTCAAAACGCAAACCTGCAGTGTAGGGATATGCACCGGAGCCCGTGCCCCCGTTGTTACCCAACATCGAGTCAATGCCGTCTTCAACAGTGTCTTTCACCTGCTGACCCGTCATAGGGATGCGAACCAAAACGTTTTTGAAGGGTAAAAGTGTGTAGACCTTGCCAACGGTGATGTCGCCTGATGCAATGTCAATGCGAACACCTCCAGCGTTTTGCAATGCGATGTCAGCGCCACCAAAAGTTTGGCCTTGCAACAAAAAGGCTTGCGCTACGAGTTGTTGTATGTCGCCACCACGGGCAACGACACCGGCATCTTTGTTGCAGATGTCGCCCAAGCTAGAGCGTGTGACATCGCTTTTGGCACCAATGCCAGGGACACGACGCAAGCACAGGTTTTCGGATGATTTACCCACCAAAACCGAACCCAAAGCGACTTTGGCATCGCTGAATGGCTTCAAAGCCGTCACCGTTTCGGTCAAAGGCGTTGTCAACCTGAAGACGCCTGAATCAGTCAAAGCTTTTTTATACGCAGCGGCATCGCTCGCATTGGAGACGGTTGAGCCCTCTTTGAATGTGTCGCCTACCAGCACCATGGGCGCACCTTGACAAGCGCTCACATTGCCCTTGCTGTCGAATTCCACCTTGAGTTTCCCGACCACGTAGCTGTATTGCCAAGCTTGAACCACACAAACAGGCTGACCACCCGCATTGGTCAACTTGGTGGGGTAGGAGCCCTCGGGTGATAAACCAAAACTTTTCATGCTGTCTGGACCCAGCAGTGTGTGGGAGTCACCACCCACCACCACATCGACTCCTCTGAGCTTTGTCGCTAATTTCGTGACGTCGAACTCATAGCCCACATGGCTCATGACAATGATTTTGTTGACGCCTTGGCTGGTGAGTGTGTCAATGGCACTTTGGGTGCTGATGACCTCATCGCTGAACATGGTGGTGACGTCGGGGCGTGACGCATTTTTGGTTTTCTGTGAAATCGTCACACCCACAATGCCAATTTTTTGACCATCACGGGTCACAGTGGTGTAGGGCAGAAATTTTCCTGCGATAGGGGATGTTGTGCTGGTGCTGACGTTGGACGACAGCAAGGGTGTTTGGCACTTTTTGGGGTCCTTGTTCAAAAAACCGATGAACTTGGACAAGCCTGTATCGCCAGTATCAAACTCGTGGTTGCCAAAAGACATGGCGTCGAAACAAACGGTATTCATGGCAATCGCATCCGCCTCGCCTTCACTTTGGGTAAAGTACAAGTCTCCAGTCAGGGCATCGCCAGCATGCAGTTTGATGACGTTGGTGCTTTTTGCTGATTCTTCGCTCATGGCTGCTGCGACGCGCGCAAACCCACCCATTGGCAAGGTCACCGACTTGGTTGCCCCTGCAGCATTAGGCAGTTGAAGTGTTGTGCTTTCCTCATCAAGGCGCGAATGGTGGTCGTTGATGTGCAGCAATGTCAAGCTGATGGGTGGGGTAGTGACTTCAGATTCGCCTCCACAGCCAGTCAAAACAACGGCCAACAAGCTCACACTGAGAAAAGATTTTGCGAAATGAATTTTATTCATGGTGATGATCGGTTTAATTACCTGTACGTTGCATTCCAAAACGCCATGAAATCATTCAATTGCGACAAATTGATGAAAGTTATTGGCACTTTCGAGAAAAGTGCGTCATCAAATAGGCCAAGTGGTGGTGAACTTTGCCCGTTTGGTTGCAAAGAATGCCTTCACATTGCGCACATTGGCATCCTGTGTGAACAGCGTTTGGCTCAAGGCCAGGTAATGCGGCATGTCACGGGCCTGCAGCACCAGCATGAAGTCGGGGCCTGGCGACACGCGCCAGCACTGTTGCACCGCTTCGTTCGCCACGGCGCGGGCTTCAAAGGCGTCCAAGTGTTCACTGCCTTGCTTGTCCAGTGACACCTCGACCAATGCCGTGAGGCCGTAGCCCAAGGTGGCGGCGAGCAGGTCGGTGCTGAGCACAGCCACCTGCCGCTCAACCCACCCACCTTCGATCAAGCGCTTGACACGGCGCAGGCAGGTGGGGGGTGAGACATTGACCTTGTCGGCCAGCGCCACATTGCTCAGGCTGGCGTCGTGCTGCAAGCTGTCGAGCAGTTGCAGGTCGATCGCATCGAGTTCATTGGATTCCATAAATTAAATTTTATTGAAATTAAATTCCATTAATGAATTATAGTGAAATAAAAATCCATTAAGTTCCAAAAATTGATCGGATATTTTAGTGAAGTCTGCCTACCATCGCTCATCCACCCTTTCAGGAGCATCCCCAGGTGTGGCATCGTCGGCGCCGTTTCTTCCCGCAACATCGTTCCCATCTTGGTGCAGGGCCTGCAGCGGCTCGAATACCGGGGTTATGACTCCTGCGGGGTGGCTGTGCACTCGGCCAGTCTGAACGGCGGCACGGGAGGCCTGCAGCGTGCCCGCAGCACTTCACGCGTGGCCGAACTCATAGACCAAGTCACGGCCGACCACATCGAAGGCGGCACCGGCATCGCCCATACCCGCTGGGCCACGCACGGCGCACCTGCCGTGCACAACGCCCACCCGCACTTCAGTCACGGCACGGGCGCAGCAGACACCAAGCCGGGCAAGGTGGCTTTGGTGCACAACGGCATCATCGAAAACCACGAAGAACTGCGTGCCGCCCTGCAAGCCAAGGGCTATCTGTTTTTGAGCCAGACCGACACCGAGGTCATCGCCCACCTGGTGGACAGTTTGTACGACGGTGATTTGTTTGAAGCCGTCAAGACCGCCATTCGTCAGCTCCATGGTGCCTATGCGATTGCCGTGTTCCACAAAGATGAGCCCCAGCGCGTGATCGGTGCACGCGCAGGCTCGCCGCTCATTTTGGGTGTGGGCCAGGGCGAAACCTTTTTGGCCAGCGACGCCATGGCTTTGGCGGGTGTGACCGACCAGATCGTCTACCTGGAAGAGGGCGACGTGGTCGACATCCAGCTGGGCAAATACTGGGTGGTGGACCGCGAACACAAGGCCGTGACCCGCACTGTGAAAACCGTGCACGCCCACAGTGGTGCGGCCGAACTCGGCCCTTACCGCCACTACATGCAAAAGGAAATTTTCGAGCAACCCCGCGCCATTGCCGATACGCTCGAAGGCGTGGAGGGCATCACGCCCGAGCTGTTTGGCGACGGCGCTTATTCAACGTTCAAGGCCATCGACAATGTGCTGATCTTGGCGTGCGGCACCAGTTACTACAGCGGCTGTGTGGCCAAGTACTGGATTGAAGCGATCGCCAAAGTGCCCTGTCAGGTGGAGATCGCCAGCGAATACCGCTACCGTGAATCGGTGCCCAACCCGAGCACCCTGATCGTCACCATCACCCAAAGCGGCGAGACCGCCGACACCCTGGCGGCTTTGCGCCACGCACAAAGCTTGGGGCAACTGCACACGCTGACGATCTGCAATGTGTCCACCAGCGCCATGGTGCGCGAATGCAAACACGCCTACGTGACCCGCGCAGGGACCGAGATCGGTGTGGCCTCGACCAAGGCCTTCACCACACAACTGGCCGGCTTGTTTTTGCTGACGCTGGCGCTGGCGCAGACCAAGGGTCGCCTCAGTGATGCCGAAGAAGCCGCCCACATCAAAGCCATGCGCCGCCTGCCCGCCGCGCTGCAAGCCGTGCTGGCGCTGGAGCCTCAAATCATCGCCTGGTCACAAGAATTCGCCAGCAAAGAAAACGCGCTCTTCCTGGGACGGGGCACGCACTACCCGATTGCGCTGGAAGGCGCGCTCAAACTCAAAGAAATCACTTACATCCACGCCGAAGCCTATGCGGCAGGTGAGTTGAAACACGGCCCGCTGGCCCTGGTGACCAGCGCCATGCCCGTGGTCACCGTGGCTCCCAATGACCAACTGCTGGAAAAGCTCAAGAGCAACATGCAGGAAGTCCGCGCGCGTGGCGGCGTGCTCTATGTGCTGGCCGACGGCGGCACGAAGATCGAGAGCAGCGAAGGCGTCAACGTCATCCGCATGCCCGAGCACTATGGCGTGCTCTCACCCATCTTGCATGTGGTGCCGTTGCAGTTGCTGAGCTACCACACGGCGTGTGCGCGGGGGACGGATGTGGACAAGCCGAGGAATTTGGCCAAGAGCGTGACCGTGGAGTAATTCAGCTCGCTTTTGCCTCCCGAAGGGTCGAAGGGTCCTGACCAACAAACTTGTGTTTGGCTGCCAATGGCGACCCACAGATCAGGCCTGGTGCCCTGACCGGGCAGTTTGGGCAGGTATCGGATCACAGCGCTCGTTAGACCTATTCGGTTAGAAGAATTACAGAAACACACCGTTTGGACGTTCAAGATGGGTCATTGAAATCTTTTTCAATTTGATTTCATCTTCCATGCGCCACATGTCAACAAGCAGTTTCCAACGGGCGGCCATGTTTTTTTTGATGGTCATCCTCACCGCCTGTGGAGGGGGCGAGTCCGGTGAAGCGCCAGCGCATGCCACCAAAATCTCCATCCTCAACGGAGCACCCTTGAGCGATTGCTCGATCGGGGGCGTAACGATCAACTCCGGCACTGATTTCAGTGATGATCTGGTTCTGCAAGATACAGAGATCACGGCCACGCAATACATGTGCAATGGCCAAAACGGTACAGCAGGAGTGGCCGGAACAGTGGGATTGACTGGAGTCATTGGCATGGTTGGCTTGACAGGGACAAGTGGACTCACGGCTCCTGATGTGATCTCTTATGAGTAGCCAAGTCTCAGTTGTTTGGCAGGTGGAAGTCGGGTCAGTGCTGGATTTGACACCAACCAAGATACCTTACTCAATAAACCAGAAGTCACTGTGACGTGACTTGCGCCACATGGACCCCTGGCCTGCGCCCATCGTTCCACTTTCCTCCCAGCGCCCGCTCGATCTGTGCGGCCAGTTGCAGCAAAAGCCCATCGTTGGCCTGGCGGGCCTGTGCTTGGATGCCCAAAGGCAAGCCGTTCTCTTGTGTGGCCATCGGCAGTGAGATGCCGGGGATGCCGCACAGGTTGGACAGGGGGGTGTAGGCGAAGTTTTGCCAGAGGTTTTCAAACCAGTCGTGCACCGAAGGGTTGTCGCTGGTCGTCAGGTATTCGGTGGTGCCCAGCAGGGGCGTGGGCAATGCGGTGATGGGCGTGAGGATGATGTCCCAATGCTCAAAGAACTCGCCAAAACTGCGTGAGGTGGTGTTGAACACAGCCTGCATTCGGGCGCGTTCGGCGTAGCTGGTTTTCAGACCTTCTTCCCAGATTTTGATGTTGATCGGCTCCACCAGATCGGCAGGGGGCCTCTCCAGCCCCAAAGGCTTGAGCAGATTGGTGATGGTTTGCGCAAAGTTGCTGATGTAGCAGGTGGTTTGGGCAGCAAAGGCGGCTTCCAAGTCCACATCGGGCAGGGCCCATTCGACGTGGTGGCCCAGGCTCTCCAGAAAACGTCCGGCTTTTTCCAACTCGGCTACAAAGTGCGGCACCGCGCGGTAATGTCCCCATTCGTGCGACAAGGCGATGCGTAGCCGAGCCGGGTCGCGCTTGATGAGCGTGCTGTAGGTCTCGGGCGTTGACCAATAGGGCATGAATTCACCAGGCGCGCCGCCCCGGCAATGGTCCACAAAGGCGGCGGTGTCCCGCACGGTGCGGCTGTGGCAGCCCTGAGTCGACACCAAGCCCGTGAGGTCTGAGGCTGCAGGCGCGATCGAAAACACGCCGCGCGAGGCCTTGAGGCCAATGTTGCCGTTGAAGCCTGCCGGGATGCGGATTGATCCACCGCCGTCGGTGGCGTGCGACAAGGGCAAGACACCCGCCGCCACGGCCGCCGCTGTGCCTGCCGACGAGCCGCAGGTGGTGTACTGCAAGTCCCAGGGGTTGCGCGTCACATACACGGCGGGGTTCTCTGCCGAGCTGCACACCCCAAACTCGGGCGTGGTGGTGCGGCCCATCACGTTCAGGCCGGCTTGCTTGATGCGCCCGGCCAGGTAGCTGTCGGCAGTGGCGCGGTTGCCGCGCATCAAGAGCGAGCCCATTTCCTGTAAACGGCCTTTGAGCGTGGGCCCCAGGTCTTTCATCAGGTAGGGCACGCCCGCAAAGGGCCCATGGGGGTTCATGCCATCTCGGGTCGGCTCGCTCACCAGGTCGTCAAACACCTCGACCACGGCGCTGAGCGTCGGGTTGACCAAGGCGATGCCGGCCACTGTTTGGCGAGCCAGTTCGGTGGGTGTCAGTTCGCCACGCTGCACACGTTCGGCCAGGCCCACGGCATCGTGACCGGCCCATTCTTCCCAACCCATGACGAGTGACATAGCGTTTTGCCTTTTTGCTGAGGTCTGGATAAATTAAAACAGAGTCAGCTTGGTGGGGCTGTCGCTGTCGCGATGTTGCACTGGCACTTTATAGTCAGGCCTCACCTCATCACGTCCCGTTGAAAAAGCCACTTTGAGCCACCTGCCTGTCCCCAGACTGATCCATGTGCATTCATCTGAGGTGCATGGCAAAGGCGTATTCGCGACCCGTCACATCGCCGCAGGCGAGACGGTGATCGAGTACGTGGGCGAGGTCATCAGCATGGCCGAGGCGATACGCCGCCACCCCCATGACCCCAGCAACCCTGATCACACATTTTATTTTCACTTGGACGACGGCACAGTGATCGATGCGCTTTACGGCGGTAACGACTCGAAATGGATCAACCATTCGTGCCGTCCCAATTGCGAACCCGATGAACGCCAAGGGCGAATTTTCATCATGACACGCAGGCCTGTGTTCAAAGGTGAAGAATTGACTTTTGACTATGGCTTGTACAGTGACGAGCCGATGACCGAGGCCTTGAGAGCCCGCTATGTCTGCCGATGTGGGGCGTCCAAGTGCCGGGGCACGATGTTGTCGGATTGAGCGGTTTGCTCAGACCGTGCACCTCAATGACCTTGTTTTTTTTGTTCGCGCAGCATGAACAGGTAAAGGCTTTCAACTTTGTCACGCGCCCAAAGCGTTTTGCGCAAAAACTTGAGGCTCGAGCCCACACTGGGGTCGTGCGTGAAACAGCGGATCTGAATGCGTTGACCCAGATCGTCCCAGCCATAAAAATCGGCCAGTTGGGTCACGATGGCCTCTAGGGTCATGCCATGCAAAGGGTTGCGGGCTTGCGGATTGTCTGGCGATGAAAGTGACATGGCTTGATTTTACGCAGGGCCGTGGGTGCCCACCGTCAGGGTCAGGCCCGCACCCGAAGCGTTGAATCATCCATCAATGCAATATGTTGGATGGGATTTAACGGTAAACGAGTAGTCGTTATCACCGATAAAGAGGATGGTTGTTGAAGACTTTGGGCCCTATCCTTCATGGACCATGGGCCCGTGCTTGAGAGATGAAAAAGCGTTTGCGGTCCGTGTTATTGATGAAAGAAGACGTGACCTATGTGCATCAACCTCGTGCTGGCTGACCCTTACCCGATGATGCTCGAAGGCTTGACCCAAGCGTTTAAGGTTCATCAGTCTATTCGGCCCATTTGTTGACCCCCCGAGAAATGACGGTTGCCCGCATGGTGACCGAAGGTTTGCCGAACAAGAGAATTGCCAGCCAATTGGCCATCAGCGAGGAGACGGCCAAGTTGCATTTGCACCACATTTGCCAAAAGCTCAGCTGTCCGGGGAGGATGTCTTTGCAGCGCTGCATGCAGGAGCAAGGTGTGACGTGAGGTGAACGGAAAAATCTCAATGGCTCTTAATGGTTCTTTATGAGGTGTAGCGCACATTGAGCAGCATTGACGAATTGATGTCCGCAATATGTGCGGCGGCATCAGGGCGTGTGTATCTGTGCCAATCGGCTGCATCAGAGATGATGGATTGCTTCAGAAAAGTCCGCTCAGGCTACAGCCCTGCCAAAAACCTTTTGGGTACACGTGAGGAGCAGGTGCTGTGCCTGATTGCCGATGGGTATTCGTCCAAAGAAATTGCACGCAACCTTTTGATCGCGCCCAGCACGGTCGAAGTGCACCGGCGCAACATCATGCGTAAAATCGGTCTGCACAAGGTGGCCGACTTGACACGCTACTCTGTTCGCAAGCAGATGGTGTCGGTCTAGCTTGCAGGCGCCATGATATGGCGGGCCAAAGATTCCGCCACCTTGATGCCATCCACCCCCGCCGACAAGATGCCGCCCGCATAGCTTGCGCCCTCGCCCGCCGGGTACAGCCCTTGGGTGTTGGTGCTTTGGTGGTCTTCGCCGCGCGGGATGCGCAGGGGCGAGGAGGTGCGTGTTTCCACCCCGGTCATCACCGCATCTGCCATGTCGTAGCCGCGGATCTTGCGGCCGAACACCGGCAGCGCTTCACGCATGGCGGCGACCGCGTAGTCGGGCAAGACATCGGCCAAGTCGACCAGTTTCACGCCGGGTTTGTAAGACGGTTGCACACTGCCCCACTGACTGGAGGGACGTTGGGCCAGAAAGTCCCCCACCAATTGCCCGGGGGCTTCGTAGTTGCTGCCGCCCACTTCAAAGGCACGCGTTTCCAGTTGGCGTTGCAGCACGATGCCCGCCAGCGGGTGTGATTGGGCAGGCAATTGTTCGGCCAAGTTGCGGGCTTCTTGCGCCAGCTGCGCGCCGTCTGACTCGCCAAATGCGGCTTGCCAGGCGGCGGTGTCCAGTGGGTAGTCGGGCGGGTCGATGGCCACCACCATGCCGGCATTGGCATTGCGTTCGTTGCGCGAGTATTGGCTCATGCCGTTGGTGACCACGCGGCCCGGCTCGCTGGTGGCCGCCACCACCGTGCCACCGGGGCACATGCAAAAGCTGTATACCGCCCGGCCATTTTGCGCGTGGTGAACCAGCTTGTAGTCGGCAGCCCCCAGCAGCGGGTGGCCTGCGTGGCGGCCCCAGCGCGCCTGGTCGATCACGCTTTGCGGGTGCTCGATGCGCACGCCGATCGAAAACGCCTTGGCCTGCATGGCCACGCCCCGACGGTGCAGCATGACAAAGGTGTCGCGCGAACTGTGGCCCAGGGCCATCACCGCGTGACGCGTGTGCAGGGCCTGGCTTTGGCCGGTGCGCAAGTCCTGCACTTGCAGGCCCGTCAGTTGATGGCCCTGTGCGGTGGTCGCGAGCAGCACATCGCTCACCCGCTGCTCAAAGCGGATCTCACCGCCCAAAGCGATGATCTGCTCACGGATGTGCTCGACCACTTTGACCAGCTTGAACGTGCCAATGTGCGGGTGCGCCGCATACAGGATGTCGGCAGGTGCACCCGCCTTGACGAACTCCTGAATCACCTTGCGGCCCAAATGTCGCGGGTCTTTGATCTGGCTGTAGAGCTTGCCGTCAGAGAAGGTGCCTGCGCCGCCTTCGCCAAATTGCACATTGCTTTCGGGGTTGAGCACTTTTTTGCGCCACAGGCCCCAGGTGTCTTTGGTTCGTTCACGCACGGGCTTACCGCGCTCCAGAACAATGGGCTTGAAGCCCATTTGCGCCAAAGCCAGCGCTGCGAACATGCCGCAAGGCCCGAAGCCGACGACCACTGGGCGCTCGCCTTGTTCTGCACCAAAACCGACCGGGGCTTGGCAGGGCGCGTGCCACGCCATGTCGGGGGTGGCCTGGATGTGTGGGTTGGCATTGAACTGGTGCAACAAGGCCGCTTCGTTGACCACCCGGCTGAGGGCGAGATCTACGATGTAGACCGCCATCAAATCGGCCTTGCGCGCATCAAAGCTGCGTTTGAAGACCTGCAAAGTGGCGATGTCGTTCTCTGCGATGCCCAGTGCCTGTGCGGCCAATTGGCGCAAGGCTTGATCGGGGTGGGGTGTGGGCAGTCGGTCTGCGTCGGTTTCTGACGGGGCATTGGCCGCGCGGCGGACTTCCACCGGAACGGCGGAAAGGGGCAGTTTGAGTTCTGAAATCCGGATCATGTCAACCTCTGTGGCTTGTGGTTATCAAGCAAGAAGCCGTGATTATCGCCGTGCAGATGGCACTGCGCAGCGATCAAGCCGGCAAGAACCCTTCAATCGACAAATAGCGCTCACCTGTGTCGTAGTTAAACCCCAGCACGGTGGCGCCCGCAGGCAAATCGGCCAGTTTTTGAGCAATGGCCGCCAGCGTGGCCCCAGACGAAATGCCCACCAAGATGCCCTCTTCACGCGCTGAGCGGCGTGCGTATTCACGGGCCGCCTCGGCATCGACCTGGATCACGCCGTCGAGCACGCTGGTATCCAGGTTGTTGGGAATGAAGCCCGCGCCAATGCCCTGGATGGGGTGAGGTGCTGGTGCACCGCCCGAAATCACGGGCGAAGCGGCAGGTTCGACCGCAAAGACTTGGAGGTTTGGGAATTTGGCCTTGAGTACACGGGCTGTGCCAGTGAGGTGGCCGCCCGTGCCCACACCCGTGATGAGCGCGTCGATGCCCTCGGGAAAGTCAGCCAAAATTTCCTGCGCGGTGGTGCGCACATGCACGTCGATGTTGGCGGAGTTTTCAAACTGTTGGGGCATCCAGGCACCGGGCGTGCTGGCCACCAAGTCCTGGGCCCTGGCAATCGCCCCTTTCATGCCTTCTGCGCGGGGCGTGAGGTCGAAGCTGGCGCCGTAGGCCAGCATCAGGCGGCGGCGCTCAATGCTCATGCTGTCGGGCATCACCAACACCAATTTATAGCCCTTGACGGCCGCGACCATGGCCAGGCCAATGCCCGTGTTGCCCGAGGTGGGCTCGATGATGGTGCCGCCTGGTGTCAAGGCGCCGGACTTTTCGGCGTCTTCGACCATGGCCAAGGCGATGCGGTCCTTGATGGAGCCGCCGGGGTTGCTGCGTTCGGACTTGATCCACACGTTGGCATGGTCGCCAAACAAGCGGTTGATGCGCACATGAGGGGTGTCGCCGATGGTCTCGAGGATGGTGTGTGCTTTCATGGGCGGTCTCCGATGAGAAATGGCAGGGGCAAAAAACCATTGTGCGCGAAACGGCAGACCCTGAGCGACATCAGCACATGACCGCAGGCGATAATCAAGTGGTGAAGCACGCCAGACCGTCGCTGGTGCAATTTCCGAAAGGAAGCACTGGAGGAACGTCCGGACTGCACAGGACAGCGTAGGAGGTAACGCCTCTCCACCGTGAGGTGAGGATCAGAGCAACAGAGACGAGCCGATTGAGTTCGGGTGAAACGGGCAATCTCTACGCGCAGCAATACCAAGTAGGCCTTCCTGAATGGGTGTGGTTCGCCGCATCCCTTCTCCCTGTGGTTCCGCGGGGTGAGTTGGCGGGTAGGTAGCATCGAGCCGGGTGGGCGACCCCCGGCCCAGAGTAATGGCGGTCACGCAGCGGGCAACCGCTGTGCACAGAATCCGGCTTATCGGCGGGCTTCACACTTTTTTCCTGTGGGCAAACCACAAAAAACCCGCCGAAGCGGGTTGGGGGTTGTCTGTGGCGTGAACAGATCAGCCGCGAGACGGCATCAAACTGGCCCCCAAGGCGAACACCGAATTGGGCGCGGTGATTTTCAAGGTGCTTTTGGGCTTGGCAAAGACGCCGCGCTTGACCACCGGCTGAGGAGCTGGCTCAACGGTGACGCCTTTGGTGCGTTGCTCGGCCACCAATTGGCGCAGGCTGATGGACTGCAGGTGGGTGAGCATTTTTTCGTTCAGGCTGGCCCACAGCTCGCTGTTCATCCAGCCGCCTTCGGCAGCGGCTTCTTCGTCCGAGGGCGCATCCACTGCCCCCACGATGTCGGCCATGGTGATTTTTTCGGCATGGCGTGACAGGGAATAGCCGCCACCGGGGCCGCGGGTGCTTTCGACCAAACCGTGCTGGCGCAGCTTGCTGAAGAGCTGTTCCAAATAGGACAGCGAAATTTGATGGCGCACGCCGATGGCTGCGAGGGACACGGGACCGCGGTCTTCGCGCAGTGCAACGTCGATCATCGCGGTGACGGCAAATCGGCTTTTGGTGCTCAAACGCATGGTGTGCTCCTTGTTTCGATGGACAAGCCTTACAGGGCATTACCCCGGTCACAGGATGCGCGAATCGCAAATGTGACTGATTGGTAATTTTCTCAGACTCTTGACACAGATGGCGATTGCCCGTTTGATTTCAAGGGTAAATCCTGTGTATTTTTGTCGGAAATCAACTAAAAACGTTCGTGACTTTCCAACTGCCGCCATTGCTGGGGCTCTAACGGGGCCAGGTTCAGGCGCCCCACGCGTTGACGCCGCAGATCTTGCAGGGGGCACTGTTCGTCCAGCCAGCGGCCTAAATCCAGGCCATCGATGTCTTTGCCGGCGATGCGCAATACCGTCACGGCGTCGGTTTGGCGGTTGATGCTGGCGCGGATCCCGGGGCCGTTCAGGGCCTTGATAAGTCCCTCGGACACTTCACCACCCACTGTAGCCATCCATTCTTGCTCCATCGGGGTGCGGCGGTCTTCCAAGTGGCGCAGCACGGCCACATCGTCCGTGAAAATGCACAGCCCACTGGCCGGCTTGGCCAGCGGCAAGGGCATGTGCATTTTGGCCAAGCGCTCATGTCCCCAAATACCAGGTTGTGGGGCTTTGAGGCCCACGGTGTCTTGCAGCCAGGCCAAGTTGGCCACCCGTTCCGCAGGCTTGAACAGCACCAAGGTCATGGGGGCGAGTGCGGCCATCGAGACCAAACGGTTGACCGTCACGGCTTGTTCATCCTGCACGCGCCGGGCCGGATCGGTGACGATTTTGCCTGTGACCTGCACGCCACCGGCCACGATCAGGGCTTCGGCTTCGCGGCGCGAGCAGTTGTGGTCGGCTGCCACACGCTTGGCCAGCCGAATGCCTTCTTCAGAGGAAATCATCAATGCTTTCAATCATGATCAGTGAGGGTCAAGGCAGGGCTTGTTCCCGGATGTGGTCCACGTGCGCTTGCAAAGACCGTGCGGCGACGGGCCACAGGCGGGACGGTACGTCGTCGTAGGCTTTTTCCACCCATTCTTGCAAGCTGCCCTGGGGCAGGGCCTGCATGGCCGCGGCAATTTTGGCCTCTCGCCTGAGGCGATGCGCCCGCAGCTGCGTGATGGCCTGGTGGGCAAAGCCCAGCACATGGCCGTGCGCGGGCAAGATGAATTCGATGTTTCCGGCTTTGCAAGCTGCCGCCAGTTTGTCCAGCGAGTCGAGGTAGTCGCCCATGTGGCCGTCAGGCGGGTCGATCACGGTGGTGCTGCCATTGAGCACATGGTCGCCCGAAAACAGTAGGCCATCTTCCTCCAGCACCAGGCAAAGGTGGTTGGCCGCATGGCCGGGCGTGTGCAGCACCCGCAGGGTGTGTGTGATGTCGCCCTCGACCCCCGTGCCGTTCAAGACCCATTTTTCACCATCGGCCAATTCGCGATCGGGTGTGAAGCGGCTGTTGGCGCGAGCGGTGGTTTTGGAGGCCAGGCCCAAAATCGGCGGTTGGAGCGTGCACAACGCTTGCAGCGGGGCTGCGCCAGGCGAGTGGTCCGGGTGCGAATGGGTGCACAAAATGGCCTTGATTTGCCCGCCTGTTGCACGCCACAGGCGTTGCAGGTGCGCCTCGTCGGCTGGGCCCGGGTCAATCACCACGAAGCCGGTGTTCGGGTCGCCCACCAAATAGCTGTTGGTGCCAGGGCCGGTCATCACGCCGGGATTGGGGGCCGTGAGGCGTTGCACGTTTTTCAGCAAAGAAACAGCTTGCTCGGTTTGCCAGTCCAGGTGGTGGTGGATTTGGCCGTCAGGCGTGACCAGAGCCAGTTCGCCAAACGGCGCTTCGTGCTCCATGTAACGCGCTTCCTGGCCCGCCAGCCAGCCTGCCCGGGGGCAACTGGTCCACAGCGGTTCGTCGTTTTCAGCGCAGGCTTTCAGCACCGCGTCCACCGTGGCAAAGGCTTGGAGTCGATCCAGCGTGCGGATGGTCGGGAAAATGATGAAAAACTGCCCCAGCGCATGGCGGTCCAATGCCTCTTGCGGCCGCACCCAAACCGGCTCGAATTGTTCGGATTCGTCCGCCACTGGGGTTTGGCCCTCGGGCATGCGGGCCACCAAAAAGGGCACGTCAAATCGGCGCGGCAGGTCGCGGTCGGTGATCCAGTGGGCCAGCACAAACACTTGGTCGGCCGCCAGCGTCAGGCCTCGGTTCAGGCATTGCGCGGCAAATGGGCCTTGACGGTCGATGGCGGCGATGTCGCTGGGGTCAGCCCATCGGCCATCGGCATGGTGGGCGAACAAAATGCCCAGTTCCTCGAAACTTTCGCGGATGGCCGCAACAGCCTGTGTCAGGTGCAAGTCACTTTGCGTGGGGCGGCGTTTGGCCATGCCGTGGCTGTTGGCGTCGGCGGCGTCGATGCCGCCACCCGGGAACACATAGGCCCCGGGTGCAAAGCTGGCCATCATCGAGCGGCGGGTCATCAACACTTCAATGCCCTGCGGGCAGTCGCGCAGCAGCAGCACGGTGGCGGCAGGGCGCAGCAAAGCAGGTTCGCGTTGGGGGTAAAGGAGTTGGGATGTGCGTGCCATATCCCATTATCTGTTGACTTGTGTCGGTGTGACCTGTCGGCTGAGATGTGGTAGGCCAAAGGCGATAATCTATACCATGCACATCCGCTTTACCAAAATGCAAGGGGCCGGCAACGACTTTGTCGTGCTCGACGAGACGCAAGGTCGTCTGGGCCTGAGCACGGCGCAGTACCGTTTTTTGGCCGACCGACACTTTGGCGTAGGGGCCGATCAGATCCTCAGCGTTCGCCCATCGCCCGCCCCTGGCCTGGATTTTGAATACGTGATCCACAACGCCGACGGTGGCGAGGTGGAGCACTGTGGCAACGGGGCCCGGTGCTTCGTGCGTTATGTGAACGACAAAGGCTTGACCGACAAAACCACGGTGCGTGTGAAGGTGCAAAGAGGCGAGATCGAGCTGCGCATGAATCCCGATGGTCGGGTGACGGTGAACATGGGCGCACCTGTGTTCGATTGGGCGCTGGTGCCTTTCAATCCCATGGGCCTCATCAGCGACCAGGTGAACGGCTGGCCTGTCTTTGATTTGGTGTTGGGCGAACTGGGTATTGCCCGGGTCGGGGTCGTGTCCATGGGCAATCCGCATGCCGTGCAGCGCGTGGACAGTGTGGACAGCTTTCCGGTGTTGGCCCAAGGCCCTCTGATTGAAAACCACCCGGCTTTCCCCAAGCGGGTGAATGCGGGCTTCATGCAGATCGTTTCGCGTCACCAGATCAAGCTTCGCGTGTTCGAGCGTGGCACTGGCGAAACCTTGGCTTGCGGCACGGGCGCATGTGCCGCCGTGGTTGCAGGCATACGCCAGGGATGGTTGGACGCCCTTGTGGACGTGCAGACCCGCGGCGGCGTGTTGACCATTGAGTGGGCTGGGCAGCCCGACAGTCCGGTGTGGATGACCGGCCCGGCCACTTCTGTTTTTGAGGGCAGCATCGATGTGCCCGACCACCTTTGAATTTCTGGAGCCCTCCGCATGAAGACCCCTGACCCCATGAGCCCGATCACCGAAGACGACATCGCCGACTACTTGGTGAACACACCTGACTTTTTCGAGCGCCACGCCTCGCTGTTGGCGACGGTGCAACTGACCCACCCTCAAAGCCACCGCACGGTCGGATTGCAAGAGCGTCAGGCACAAATGCTGCGCGACAAGATCAAGGGTCTGGAGCACCGCATCATGGACATGATGCGCCACGGCAGCGAAAACATGGTGTTGACCGACAAAGTTCACCGTTGGTCCTGCGAACTGCTGGTCACGCCGCACGACCATTTGGCGGATTCGGCGGTCGACAACATCCGGGATTTGTTCCAGGTGCCGCAGGTGGCTTTGCGTTTGTGGTCACTGCAGGGGGAATACGCCCAAGCAGCCTACGCACAGGGTGTGACCGAGGCGGTGCAAGTCCTGGCCACTTCGCTGGACCGGCCCTATGTGGGGATCAATTCGGGTTACGAAGCCGTGCAGTGGTTGTCAGAACCCAACCAAGCCGCATCTTTGGCACTTTTGGCATTGCGGCCGGCTCCGGGTCAAGCTGCTTTTGGCCTGTTGGTGTTGGCCTCACCCGATGCGCAGCGCTTCAACAGCCAGATGGGTACCGACTTGCTGGAGCGCCTGGCCGAGCTGGCGGGCGCAGCCTTGTCGGTGTTGCAAAAGCCGCAGGCCTGAACTGTGTCGGATGCTGCCATGTCGGACGCGGCGGCCCCCGATCCGCTCGTCATGCGTTATCTGGACCATGTGCGCTTTGAAAAACGCTTGGCCGAACGCACCTGCACGCTGTACGCGTTGGATTTGACCCGCTTGGCCCAGATGTCGGCCGCCTCGAAAGTGCCTTTGCTGCAGGTGCAAAGCGGCCATGTTCGCCGTTGGGTGGCGCAGATGCATAGCGCTGGACGCAGTGGGCGCGGCATCGCCCTCATATTGTCCGGCTGGCGCGGGTTTTACACCTGGCTGGGGCGCGAGGGCCTGATCGCCCAAAACCCGGTGGTCGATGTGCGGGCACCGCGTGTGGCCAAGCCCTTGCCCAAAGCACTGGGCGTGGACGAAGCGGTGCAACTGGCCGAGCATGCAGAAGACAAAGACGACCCTTGGCTGGAGGCCCGTGACGCGGCCATGGTGGAGTTGCTGTATGGCTGCGGCTTGCGCATCGCCGAGTTGACCGGGCTGGACGTGGTGGCGAGCACCGATGCGGCGCGTGCCGGCCGCGGCTGGATCGACTTGCCCAATGCTGAAGTGCATGTGCAAGGCAAAGGCAGCAAGCGCCGAACCGTGCCCCTGGGCCGTTGCGCCATGGAAGCGCTGACGCATTGGCTGGCCGTGCGTCCTCAGTTGCCCGGCATGCTGACAGCGCCTGCAAGGGGCGCCTCCCCTTTGGCTTTGGCACTGTTTCCAGGGCAGCACGGCACGCGCCTGACACCCCGCGGTGTGGCCCAGCGCCTCAAGCGCCGCAGTCTGTTGGCGGGCCTGGCCACGCCGGTTCACCCCCATATGTTGCGCCACTCGTTTGCCAGCCATGTGCTGCAGTCCAGCGGCGATCTGCGGGCCGTTCAAGAGTTGTTGGGCCATGCCAACATCGGCACCACCCAGGTCTATACGCGGCTGGATTTTCAGCACCTGGCCAAGACCTACGACGCGGCGCATCCCCGCGCCAAACGAAAATAAAGCCCCAGCGATGCTGGGCTTGTGTGGCGTGAGGCCATGCGGGACAGGCATACGCGGGCTTGGCATTCATCGCTACACTCCCCACCTTGTGCTTTTTTGACCCGCAACGGAACCGTGCCATGTCCTTGATCCCCACCACCATCCTGACCGGCTTTTTGGGTTCGGGCAAAACCACCCTGCTCAAACGCGTGCTGACCGAGGCCCATGGCCAGAAGATCGCCGTGATTGAAAATGAGTTCGGCGAGGAAAACATCGACAACGATATCCTGGTGTCGGAAACCGATGAGCAGATCATCCAAATGAGCAATGGTTGCATCTGTTGCACCATCCGCGAAGACTTGCGCGTGACTTTGCAGCTTCTGGCCGCCAAACGGCGCAAAGGCTTGCTCAGTTTTGACCGCATCGTGATCGAGACCACCGGCTTGGCCGACCCTGGCCCCGTGGCGCAGACTTTTTTTATGGACGACGAGATCGCCGAGACCTATTTGCTCGACTCCATCTTGACCCTGGTGGACGCCAAACATGCCGCCCAACAACTCAACGACCGCCAAGAGGCGCGTCGCCAGGTGGGTTTTGCCGATCAGATTTTCATCAGCAAGGCCGATCTGGTCTCGCCTCAGGAGTTGGATGCCTTGCAGCACCGCCTGAAACACATGAACCCGCGCGCCCCTCAAAAAGTGGTGCATTTTGGCGACGTGGCCTTGTCTGAAGTGTTCGATCTCAAGGGCTTCAATTTGAACGCGAAATTGGACATCGATCCCGACTTCCTGAAAGAAGACGACCACGACCATGCGCATGGTGAGCATTGCGATCACCCCTCACACCAACATGACCACGCGCATGACCATGAGCACGGTGAGCACTGCGACCACCCCTCACACCAGAACGACCATGCCCACGGTCAGGGTCACCACCATCACCACGATGACGATGTGAAAAGCTTTGTTTTCCGCTCTGACAAAGCCTTTGACCCCGCCAAGCTGGAAGATTTTTTGGGTGCCATTGTCAACATCTATGGCCCGCGTATGCTGCGCTACAAAGGGGTGTTGAACATGCGCGGTACCGAGCGCAAGGTGATTTTCCAAGGCGTGCACCAACTCATGGGCAGCGATTTGGGCCCCATGTGGGCCGATGGCGAAACCAAAACGAGCAAGATGGTGTTCATTGGCATTGATCTGCCCAAGGACATCTTGTTACAAGGCCTGGAGCAGTGCTTGGTTTGACCGGCTCTTGGACCCGTTTCTGTCCACGACGCCCGCTGTCATTCGGGTGCTTTAATGCACGGTGAACCCGTCATTTAATCTGGGTCTGGGCATTTTTAACCGTTCTTGTCGTTACAATCGCCCGCCTGAAGCCTCCCCCTTTCGGGGAGGCGGTTCAACCCCAACCAATTTGTACCAGGGGTTTGAAATCCAAATCAACAGGTTTTTCAATCGCTTGCTACTTGGTAGCAAAAGGTGTGGGCCTGCCTTTTCACACGGCTAGGAGACAAGACGTGACGACCCCGAAGAAAAAAGTGGCGGCCCCTGTGAAAACCACCTCGGCCAAAGCGGTGCCCGCCAAGAAACCTGTGCCCGCCAAATCGGCAACCCCAGTTCAATCTTTGAGCAAGGCCAAGAAGGTGGCCCCATCTGCCCCGAAGCCGGTGGTGAAAAACAAACCTGTGCCACCTGCAGGCAATACAAGCAAGAGCCCCAAAAAGGTGGTGGCTGCTTCCAAATCCATGCCCGTCAAAAGCAAAGCTGTCGCCCCTGTCGCTCGAAAAGCGGTGGTGACAGCCCCCAAGCCAACTCCAGCCTCCAAGGCCAAGGTGGCGCCTGTGTCGTCCACTAAAAAGGCGACTCCTGTACCTGAAGTGAAACCTATGACAGTTAAAAAAGTGGCGACACCGACCACCCCGGTCGCCCCAGTGGCCGAAATGGTGGCAACCGTGGCCGCACCCGCAGCGCCTGAACAATTGGTGCGTGCCACACGTCCTTCTGCACGCTTGGCCCAAATCACGGTGCCTTCTTTGCCTCCCGCAGTGGCCTCTACGGCTGCAAAATCCAGTTTCATGCCCACGACGCCGGTGGCCGTCGTGTCTGCGCCGTTTGCACCGGTCAAGAAAGACCCCAAGCTGGCCAACAACTGGAAAACCAAGCCTGTTGAGGCGCTGATCGATGCCGAAATCTTGGCCATGTCGGACGATGCTTACATGAACAACGTGCAGTTGGCTTACTTTCGACGCAAGTTGTCGATTTTGAAGCAAGAGATCTTGAACAGCGCAGGCGCCACCACCGAGCATTTGCGTGAAGACACCGTGGTGGTGCCGGATCCGGCAGACCGTGCCACGATCGAAGAAGAGCATGCATTGGAGCTGCGCACCCGTGACCGTGAGCGCAAGCTGCTCAAGAAGATCGAGCAATCCATTGCCTTGATCGATGGCGGCGAATATGGCTATTGTGACGAGACTGGCGAACCCATTGGCGTGGGGCGTTTGTTGGCCCGGCCCACCGCGACTTTGTCCCTTGAGGCGCAGCAGCGCCGTGAGTTGAAGCAAAAAATGTTTGGTGATTGAGCGCGGTATCTCCCGCGGTTGCCGAAAAAACCCCTTTTCAGGGGTTTTTTTACGGCCCAAGCCTGCACAGCTTGGAAAAAACGCTTCTGACCGTCACGGCATGGCTTCATTTTCATATTTAAATTTCCTTCACAGCTTACTTTCAATGCCTCTTGTAAGTGCCTAATTTACAAAGAAATTCTCCGCGTGGTTGGGTTCAATTTCAGCGCTAAGCCATTGATTTCATTGAAAAAAATGATCTAAACCAGTTGAGTTGCACTGAATTCCTGATACAGTGCAAAAAAGTGCAAATAAGTGGGGGAAAGTGTCTCCGCTGGTGCATTTCAACTGAAAAAGGTCTTCGCTGTGTTTCAAGGCGCTTCATCGCTGAGTCTGGATGCCAAAGGGCGGTTGTCTGTACCGACCCGGCACCGTGACGTCCTGAGCGCGACAGCCCAAGGCCAGCTGACCATCACCAAGCACCCGCACGGCTGCCTCATGGTGTTCCCCCGCCCCGAGTGGGAAAAGTTCCGCGAACGCATCGCCGCATTGCCCATGTCGGCCCAGTGGTGGAAGCGTATCTTTTTGGGCAACGCCATGGACGTTGAGATGGATGGCACCGGGCGCGTTTTGATCTCCCCAGAGCTGCGCCAAGCCGCAGGCATTTCCAAAGACACCATGCTTTTGGGCATGGGCAACCACTTTGAGTTGTGGGACAAAACCACCTACGACGCGCAAGAAGCGCAGGCCATGCAGGGCGACATGCCCGATGTGTTCAAGGACTTCTCGTTCTGAATGCCATGAGCACCTCTGAACTGACCCACATCACGGTCCTTTTGAATGAGGCCGTTGACGAATTGCTGCAGGCTTCGGCCGGTGCCGACGGCCGCTATGTGGATGCCACATTCGGTCGAGGCGGACATTCCCGCTTGATTTTGTCGCGTTTGTCACCTCAAGGCCGTTTGCAGGCTTTTGACAAAGACTTGGAAGCTATAGCCGAAGCTGAATGCATTGCAGACAGCCGGTTTCTGATCCGTCATGAAGGCTTTTCTAACCTGGGTGAACTGCCGCCCGGCAGTGTCGATGGCGTCTTGATGGACCTGGGCATCAGCTCCCCCCAAATTGACAGCCCCGAGAGGGGTTTTTCTTTTCGTTTTGACGGCCCACTGGACATGCGCATGGACACCACGCGCGGACAAAGTGTGGCCGATTGGTTGACCACAGCAGAGGTGGATCAAATCACGGAGGTGATACGTGACTATGGCGAAGAACGGTTTGCTTTTCAGATTGCAAAGGCGCTTGTGGCTCGCCGACAAGAGCGGGGCCCAATTTCAACCACCACCGATTTGGCCCAGCTCGTGGCTGACACGGTCAAAACTCGCGAGCCGGGCCAGAACCCTGCAACGCGGACATTTCAGGCTTTTCGGATTTTCATCAACGCAGAGCTTGCGGAGCTCGAACAAGCGTTAGAAGCCAGTCTGCATGTGTTGGCACCGGGTGGTCGTTTGGTGGTGATCAGTTTCCATTCGCTAGAAGACCGCATCGTCAAACAGTTCATGGCCAAGCACTCCAAAGAGGTGGTCGACCGGCGTGTGCCGTTTGCCGAGCCGGTCAAGATGCGCTTGAAGACGCATGGCCGCATTCGCCCCAGCGAGACCGAGGTGCGCGGCAACCCCCGCTCGCGCAGCGCGATCATGCGCATGGCCGAGCGCACCGAGGTGCCGGCATGACCCGTTTGAGTATTTTCTTGTTGTTGGCCGTGTTGGCCAGTGCGCTGGTGCTGGTGCACAGCCAGTATGAAACCCGCCGTTTGTTCATGGCGCTCGAATCGGCCAACAAAGAAGCCAAACGCCTGGAAGTGGACCACGACCGCCTGCAGGTCGAGCGACGCGCCCAGGCCACGCCTTTGCGCGTTGAGCAAATCGCACGCCAGCAACTGCAAATGCGCCCAGCTTCTCCTGGCATCACCCAATACGTGACCCGGCCCGGCGCCACCCATTCG